>JAKIWS010000001.1 GCA_022749895.1 Thermoplasmata archaeon
TGGCCGCCATCACGATCGCGATTCCTCCGACAAGGGCGAAGATCTCCCCGTTCGTGAGCGAGAAGCTGGGGTACACCCCCCTAGGGCAGCAGTGGACGGGAAACGAGTAGAAGGTGACGTTCTGCCGCGCGGCAACTCCTCGGACGGCGATCGTGCCGCCCCGGGGGATCGCATCGAAGGGGGCGAGGACCGTCACCACGAACGGGTACGAGCCATTGATCACGGAGAACGTGAGCACCGGAGAATGGCTGACATTGGTCGTTCCGTTCAGTGCGACACTCCAATTCACCCCGACCGGCAACCCTTGCTCGAGGAACGTCACCACGTACTTCGAGGGCGCGGCGGTTCGGGTGAACACGACCGGGACGGTCTGGTTGGCTCCGGTCACGGTCACCGTACCCGCGGTCGGCCGTCCGGAGTAGCCCGTTACGTTTCGCAGCTGGTAAGGATACGAGCCGTTGGGTTCGAGGAAGCGGATCACGGTGACCGGCACCCAAAGGCCGGTTCCGTTCAGGATCACGCTCCAGAGTGTTCCCGCCGGCAGGCCCGCCTCTTGGAAGTCGACCGCGTAGCTGGTCGCGGACGAGAGAGGCTCGAACACGAGGGCGACGTCGACGTCGTTGCCCGCCACGGTGACGGTACCCGCGGGGGGCACCCGGTATCCCGTGAGATTTCCCACACTGTAGCCGAGCGGGCCGTCCGGAACGGTGTGGAGCGCGAGCGTGGGCCCGGTGGCGACCGACCGCACGCCGCCGAACGTCACGCTCCAGCTCGTGCGGGGCGCTAGGCCGCTCTCGTGGAAGGTCACCGAGTGGCCGGCGAGGCCGGGGGAGGGCGTCGCGATCGTGAGCGAACCGGAGCCCTCGTTCGCGAGGTCGACCTCGCTCCCTCCGGCGCTCACCGCGAGGGCCACCGGCATCGCGCCGACGCCGAGGGTCGCGGTCACCGTCCGATTACTGCCCGCGATCACGGTCGTTGTGTTCGACCCGGTGTTCGCGACCCACACCGCGTCGCTCGCGTTCACGTAGGCGAGCGAGGTGGGGCTGACCCCGACCGCCACGGTCGCGACCAGGCTACGGTTGCCGCCGTGGATCACGCTCACGTTGTTCGAGAACAGGTTGGCCGCGTACATGTCGTCCGTTCGGGGGTCGTAGGCGAACGCGTTCGTGAACCGCCCGACCGGGAGGGAGGCGACGACCCGATGGGTCGCCGGCTGCACGATGCTCACGTTGTTCGACAGTTGGTTCGCGACGAAGATCTCACCGGTGATCGGGTCGCGGGCGAGCACGCCCGGATTGTTCCCGACGTGGATCGTCGCCACGACCGTGTGGTTCGCGTCGGCGATGACGCTCACGGACATCGTTCCGGAGTTCGCCACGTAGAGCTCGCGCGTGACCGGGTCGAACTGGATCGCGGTCGGCACACCGCCCACGCCCACGGTCGCGACGACCGCGTTCGTCGCTTCCGCGATGACGCTGACCGTGAACGACCCCGCGTTCACGACGTAGACCTCACCGCGGGCCGTGTCCACGGCCAACGCGACCGGCTCCACACCAACCGGGATCGTCGCAAGAACGGCGTACGTTGCCGTCGAGATCACCGAGACAGTGTACGACCCATAATTGGCGACGAACAGTTCGCTTCGCGACGGGTCAACGGCGAGGGCCGTCGGCCACTGCCCAACCGCCGCAACGCCGAGGACCGCGTGGAACCGAACCGACACGATGCTGACGATCCCAGCGTAGTAGTCGGCCACGAACTCGTTCCCGGTCGTGTTGTCGAAGGCGATCGACGCGGGGTACGCCCCGACCGGGATCGAGCGGGCGAGCGCCGCGGTCGAGGCGACCAGGAGGGTCACGGAGTCCGACCAGTAGCTGACGACGGCCACGTTCCCGGTGACCGGCTCGTACACCAGGGCCTGGGGAAACCCTCCGACGGTCACGGTCCGGACGATGGACGCGGAGGCGGTTGCGATCACATCGACCGCGTTGCTGTCCTCCGCGACGACGTAGACATTCGTCCCCACCAGGGCCATGCTGATCGGCAGCGTCCCGACGGGCACCGTCGCCGCGACAGTTCGCAGGGAGGTCGCCACCACGCTGATCGTATTCGTGGCGGAGTTGGCGACGTAGAGCTCGTTGGCTGTGGGGATCTCGAGGAGGGCCCACGGACCTCCACCGACCGAGATCGTAGCGACCATCGAGTGATTCCCTTCCGCGACGACACGCACCGAGTTCGTGCTCTGGGAGGCGACGTCGACCTCGTGATGGGTCGCGTCGTAGGCGAGCGCCTGGGGCGCCGCCCCGACGGGGATGGTGGCGACGACGGCGAGCGTGGCCGAGGAGATCACGCTGAGATTCGCCGAGTTCGTGTTCCCGACGTACACTTCGTTCGTGGCCGGGTCAAAGAGGATGGGGCCCGGTCCCGCCCCCACCGCCACCGTCGCGAGCAGCGACCGGCTCGACTCGTTCACGATGCTGACCGAGGCAGCGCCACCGTTGACCACGAAGAGCCGACCCCGGGAGGCGTCCTCGGCGAACGCCCCCGGCGAGCGCCCAACAGGAATCGTGGCGACGACCGCATTCGTACTTGTCGCGAGAACGCTCAGATTGGACGATCCGAGATTGGAGACGTACACCTCGCCGGACGCACGGGTCACCAGGAGGCTGTTCGGCGATTGACCAACCTCCACCGACTTGGTGACCGAGCCGTTCGCGAGCGACACGACATCGATCAGCGACGAACCGCTGCAGGCGACGTAGAGGTTGCCCCGGAGCGAATCGGCGGCGACCCCGGAGGGGAACTGGCAATCGGCGGGAAGGAAGTTCCCCGGCTGGAAGCTGTTGTTCCACATCACGAGGGAGTCGAGTGCGACCCCGCCGGCTCCCGGAATCGGGCGAGCGGGGCGGATCCCTTCGGTCGCCGCGAAAGCCGCGAGACCTCCGCCGAGCAGCGGACGGCGATCCATGGTCGGGGCATGGGACGACGTCGGTAGCTGGTGGCTCGAGCCGATGTCCGCGTTCAATCTTTCCGCAGGCGGGAGGACCGAGGGGGGTGACCTCTCCGTCGCCGGTGGCGGTGGCAAGCCGGCTAGGAAGGATCCCGAAGCGAATCCGGGCAGCGCACCAAGGAATGTCGCGGCGATCACGAGAACGGCCGTCCACCGGCAACGCCCCGGGGATCGGCCTCCGCGTTTCGCGGTTCGAACTTGTATGCCGCGCAAGTTCCCGTTCCGGTCAGCCTACCTCTCGGCGGTGCCCGTGGACGCTAGAGCTTGGCGGGGGGCCTCGCCTCGGCGAAATTGGCGCCGATGTCCACGGCGTGATTACCGGAAAGGGTGCCGACCCGTGCGATATCAATCCCTCCAGGAATACGGGAGCCCTACCCGAGGTGGTTTTACGTCGACCGATAATGCAGCAGGCGAGCAAGCCCCCGCGCATCAGAATCCGACCGCCCGCAAGCTCCGCACGGCGCTCGTGGTCGCTACAGCCATTGTGATGGTTCTTGCCATCCTACCGATGATGGCCCTCACGGTCGGTGGGCCTTCCTCCCACGTTGTAAATCGTCCATCGTTCGCGGCAATCCCATCTTCGGGGGCCCCGCTCACGGCCGCGCCCCTCGCCACGCTCCCCGCGTCGATGACCCACGCCGCGCTCCCCACCTCCCCCAGCGCGCACTTGGGGCATTTCCAACTTCCCGGTCCCCACCCCTCGGCCTGGGGTCCCTCCGGAGTCCCGCCCGGCGCTCAATTCCTCCGGTCCGGGTCCCCGATGGCCCCGCACCACGCGAGCCCCGCCGGAACCCAAAGCTCCGCCAACTGGGACAACCGCTTTTGCGCGGGTCTCTGGCCCGGCTTTTCAGAAGTCGCCGACCATTACCCCCAGGGCGCCTATGCGCCCGACTGCTACGGGCACGACGAGCCCGGCATCCAGTTCTACTCGAATCTCCCCGGAAGCGGGGGGAACGTTTCGTGGAACATCACGCTCCCCATCGACCGCAGCCCAACCCTGAACCAATCGAACCTCTACTCCGCCATGCCCCCCCGCGGATTAGCGACGGCCGAGGCGGCCGCTCGTTGCTCCGGGAGCGTCCGCGCAGCGCGGGCGTTATGAGGTCAGCCGACTCGAACTCGTCGAGGAGCCGATGGGAACCTTCGCCGATTCGTGGCGCCTGACCAAGACGACGTTCCGGATCATCCGGAACAATACGTCGCTCCTATGGTTGCCCTTGCTCGCGGGTCTCTCTCTGCTCGGAGTGGTCGCGCTGGTCGCGGTTCCGTTCGTCCTCCTCGGCGGTCTGGGCCTCCTGATCACGCTCGCCCAGCCCGGCCACGGAGCCCTGATCCTCCCGGTGATCGTGCTGGCGCTGGTCGTCTATTTCGTCCTCGTCTTCCTCGGCAACTTCTTCACGGCCGCGCTCATGGCGGCGGCGAAGCTCAACCTCGACGGAAAGCCCGCCACGGTTCGGGACGGCCTTCGCCTCGCCGGGGGGCGGGTCGGGCGGCTCCTCGTCTGGTCGGTCATTGCCGCGACCGTGGGCCTCGCCATCCAGGCGATCGCGCGGCGGCTCGGCCCGCTCGGCGGTTTCCTCTTCCGCATCCTCGCGGGAGCGACCTGGGGCATCGCGACGTACTTCGTCCTGCCCACGATCCTCTTCGAGGACCTCGGGGCCTGGGCGTCCTTGAAGCGCTCCGCGTCGTTGTTCGGTCAGACCTTCGGCAAGACGCTGATCTCCAACTTCGTCCTCGCCGCGATCGGCGTCGGGCTCGTCCTGGCGAGCTTCCTCCTCATCGTGTTCGGCGTCGTGCTCGTCGTCTCGGGAGCTGTTGTCGGCGGCGTGGCCGTGCTCGTCCTCGGCGTCGCGCTGCTGGTCTTCACGATCATCTTGATGTCCGCGGTGAACGGGATCCTTCGGGTCGCGCTGTACCGCTACGCGACGACCGGCCTCATCGACCCGGGGCTGCGACCGGCGAACCTCCCTCTCCCCTCCGCGTAGACGCGGGCGTCGCGTCGGGGGCGACCGAGCGGCCCCGCGTCGAGGAGCTCAGTAGACCCACGTCGTCCCCGCGAACCCCTGGGTCGAGACGTTCGTGATGCCACCGAACAGGACCACGCTCGAGGTCTTGGCGTCGAACGCGATCCCCGCGACCGCAACCGCGGGCGCGGGCGTGGAGGGGGCGAGCTTCGTCCACACGCCCCCGACGAACGACCACGTGTCGGAAAGCGGGGTCGAACCGCCGTTGAATCCGCCGGTGAGCAGGACGTAGCCATGGTTCTCATCGTACACGATCTGGAACGCCTCGCGCTGCGACGGGGCGATCGGGGAGGTCGCGTTCGTCCACGTCCCCGCCGCCCACGTCCACGTATCGTTCAGGTAGTGGATGGAGGGGGCCGTATTCTCCCCCCCGAACAGGACGATCTCCCCGTCCCAGGAATCGAACGCCATCCCCGCCAGGTCCCGAGCGGGGGGGGAGACCGAGGGCGTGACGTTGGTCCAGTTCCCATCCAAGAACGCGTACGTGTAGGAGAGTTGCCGGGTCCCGATCCCCGTGTAGTTGATGCCCCCGAACATGACGAGGTAGCCGTCGGCCGCATCGTACGCCATCGTCGCGAGCGCGGCCCCCGGCAGGACGAGCCCACTCAGGGAGGAGGGCAAGGGGAGCGGACGCCAGATCCCCCCGAGGAACGTCCAGGTGTCGTTGAACTTCTTCACACCGCCGTGGGGCTGGCCGCCCCATAGGACGACGTAGCCGTCGGCGCCGTCGTACGCCATGACGGCCCCGTCGCGGGCGCCCGGCGCGATCGACGGGTGGAGTTTGTGCCAGAGGATGCCGTTGAACGTCCACGTATCGCCGTAGCTTTGGCCCAGGTCCAGTCCCCCGAACAAGAGCACGTACCCGTCGGCCTCGTCGTACGTCATGATGCCCTCGGCCCGGGGGCTGGGTTGGGGCGGGAGGACGTGCTTCCAGACGCCGCTCCCGAACGTCCACGTGTCGCCGAACATGACGCCCGTGTTCCGCTCGCCGCCGAACATGATCACCCCGCCGGTCCCGGTGACGGCCGCCAGCCCGGGATCGAGTCGCGCCGCTGGCGCGAACGCCGGGGTCTGGTGGCTCCAGAGACCTCGGGCGAACGACCAGGTATCCCCCAAGTGGGCCCCGGTCGACGTCTGTCCGCCGAACAGAATCAACGACTTGTCGAGATTATCGTACGCCATCGCGCTGAACGCTCGGGCGCGCGGCGCCACCGAGATTCCCGCCGTCCGGTTGTTCCAGTGGCCGGCCGAGAAGTTCCACGTGTCGCCGAGATACCCGGACGTTCCATTGTAGCCGCCGAACATCACGACCCACCCGTCGAGGACGTCGAACGCCATCGCCGCCCCGAACCGGCCCGGGGGACTGGTCGCCGGCGTGATCAGGTGCCAGTTGCCGCTGAAGAAGGTGTAGGTGGCGTGCGAGAAGGTCGTCAGGGCCGGCCCGACGAGGCCCCCGAATAGCACCACGTACGAATCGTTCGCGTCGTACGCCGCCACGGCCTCCACGAGCTTGGCCGGGGTCGTCGCCGGCGTCAGATGGGTCCACTGACCGTTGAGGAACGACCAGGTGTCGCTGAACGTAGTGACCCCGTTGTACCCGCCAAACAGGAGCACGTACCCGGCGGGGGGGTCGTAGGCCATCGCGCTGCCGAACCGGGGGGACGGCGCCGTCTTGGGGTGGAGGTGGGTCCAGAGGCCGCCCGCGAACGACCAAGTGTCGGCCTTGGGGGTTCCGTTGGTTCCTCCGAACAGAAGGACGTAGGCGTCCGCCGCGTCGTAGACCAAGCCACTCCCGCCGGGGATCACGCGCGGCGAAGGCCCAAAGGCGACGGTGCTCCACCCCGGAGTCGGCACGATCAGCGGCGACGGGTGCGACGCGGCCGCCGCGGAGCACGCGACGCCGCCGCCCCGCGGCTGGCACGTCCACGGAGCTCCACCGGCCGGCCCGGCGCCGACCGCGAGCGACGCCCGGGCCGAGGCGAGGGCGATGTCACCGCTCGACGCCGAAGCCCGTCCGGTCGCCCCTGTAGCTCCACCGTGGAGTCCGACCGCCTCGACCGGGATCAGGCCCCCGAGCAGCACCAGGACCGTGGCGCCCACAACGAAGCCCGCGACGAACATCCGCGACCAACCCGCCTTACGCCGTGACTTCATCGAAATCGCCGGCGGCGTGTCATGCGCTGGGTATTTGCGCCTTCTGGACGGCGACATCGGCCGGATTTGTGGCCCGGTTGGGCCGGCGTTCAAGCTACGTTTTTCTGCCCCCGCGTGGTCGGTCCGGGTCGTACCCGTCGGCGTCGAAGCGTCGCCGCGGGCGGCGGCCGGGAATCCCAGGTCGCTACCGGCGCCCCAAGGTGGCGGGCCCCCCCGGCGCGCCCGGCCACCGAACGGTAGCCGATCGCGGCGGATCCAACTATTCGGCGGTCACGTGTGTAGATAGCGAATATATCCGGCGGCCGCTTATGACGGCGAGCCCGTTCATCGGGAGCCGATGACGTCGCTCCGCGCGATCCTCAACGGCGACCCAGGCTCTCGACGAATGCACCCCGCTCGATCGGTCGGAGACCTTCTCCGCGCACCACGAGGATCTCGGTCGCCGCTCCGATGGGCGGCCGGGACCGCGCTGGTTCTGGTTGGCCTCATGATCGTGGTGGGCGGGTCGACTCTCGCTGCCCCCCCGCCAACGCTCGGGGTCGCGTCCCACGCGCACGCCCTGGCGGCCCTGACCACACCGGACTCCCTGCTCAGCCAGGCGAAGGCCAGCGCCGCACGGGGGAACGGCCCTGGGTCGGTGGTTTCGCCGCATCTCGCGGCCCGCCCCGCGGCGGGACCGAACATCAGCTTCGGCGTGGTCATGACCTACGACGCGGCGGACGCGTACGTCGTCGCGGTCTCGCTGAATGACAGCGCGGGGCCGGCGAACAACACGTACGGACCGACCGAACTCACCTGGGAGTTCGCCGCCGGCAACTGGAGCCTAGTAACGACGACCGGTAACGTCCCGGCCACGCTGGCCCCGGGGCTCGTCTACGACGGTCACGATCAGTACGTTCTCCTCTACGGTGGGCGACTCATGGGCACCAACAATTCGGTTGCGCCCGTTTCGAACCAGACCTGGAGCTACCGCGCCGGGGTCTGGACCAACCTCAGCACCGCGGCACCGTTCGCGGTGGATTTCCCGAACCTGGTATACGACGCGGCGGACGAGTACGTGCTCCTCTACGACGAGCTCGGGCTCTCCCCGCTCAGCCTCAACGGCAACATCGAGTCGACTTGGACCTACGCGGGGGGTAGCTGGACCAACCGCACCGCGTCCGCGGGGAACCCTCCGGCGTGGTTCGGTCAGATGGCGTACGACGCGCTCGACCACTACGTGCTCTACTTCGGCGGCTACACGCTCTCGGACCACTTGGACAACTCCACCTACACGTTCCACGGCGGGGCCTGGTACAACGTGACCGCCTCCGTCCGCGGCGGTCCGAGCGCCCGGATGTACTACGGCATCGCCTACGATAGTTCGTCGAACCAGGTGCTGCTCTACGGTGGGCTCGCCCACCTGTACGTGTACAACGCGACGGCGTGGAGCTACGAGCTCTGGGCGTACGCCTCGGGCAACTGGACGCTGCTCTCGTCGAACGGCACGTCGTTCAACATCCAGTCGATGGTGTTCGACGCCGCCGACAACGAAGCGGTGCTCTTGGGGAGCAGCAACCACACGGTCGCTCCCCCCAACGTCGTGACGTGGACGTACGCGGGCGGGAACTGGACGGTCGCCGCCCCCGCCTTCGCCCCAGGGGTCCGCCTCGCGGACGTGGGGCACGCCTTCACGCTCGACGTCACCCAATCCCCGAACGCCGGGGGCCTATCGTACCGGTACTCCGGACTCCCCTCGGGCTGTCCGTCGGTCAACGCGCCGGCGCTGACCTGTGTGCCGACCGTAGCGGGGACGTACGCGATCGTCGTCGTGATCTCCGGATCGGACGGGTTCCAGGCGACCGCGCGCACGACGATCCTCGTCGGTGCAGCACCGAGCGTCGTGAGCTTCGGGACCACCACGCCCCTCGGCGAGGTAGGGATCTCGCTCGGCTTCGACATCGCCGCGACACCGGGAGCGGGGGGTCTAACTTACGCGTACCTCGGCCTACCCCCGGGGTGCCCCTCCGCGAACGCCGCGAGCCTCCGCTGCACCCCGACCGCCGCCGGGTCGTTCGACGTTACGGCGAGCGTGACGGATGGGATCGGAGTGAGCGCGCTCGGCTCGACGCATCTCAACGTCGTACCCGCGCTCGCGTTGGTCGCCCTAACGACCGACCACACGGCGCTCGATGTCGGGCAGATGGTCACCGTCGCGAGTTCCCTCGCGGGCGGTGCGGCTCCGTTCTCCTACGTTTATTCGGGCCTCCCGGCCGGGTGCCCAACGCGGGACGCGAGCTCCCTGGCCTGTCAGCCCACGGCGACCGGTACGTTCTCGATCGGAGTCCGGGCCACGGACGGACTCGGCGCGTTCGCCCCGGGGAGTGCCAGCTTGACCGTCAACGCGCTGCCGAGCATCCCCTCGTTCGCCGCGTCGGCGCACTCGATCCCGATGGGAGGGTCGGTCCAGCTCACCGCGACGGTCGCGGGAGGCACGGCCCCGTTCCAGTACCAGTACGCCGGTCTCCCGACCGGCTGCTCGGCGAGCGGAACGGCCGTGGTGTCGTGCTCGGCCGTCCCGACCGGGAACTACTCGGTCACGGTGACCGTCGTCGACGCGACGGGCGCCTCGACGACGAGCACCGTGACGTTCAGTGTACAGGGACCCCCGCCCGTCAAGAATCCGGTAAAGAGCCCGGTGACGGTGGGGCAGGCCGGCACGGCGAGCGGCCTCGCATTCTGGTGGGGATTCGCGGTGAGCGCGGTTGCGATCGCACTCGCCGGGGCCGCAGGCGGGTACCGCCTGCTGCTCGCCCGGCAGGGCCGCAACATCGTCCGCAGTCTTCGCGGTCCGACGGTGGGCGCCCCCGGCGACGCGACATCGAGGACCGAAGAACCGGAAGAACTGGTGGGTCCGAGCCGGTAGCGCCGGAGATTCCCGCCGATATCCGGAGGGAACGCCGATTCGGTTGGTCCTTCCCCCACGCGTCGGGTGAGGGTGCGCCCCCGTGATCCCGGTTGACTTCGCCTACGGGCTCGGCGTCGGCCTCGCGGTCGCCGTCGGGCTCTATCTGGTGCTGTGGTGGCAGGCCCGGCGCCACGCGGACGCCGACCTCCCTCCCGCGGGGGCGTTCGGCCGCGCGAACGGGCCGGTGGGGATGCCGAACGGGGTCGATGCGACTACGCGGCACCTCTCGCCGATCTTGGTCCCCGAACCGTCGGCCGACACTCACCCATTCTCCCCCTCGCCCGGGCCGGATCCATCGCCCAGCGCGCCGACGTTGCCCGCTTCACCGCCCGAGCCGTCGACGACCCGTCGATCGACCCCTCCGAACGAGACCCTCCGGCTCTCGCAGCGCCTCATCCTGCACATCTACTCCCAGGGAAACCTCGCGCCGGGAGAGGTCGCCCCGCCCGAAGTTTGTCAGGCGGGGATTGGAGAGGCGCTCGGGATTCCTCAAGCGGGACTCGCTGCCGTACTTCGGAGATTGGAGGCCGCCGGAATCCTCGTCACCGAGAGGGGCCACGTTCGCGGGCACGACCGGCGACTGAAAATCTACCGACTCTCGAGCCGCGGTCTCGAAGTAGCCAAGGAACTTCGATTCCGCCCTCGGTCACCAACGCACCGATAGTCGCCCGCGACCACGCCGGTGGCCGGTCGAGGAACTCGATCTCCGCCAAGTCGTTGCCGGCGAGGCGGAATGGCGCGGTGCGCTCAGTAGGGCTGCTCGCGGCTCCGACGGAGGAGCTTCTCGATGGGGCGGGGTTTCCCCTGTCGGATCCGACGGGCCAGCTCCGCCGCCGTCAACTCCGTCGGATGGGCGACGAGTATGGCCCGGATCACGTCGTCGTAGGTCGCGCCTCCGCTCTTGAGCAGCTTCAGCAGCCTCCGCGTCTCCTGCGAGACCGTAATCGTGCTCGCCCTCATGGAACAACTCCCCCGGGACAGGCGCGCCGGATCCGCCATGGACGAGGAGGCAACCATCCACGACCGGGCGTCGCCTCCTGGGCCGGAAGCCGAGGGAGGGAATCGAACCCCCAGGAAACAGATCTGCAGTCTGTCGCATTAACCATTCTGCCACCTCGGCGCCGGACCCCGGCAGGCGCGGGCCGCTTTAAGGGGTCAGCGGCGGCGGCTCAGATGGGGCGGAACCCGCGCGCAGCGCGGAGCAAGCCGGTGCGCACGCCGAGCCGGACCCGGTCGACGCCGGACAGCGACCGGCCCGACGCACGGACGTGTCCGCGACGGAGCGCCTCAAGGATCTCGTCGACCGAGCTGACGTCCTCGCGTAGCTCCGTGACCGCCCGCCCTACGCTGCTCGCCTCGTGAGCGTCGCTGCCACCGGTGGTCGCGATCCCCCGATGAGCGGCGATGAGCTCCGCGCGGGCGTTGGCGAGCTCCGGGTTGTGGCCGTTCACCGTCTCGATGGCGGAAACGCGGGCGCGCCGTGCGATCGCCGCTCCGACGCCGTGCGCCCACCGAAGCGGGTGCGCCAAGACCGAGACCCCGCCGTGACTCTCGACCCATTCGACCGTCTCGTTGAGCGGGTTGCGAATCGGGGGGAGCTGGTCGACCCCGTAGACCAAGAGATGGCCCTCCCGCGTCGACACCTCGACCCCGGGAACGAACAGGTGGCGGGGGAAGCGGTCCCGGATCCGCGCCAAGTTGCGATGTCCCTCGATCGAGTTGTGGTCGGTCAGCGCGAACCCCTGAAGCCCCGAGGTGGTGACCGCGTCGACGATCGCTTCCAAAGTGGCGTTCGAATCGGGGGAGACGACGCTGTGAACGTGGAGGTCGAGTCGCGGGCCGGTCATCGTATCCGTGTTCCTCGTGCGACGCCGGCCGCGGGCCGGACCGGGACGCCTCCGGATATTGTAAGCAGCCGACCGCTATCCCCGTTTCGCCCCGTCAGCTGGACCACAACGTGGCCCCCTGCGGTCTCCGTGCCCCCGACGTGGACGTTCTTTCCGCCGACATCCACCTCGAGCTCGCCCGGAGCGGGGGCGCTCACGACCACACCCGCCACGAGCGGGCTCGCTTCGAACTGTTCGTAGGCGATCGAAGGTGCGTCAGGGCCCGCGCCGTCGACGTACGCCCCGAGGAGGGTTCCGTGGGGCGGTTCGAGCAGCGCCGGGCGCCCGTGGTCGTCCCCGGCCAGGATCATTCCTTGCGACACGACGCCCCGTATCGTCCGCGGTGCGAGATTCGTGAGCACCATCAGCCGTCGGCCCGCGAGCTCCTCGGGCGAAAAGTACGGACGGATTCCGGCGACGACGGTGCGGGTGGCACCCGCTTCGGTCTCCAGGGTGAGCACGTACAGCTTGTCCGCGTTCGGATGCGGGGCAGCGGACTGGATCTGGGCCGTTTGAACGGCGAGCGGGGGCGTCGCTTCTGCCGGTGCGGTGCCCGTGCCGGAGGCCCCGCTCGGGGTCGCCCGCTTCGCGGTTCCCGTCTCTCGCCGAGGGAACAAGGGGCGGATCTCCCCCAAGGCCTTTCCGGGCTCGGGCGGCTGAACCGCGGAGTCCCAGGCGCCCGGAGCGAGGAGCCCTTCCTCCCCGAGCATCCGCCCCACCTCGGCCGCCGAGAAGGGGATCACCGGGGACGACCAGATCGCCGCGGCCCGGATCGTCCAGAGCGCTTCGTAGAGCGCGATGGCGAGGGCGTCGCCGGAGAGTCGCCAGGGGGCCGACTCCTGGAAGCGGCGGTTGCCGTCGCGGATCTCGGTCAGCACCCGGTCGAACGCCTCCTTGAGCCGCACCTCCTCGAACGCGGTCGAGATGGCGACGTGGGCGGCGCGCAATCGCTCCCCGACCCCGTGGGTTGCGTTGGCGTCGAACGGAGCCCCCGGCGTCGGGATCTTGCCGCCGCATTTCTCCCGGACCAGGACGAGAACGCGCTGCACCAGGTTGCCCCACTGGTTCGCAAGGATCTCGTCGCAGAGGCCGTGGAACTCGTCCCAGTCGAACTCGGTGTCGTGGTTCTCGGGCGCGAGGAGCGTCGCGTAGAACCGGATCGCGTCCGGGGAGAAGTGCTCGAGGAGCGACGGGATGAACGCGTCCGCGTCGGCCGGGCGCGACTTCGCGATCTTCTCGCCGCCGAGGAGCATCCACTCGTTCGCGGGGACGTCGAACGGGAGCTGCAATTTCCCGTGGCCGAGGAGGATCGCTGGCCAGAAGATGGTGTGGTAGAAGATGTTGTCCTTGCCGAGGAAGTAGTACTGGCGGACGGCCTCCCCGGCGTCCCAAAACCGGTGCCACGCGTCCGGTTTTCCGGCGCGCACCGCCCACTCCTTCGACGCGGAGAGGTACCCGATCAGGGCGTCGAACCAGACGTAGAACCGCTTCGTCTCGTAGCCGTCGAGCGGGAGCGGGATCCCCCAATCGAGGTCGCGCGTGATCGGGGTCGGGTGGAGACCGACCTCGAAGAAGTTCCGGGTCACCCCCACGACGTTCGGCCTCCATCCCGTTCGCTCCGCCAGATACGCGGCGAGCTGGGGCTGAAATTTGTCCAGGAGCAGGAAGAAATGCTCCGACGGCCGGAACTCGGCCGGGGTGCCGCAGAGGCTGCACCGCGGCGACTTGAGCTCGGCCGGAGTTAGGACTCTCCCGCACCGGTCGCACTCGTCGCCCCGCGCGTTCGGGTTGCCGCAGTTCGGGCAGGTCCCCACCAGGTACCGGTCCGGCAGGAACCGGCGGTGGTTCGGGCAGTACGCGTTGAGCTCGGTCTTGCGGGCGAGGAACGAGTTCTCGAGGAGCGCGAGGAACAGCTCCTGAACCGTTTTCTCGTGGATGATCGTCCGGGTGTTGGTGAACAGATCGTACGTGGATCCCAATCGCCGGAACGCCTCCCGGTTGACGGTATCGTAGCGTCGCGCAATCTCGTCGGGGGTCGTCCCCTCCTGTTCGGCCCGGACCAGGATCGGGGTTCCGTGCATGTCGGAGCCCGAGACCATCAGAACCTCGTCGCCCTTCAGTCGATGGAAGCGGGCGAACAGGTCCGCCGGCAGGTACGCTCCGGCGAGGTGGCCGATGTGGAACGGGCCGTTGGCGTACGGCCACGCTACGCCGACGAAGATGCGCGCCACCGATTCCCGACCTCCAACGGAGATGGGCCGAGGCCGCCAGTTTACGGTTTCGGCTTCCCGACGAGGGGATCACGAGGCGAGAAGCGCCGTCTCCGAGCCGGGAAGCCTCGGACGGCTCACCTTTCTTGCGCCGCCGTGATTACCGCCGGGGCGCCCCGGTGCATTCGGGCCGGACTTCAGAGGGGGAGCGTTGACGAAAGCGACCGAGGGGTTCGCGCCGGTCCTGGGCTACCGACTGTTCTACCGGTCCTTCGGCGATCCAGGTCACCCCACGGTGCTCGGACTCCACGGGGGTCCGGGGGCGATCCACGATTACCTGCTACCTTTGGCCGACCTGGCCGAGGACGGTTACCGTGTGGTCCTGTTCGACCAGCTCGGCTGCGGCAAATCCGACCTCCCGGACGATCACGGACTGTTCACGCTCGACCACAATGTGGCCGAGGTGGAAGCGCTCCGCAGCGTGCTTCGCCTCGGGAAGATCCACCTCATCGGCTCGAGCTACGGCGGGCTCCTCGCTCTCGCGTACGCGATCCGCTGGCAGAAGCACCTACGCTCGTTGATCACGGTCGGCGGGGTCGCGAGCATCCCGCTCGCCCAGCGGGAGATGACCCGACTGAAGTCGGAGCTTCCCGCGGCAACGCGCGCGGTCATGGAAAAGCACGAAGCGGCGGGGACGTTCGACGCGCCCGAATATGTGGGCGCGGTACTCGAGTTCTACCGGAAGCACGTCTGCCGGGTGGAACCGTGGCCCGACGAGCTCCTCCGCACCATGAAGATGTCCGGCGAGCGGCCGGTCTACGCCGAGATGAACGGACCGAACGAGTTCACCATCACCGGCTCGATCCGGGACATCGACCTCACGCCGCAGCTTCCCGGGATCCACGTTCCCACTCTCGTCCTCGGCGGTCGCTACGACGAGGTGACGCCGACCGTGGCCAAGGCCATCGCGGGGGCGGTCCCGGGGGCGCGACGCGTCGAATTCGTCCATAGCTCCCATATGCCGTTCTGGGAGGAGCGCCCCCTCTTCCGTCGAACGGTGGTGGAATTCCTTCGCTCGGTGGACTCCGCCTGATTACGGAGTCCGTTCGCCCGGATTCCCGACCGAGGCTTTATTCAACGACACGCTCCCGGCGGCGCCGATGGCCGACGAGAGCTTGCCGATGCGTCGGCCGAACGTCCCCCAGGCGGACGCTGTGATCGGCGTGAAGCGTCCCGTGCTGCTCCACGGTTACGTCGTCCTCGTCGACTACATGGGCGACGACGCCGCGATCGTCCAGGCCGCTCGCGTCTCGTACGGGACGGGAACCAAGAGCGTTCGCGACGACCGCGGGCTCATTCGGTACCTGATGCGCCACCGCCACACCACGCCGTTCGAGATGGTCGAATTCAAGTTTCTGATCCGGCTCCCGATCTACGTCGCCCGGCAGTTCGTCCGACATCGAACGGCCAATATAAATGAATATAGCGCAAGGTACTCCATTGTCCCCGATGAATTCGACGTCCCCCCGCCCGACGAGATCCGGCGACAATCGACTCGGAATCGGCAGGGTCGCGACGAGCCCCTTCCGGGCGATGTCACCGATCGTTTCCGCGCCGATCTCGAGCGGGTCTCCCACGACGCCTACCAAGCGTACACGTCGGCCCTCGAGGCGGGGATCGCGCGGGAGACCGCGCGCCTGATCCTCCCCCTGGCGTACTATACCGAGTGGTACTGGAAGATCGACCTCTGGAACCTTCTCCACTTCCTCTCGCTCCGGCTCGATCCCCACGCGCAGGAGGAGATCCGGCTCTACGCCGCGGAGATGGCCGCCATCGTGCGGACGATCTGCCCCGTCGCCTACGAGGCGTTCGACGACTACGTGCTCGGGGGTGTCCGTCTGAGTCGGCTCGAGCAGATCGCCCTTCGGGAGCTCCTGAACGGGGCCACTCCATCGGCCGCCTGCGCGACCGCGGGTCTTCCGCTCACGCGGGACGACGGGAAACCCATGACCGCGGGCGAGGGGGTCGAGTTCCTCGCGAAGCTCGAGCGGCTTCGCACCACGCCGACGGCCTAGAAGCGGGGCTGGTCGCCCCCCTCGAGGGTGAACCCGGGGCGGGGCGGGAAGGCACCGACCGTCTCGGTCAGGCGGCCGGACCACGCGGATCCGAGGGTCGCGGCGGCGTCTCCGTCGTCGGCGAGGACCTTCGCGAGGCGCGCCGCCGCTCCCCCCGCCCGCATCACGCCGAAGCCGTTGAAACCGGTGATGACGTGCAGCTCCTCGGCGCCTCGAACGGCCCCGATGAACGGGTGGCGGTCGTGGGTCGAAGAGCAGACCCCCGCCCAGGCCGACACCGGCTCGGCCCCTCTCCATCCGGGGAACCGCGACTCGAAGGCACCGGCCAGGTGAGCCAGGAACTCCTGGTCGCCCTGAGAGGCGAACCGCTCCGGGTCCGCCTCGACCTTCTCGGTCCCGTCGCCTGCCAGGATCCGTCCGTTCTCTTCAGGGCGAACGTACACATCGGTGTCGATGTCGTGGATCGTCGGGAACGTGGGTCGGAGTACCTCCGGTCGGAGCAAGGCGGCCTGCGTCCGGTACGGGGTGAGCGGCAGCGGATGGCCCAATCCGTTCAGGAGCGATTTGGACCAGGCCCCGGCGGCGACGATGACCGTGCGGGCGCGCAGCTCGAGCGCACCGACGCGAACCTCCCACCGACCGTCCCGGTATCTTCCCGGTTCGACGGGGGTTCCGAACTCGAACCGGACCCCACGGCGGCGGGCCGCCTCGACGTAGCACCCCGCGATCGTGGACGGAGTTACGCACGCGTCGTCCGGGCCGTACATCGCCCCGAGGATGTCGCCGAACGACCCGTCCGGGACCAGGTTCGCGAGCTCGGTGGGCGTCGCGAACGACACGCGAACGCCCCACGCCCGGAGTCGTTCGACCGCCGCTTCGACGACCGGGACCGCCTCGGGATTCCGGGTCACCCGTACGAAACCGTTCTGACGGTACGCCTCGGGCTGGGTCGACGCGCAGAGCTCGACATACTGCCGGTGACTTTCCCGCGTGACGTCGACGTCCCACCGGTCCCAGAGCTGCTCCGTGATCACGCCGGCGGCCCGACCCGTGGCGCCGGCGGCCGGCGTCCTCGGCTCGACGACGACGATCGCGCCGACGGAACGAGCCGAAAGGTGGTACGCTAGGGCGGTGCCGGCGATCCCGGCTCCCAAGACCAGAAAGTCGGCCGATTCGCCCACGCCGCGGCGGGGAGCGCGACGGGAGATTAGTACTGGGGCTTCGCCCGCTGGTAGGCGGCGCGCAGCGCCGTCGTGTCGACGTGCGTGTAGATCTGGGTCGTGGCCACGGAAGCGTGACCGAGCAGCTTCTGGATGTACCGAATGTCGCACCCGCGGCTCAGCAGCGTCGTCGCGAGGGTGTGGCGGAGCATGTGCGGGGTCACTCGGCGGGGGATCCCCGCACGTTGGGCCGCGCGCCGGACGACGCGTTCGACCGTGACCGCCCCGACGGGGAATAGGCGCGCCCGTACCTCCCCCGTGAGTGCGCGCTCGGTCAGGTACCGGTCGATCGCCGCGCGGCTCCGGTCCTCGAGTACGACCTCCCGGTCCCGGTCGCCCTTACCGGAGCGGATGTGGAGGAGGTTCCGCTCGAATTCGATGTCGTTGACCTCGAGATGGCAGAGCTCGCTCACGCGGAGCCCGCCGAATCCGAGCACGTGGACGATCGCGGAATCGCGCGGGGAATCGTGGACCGATTCCAGCAGGCGGTGCATCTCGTCCTCGTTGAGGTAGTGCGGCAGCCGTTCGGGGCGGCGGGGCGCTTCGAGACCTTCGGCGATGCTCAGACCGAAGCTGCGAAAGAGGCACGTCAAGCCACGGACCGTGGTGTAGAGCGAGTTCTTGCTGTAGTGCCGCTGCAACACGAGGTACTCACGGAATCCGTCCAGGTCCTGGCGCGTGACCTCATCGAGCGGCTTCCCCGCGTAACCGAGGAACATGCGGGCGATGTGCCCGTACTGCTTCACCGTGCACGGGCTGCGCTCTTGCGACTGGAGCATCCTTTGGAACCGACCGACGACCTCGAGCGTCGTCGTCGAGACCGCCGGCGGCGTCGGCTTCGGGGAGGAAAAGTTCGCTCGGCCGCCTCCGACGCGGTCGCGCGATGGAGTTGCCGAGACCATCGGCCAAGAGTTGGCCGGGTTGTGGCTGATAAAGGATAGAGTCGAGTGGAAGGCGACGCGACGGTGCGTCAAATATCCGGGCGTTTTCGGCGCATTTGTGCGGTGCGACGCGTGCCCCGAAGCCGCGGTGATCGACCAGCCGTACCGCGCGGCGCACCTCTGTGGCGCCCACTTCGCCACGTCGGTCCGGGAACGCGTTCGTCGCGAGCTCCACCGGCAATTGCCGGGATTTCCGGGAGGAACGGTCGCGGTCGCCCTCTCGGGCGGCAAAGATTCCGCTGTCGCCCTCACGCTTTGCCGGTCGTACTTCGAACGGCGCCCGAACGTTCGGTTGGTCGCGCTGACCGTTGACGAGGGGATCGCCGGGTACCGTTCCGGTACGATCGCGGCGGCGGCGGATCTCTCGAACCGTCTCGGTGTCGACCATCGCATCGTGCGGGCCCGCGATCGCCTGGGCACAACGACTGACGAGGCCGCGCTCCGGCTTCCCGGAACGGCCCCGTGTTCGTTCTGCGGCGTCTGGCGTCGGGGGCTGCTCAACCGCGCCGCGCGGGAGCTTGGGGCCGACATCCTCGTCCTCGGTTTCAATCTCGACGATCTCGCCCAAACGGTCCTCATGAACATCGCCCGCGGCGACGTCGAACGGGTCGGCCGCATGGCGCCCCACCGCCGACGTCAGGCGTCCCTCGTCCCGCGGATCGCTCCGCTCGCGATGATCCCCGAGCGGGAGGTCTACCTGTTCGCGCGGCAGGAAGGCATCCCGTTCGACCACGGCGAGTGTCCGCACGCCGGGCGGGCCGGTCGGAACGTTTTCCGGGAGGTCGTCTGGCGTCTCGAGGAGGCGACGCCGGGTACGCGCCACGCCCTCCTCCGAAGCCGCGAACGGATCACGGAGCTCCTCGAGTCTCGCTCGCCCCCCGCCCCGCCGCATCGGTGCGAGGTGTGCGGAGAACCGGCGAGCGGACTCCTCTGTCGGTCCTGCAGCTACCTGGAGCGTCGGCCGAAGGCGCTTATCTCTCAGCCGAGCTCGTGACGAGCGTGACGCCGGCAGCTCCCGCGTCCGCCGTCGACAGCGACCCCCGCTCCTCGGTCCGACACCGCGTCTTCGTGGTCGGCGCGGGGATCATGGGGAGCGGCATCGCCGCCCAGGCCGCGCTCGCCGGCTACGCGGTCACGCTAGAGGATGTCTCGGAGGAGCTCGCGGCGCGAGGACGGCGCCTCGTCGAAGAGGCCCTGGACGGAGTCGTGCAGCGAGGGAAACTGGCCCCATCGGCCCGCGAGGAGGGCCTCCGGAATCTCGATGTCGCGATCGGCCTACGACGGGCCGACTCCGCCGAGATAATCGTCGAGGCGGCGCCCGAGAGCCTGGAGCTCAAGAAGCGGCTGTTCGCGGAGATCGAATCGGTGGCGAGCCCTCAGGCGATCCTGGCGACGAACACCTCGTCCCTCCCGATCACGTCCATCGCCGCCGCGGTGCGCGACCCCGGCCGCGTCGTGGGCCTCCATTTCTTCAATCCCGTCCTCGCGATGCCCCTGGTCGAGCTGATCCCCGGGGCCCGAACGCGCCCGGAGGTCACGGAGGCAGCCCGCGCATTCGCCACGGACCTCGGCAAGCGCGTCGTCACTTCGCGCGACACTCCGGGGTTCGTCACGTCGCGCGCCCTCGCCGTGCTCGGCAACGAGGCGGTGTGGATGCTCTACGAGGGGACGGCCTCGCGCGATGACATCGACGCCGCCTACAAGCTCGGGTTCCGCCACCCGATGGGGCCCCTCGAGCTGCTCGACCTGGTGGGGCTCGATACCGCGCTCGCGATCCTCGACATCCTCTGGGACGGATTCAAAGACACGAAGTACCGGGCCTGCCCTCTCCTCCGGACGATGGTCGCCGCCGGGAAGCTCGGCCGCAAGACGGGGGAAGGGTTCTACACCCACCCCACCACCCCGTCCGTCGCCGGGGGCACCGCGTGACCGACTTCGGGGCGTTCTGGGACCTGGTCATCCTCGTCCTCGCCGCGCTGCTCCCGGCGCTGCTGTACCTCGCCTGGGTGCGGAAATCCGAGCGGTTCATGGCGGAACCGTGGAGCGCGCTCCTGAGCTCCTTCGCGTACGGCGCGATCGTCGCGACGCTCGTCTCCGCCACGCTCGAAGTCATCCTCGTCGCCCTCGGGACCGCGGTCTCCCACTCGTTCCCGGCGCCGGAGTTCACGTTCCTCAACGGCAACTCGTCGGCCGGCCTCTTCTTCCTCGTCCTCGTCATCGCGCCGTTCGTCGAAGAGGGGCTCAAGGCGTCGGGCGTGGTCCGCGCCGGCGCCCGGTTCCGCCTCGTCAGCGACGGGCCGGTCTTCGGCGCGAGCGTCGGCCTCGGTTTCGGCTTCTTCGAAACTCTGCTCTACGGGCTGGGCGCCTTCCTGACCGGGGGCCTCGCCGCCGGCCTCGGCCTGATCTTCATCCGAAGCCTGTCGAGCGTGCTGCTGCACGGCAGCACCACCGCGATGTTCGGCTACGGCTACGCGCAGGCGAAGTTCCGCGGCGGCGGGTACACGACCGCGGGGTACTACTTCCTCGCCGTGCTCATGCACGCGTCGTTCAACGCCCTCGCCTCGCTCTCCGCGATCCTCCTCGCGGTCCACGTGAACGTCCTCACCAGCAGCCAGGCCGACGTGATCGGCCTCGTCCTCGCGATCACCTACGCCTTCGCGGCGATCGAGCACGCCCGTTCCGTCATCGCCCGCACCAACTTCCCCGGGGCCTCGGCGCCGCACCCGCGGTATCGCCCCCCTCCGGTCAAACCCCGCACCGACCCGACACGGAACCGGTAAACGGGCGACCCGACGATGATCCGCTCCAACCGACCGCGCCGCGCCCGTTTCCTCGTGGTCGTGCCCGGCGTCGGGGCGGTCCTCGCACTCCTCGTCGGCCTCGCCTACTGTTCCGCGAGCCGACCCCGCGCCGATGCCCGCCCCGAAGTGACCGCATTCGGGGCGTAGTTCGCCTTCGGTCCCCTCGCGCGGGGAGGTTCGACGGGCGTCTACTACGCGACTGTGAAACCGGGAGCTTCCGGCGGGACCGATGTTCCCCTACCGCCCCCGCTGGCCCGTCTCGGTTTTGCGGCCACCGGCGGGGACGGATCGGCGCTCGCGCTCCGGGCGGTCTGCATCGTGGCCGCGAACGGGACCGTTCTCGGCACGTACTCGGGCGCCAGCGGTGGTTGGGCGACCCAAGCTTCGGCGACGCCCCCCACCTGCCAGGGTGGTTCCACCCTTGCGGGGAACCTCCCCCCGGGGTCGATCAGCCTCACGGTCGGGTCGATGGTGTTCTACGAACTCCCCGTCGGCGCCGGGGCGGGGACGACCGTTTGGATGTCCGCGCGTCCGACCCCGGGCGGAGGGTGGGACGGGTCGATCTCCCAGACGATGGCCTGAGGGCGCTCCGCCGCGGAAACCTACGCGGGTTTCGAGGGGGGTGGGGCGGGCTTCTCGCTCCGGTTCCACTCGCTGTCGCCGATGTCCCGGTAGATGGTCGCGACCTCGGAATCCGGGCTCGGGCTGCTCTGCTGGCCGACGTCGCGGATGCGGTCCTTCTTGAGCAGCCAGTAGTGGATCCTCCACGTCTTGCCGCGGGAGACGGTCGCGTCCTCCTCTTCGCTCGATAGGAGCCCCTCCTCCTCCAACCGGTAGAACCGGTCCCGGTCCTCGCTCGAGAGCTTGTTGTCGAGGACGGAATCGTCGAGGCCGAAGTAGCCGAGCACCATCCGCGCCGTCGGCTTCGCCTGGTCCGGCGGGATCTTCCCGTGCGCGACGAGCGTCCGCTCGAGCGCGCGGGTGAGCTCTTCCTCGGTAATGGCCATCGGGACGACCTCGGTCCGGGAGCCCGGCGGCGCGTAAGAGGTTTCGGTTCTTCTCGAAGGAACCCGGGGGTGCGCCGAGAGGCAAGGTCATCTTCCCGAGCGGGTCGGCGCCGGCGCGGCAATGAAGGGGGGAGGGGAGGGCGTGCCACCCTCGCCCGTCGACTTTGCGATCGACGCGGAATTGCTCAAGGTCGTCGACCACGGGCGCGACCTCGGCCTGTGCGCCGAGTGCTTTGGCCGGGTCGTCGGCCGTTACGGCCACGGTCTCACGAACCCGGAGCGCGCCGAGCGGCTCGCGGTGCCCGGGAGCCTTCCCCCGTTCCCCCCCACCGCGACCTGTGCCCTCTGCCGGGGCGGCTTCGACCGGTGGAGCACCTGGGTCGACCGGATCGAGCGGGCCGCCGACGGGATCGAGTGGAGCACGTTCTCCTGCGGCTGCCGCTGGGACCCGGAGATCCTCGCGCACGAGGAGCTCATCTGGAGCAAGGTCGGAAGCCAGTGGGGCGAGAGCGCCCGGAGCGCGTTCAACCGGGAGCTCGGGAAGCGCGTCGAAGCACGAACCGGCAAGATCGGAGGTTCGGGTCCGGCGGACGTCGTGTTCGTCGCCGACCTCATGGTCGGGCGCGTGGAGGTCACGATACGTCCGATCTACCTGAGCGGTCGGTACGTGAAGCTCGACCGGACGATCCCCCAGACCCGGTGGCCGTGCCGCTCCTGCCACGGCCGCGGCTGCACCCGGTGCGAGGGTACCGGCAAGATGTACCCGACGAGCGTGGAGGAGCTCATCGCGGCGCCGATCCTGGCGGTCACGGAGGGGCGGGGGACCCGGTTCCACGGCATGGGCCGGGAAGACATCGACGCCCGCATGCTCGGCGACGGGCGCCCGTTCGTCCTCGAAATCCTGACCCCGCGGCGGCGGACGGTGGACCCGGCGGCGTTGCAGGCGGAGATCCAGCGCACGGCGGAGGGCCGGGTGGAGGTACGGGGTCTCGCCGTCGGCGCGGCCGCGGACGTGGCCCGGGTGAAGGAGGCCCGGCCGTCGAAAAGCTACCGGGTCGTGGTGCGCGGCGAGGCGCCCCGGGACAAGATTAATGAGGCCCTGAAGCTCGCCGTCGACCGAGCGATCGCCCAGCGAACGCCCACCCGCGTCGCCCACCGGCGCTCCGACCGCGTACGTACGCGCCGGATCGTCGCGGTCGATCTGGTGGCGGTCGACCCCGGGCGGTTCACGCTCGAGCTGCGCGCGGAAGCGGGCACGTACATCAAGGAGTGGGTCGAAGGCGATGGCGGGCGTACCGAACCGAGCCTCGCCCACAGCCTCGGGCGGCCGCTCAGCGTCGAATCGCTCGACGTGATCGCGATCCACGACGCGGAGATGTAAGATGGTCAAGAGTTCCAAAGGGTTCCGCTCCCGCACCCGCGGGACGCTCACGAAGGAGGCCCGCGAGCGGGGGATGCCCCCGATCACGCGGTTCCTGCGGGCGTTCGAGATCGGTTCGCGCGTCGTGGTCCGCTTGGAAGCGTCGGACCCCCACGGCCAGCCGCACCCGCGGTACCAGGGCCGAACCTGCACGGTCGTCGCCAAGGTCGGTCGGGCGTACCGGCTCGAGTTCCTGGACGGCGGCAAGCGGAAGCAATTGATCGCGAACCCGGTCCACCTGGACCCGGCCGGAGGAGGTCCTTAGGATGCCGGACCCGGTCCCGGTCTCCAAGGTGCGGGGTCTGCTCGCCGAGGAAGCGGCCCGGCGAACGCTCCCCCGCGAAGCGACGCTCGCGCTCCAGCATGCCGAGCTGTTCCACCGGCTGACCCCGGAACAGACGGAGAAGCTGATCGCGGAGCTCCGCACGATCCCGTTCATCGACGCCAACCTGGCCGTCAAGCTCGCCGACGTGCTCCCCCAGTACCCGGAAGAGATTCGCCTCCTGGTCGCCAAAGAGCGGGTTCTCCTCGACGAGGCGCAGTTGACGCGCCTCCTGGAGATCATCGCGCAGAACCGATGAACGGGGGGCCAGCCTTGTGGAGAGCTCCGCGTACGTCCTCGATTACTTGCCGAACGGCCGTCAAACCGAGCGCGGCTTCCACAAGGAACCGCTCGCGATCGGCCTCGGCGTAACGGAGCTCAAGCTCCTCGAGATCGTCCCGAAGCCCGGGCGACCGCTCAAGACCGGCGAGCGGATCCCGCTGCTCCCGGTCGGTACGGAGCTGCCGCCGATCGACCACGTGCGCCGCCGGCTCGGCTACGAGGAACTGACGACGGCCGCGCGCACGGAGCTCGAGCCCGCGCTGGAAGCCCTGGTGCTCGCGGAGGCGCCGCGCTTCCTCAAGTTCTTCAACGAGGCCCCCGCGGTCTCGCGGCGCTTCCACCTGCTCGAGCTGCTCCCCGGCATCGGGAAGAAGACGATGCAGGCGATCGTCGACGAGCGGCGGAAGGCGCCGTTCACGAGCTTTGACGAACTCTCCCGGCGCCTGCGCCTTCCGAACCCGGAGCGCCTCATCGTCGCCCGGATCGAGCAGGAGCTGAGCGGTGCGGCGGACAAGTACCGGCTCTTCGTCGTCCCCTAGGCCCGTTCCGCCGCCGGTGGGCCGCGCCCCCACCACCCCGCGGGAGGTCGAGGCCACCCTCCGGGAGCTCGGCGTGCGGCCGTCGCGCCGCCTGGGACAATCGTTCCTCTGGGACGCTTTCGCCGCCGACGCGGAGGCGGCGCTGGCCGCCACCGACCCAGGAACACCGGTCGTGGAGATCGGCGGCGGGCTCGGCATCCTCACCGAGGCCTTGCTCCGACGTGGCGTCGGCCCTCTCGTCATTGTCGAGCGCGACCCGCGCCTGGTCACCCACCTCCGCCGCCTCGTCGCCGGGCGGGCCCGGGTCGTCCACGGGGACGCCCTGACGTACCGGTTCGAGGGTGTGGGCGTGGTCGTCGGCAATCTGCCGTTCTCGATCGCGACGCCGCTCCTCCTCCGGCTCTTCGCGGCGCGGGTGCCCCGGGTCGTCGCCCTGATCCAGAAGGAGGTCGCCCGGCGCTTCGCTGCCGGGCCTGGTTCCAAGGCCTACGGTCGGTTGAGCCTGGTCGCCTGCCTCTATGGGACTCCCGAACTGTTCCGGACCGTCCCCTCGACCGCGTTCACGCCCCAACCGGAGGTCGACGGCCAGATCCTCGTCCACACCGGCCGCGCCGATCCGCTCCCCGTGCCGTCGGTGGAGGGCTTCGAGCTCGTCGTTCGCCTGCTCTTCGGGCAGCGTCGCAAGAAGCTGGCCAATCTGCTGCCGCGGGTCGTCGGCGACCCCCAGCGCGCCGCCGAGCTCGCCCGGAGCGCCCGGTGGCCGGACGACTGGCAGGGCCGCCGTCCGGAATCGCTCCCCCCGGAAGCGTACTTTCGGATGGCGACGGCGCTCGCCGCGGCGGAGGGGGGGCGGTCCCCCGGGCCAGCACCTTAAAGCGAGCCCCCTCCCATCTCAACGACGACCGAGCCGCCATGACGGGGCTAACCCGACGTCGGATCGACCGTGGACCATCGACCGCCGCGTCGACCCGCTCTGGGCCGTCCCGTTCTCGACGGGCGCGCCCCCGGTGACCCTTCACGATGGTCGAATATCCGAACCCCGTCGTCAAATCCGTCCTCGCCCGCGACGTGATCCCGTTCGTGCCGGTCTGGTTGTTCGGGATCGTCATCGCGGCCGTGCTCGACGCCTTTCGTGTCGACAACCAGGGCCTGCCGGTCGCCACCTTCTTTGAGTTCGCCGTGGTCTACTCGGCGGTCGTTCTCGCCCTGGGGTTCGGCCTCTTCTACCGCCACTTCCGTAGCTGCCCGGCGACGATCAAGATCGACGTCGACGGGCTCACCGGCTACGTACCCCGCTCGTCGGGAACCCCCGAGAAGTCGGTGCCCGTCACGTTCCCGTACTCCTCGTTCCACTCGATCACCGGTGGGGGGTTCTTCGGCCCCAGGGTCGTCGCCCGGAACGTCGAGGAGGGGACCGACGGGAAGCCGCGACGATGGGACTTCCTGCACCTCACCTCTGCCAACGCCGCCCGGGTCGCGGCGGCGTATCGCGCCTGGATGGCCCGGGAAGGATCCGACCCCGGCGGCGGGACGCCCGGAGCCATCGTTCCAACCCCGGCGGCTGGGAGCCGCCAGCAAAGCTAAATGGGCGAACCACGCACATGATGCGTGTGCATCCACGCGCATTCGCCCGCCGCCGGCCGCGTCGTGGAGTTTCGAACATCATCGCGGTCGTTCTGATCACCGCGATGACGGTCGCCGCCGGGGCGATCCTCTGGGCGTTCCGGTTCAACCTTCCCTCGCAGCCGGTCTCCATCGAGTACGTCGCCGAGGGCGACCAGGTCGAGCCGGCGTGGAGCGACCCGACCGACTGCAGCAACACCACGATCTACGCGGCGTGCGACTTCCTCCCGGCGATCTTCATCATTTTCACCGAGCATTCGCCGCAGAACATCCCGCTGACCGCGCTGCAGATGACCTTCGTCTGCAACCAGACCGTCCTGCTCCAAGCGACGTTCAAGGCGCTCGAGGTCATTCCCGGCACCGGTTCGAACCCCGGGGTCGGCGCCCCCAAGATCCAGAATTGCGGCTCGTGGTCGTGGGGTTCCGGGCAGGGCTACACCGGTTCGTACTTCAACCGTCTTCTGTACTTCCAGCAGGTCAAGCCCAACCTGCCGGTCCTCTCGAGCGGGGACGTCTTTGTCGTCTACATCCACCCCCCGAACAACTTCTGCGACCGGCAGGGTCATTGCCCGGACGACGACTACCACGGCGTCCCGATCTGGTGTTTCGCCGTACCCGGAGCCTGTACCATCTATCTCTCGTACACCCAGAGCCCGGTCACGCTGATCGCCACGATCCCGTTCACGCAGATCGAAGCATAGCGGACCCTCCCGGGGGGGTCGGCCGCGATCCGAGCCGGTCCTCGAGGGGGACCCCCGGGGAGATGCGGGAATGGGCATCACCCTCCCTGCCCGGGCAACCCGAGACGAGGGGCATGTTTCGGCATGTGCTTTCAAATACGTATCCCTACATGGGGCCCCCGAGGTCCCCCGTTGCTAGCAACTCGACCCGCGATCCGGTCTCTCGGCGGTGCCGCACTATTCCTGGGATTGGTCATGATCCTGACGCCCATCTCCGCCGGGACGCATCCCGGCGCGAGCGCGCCCTCCGCGGTTCGAGGGACGCCGGCCGCTCCGAGTGAAAGCGCCGGGGCCGTCTTCGCGGGCAGTACGGGTCAGATGGCGCTTCGAGCGGTCACGTCTCCGTTGAGCTCCACGACGGCCGATTCAGCCTCGCTGGCGGCTCACACGGCGCCGCTTTCCGGTGGCGGCGTAACCGTGGGGACCCATTTCCCCGGGATCAGCTCTGCGAACAGCAGCTGCGGCTGCGCCCCGCCGGACATTCAGGTCGCCGTCGGGCCTTCGCATGTCGTGGAGATGGTGAACCTCGAGGGCAAGGTCTGGACCAAGGCCGGGGTCGTGAAGAGCTCGTTCACCCTCGCGACCTTCTTCGCCACCGGCACGGATTTCACCTCCGACCCGAAGGTGATCTGGGACAATCTCTCGAGCCGCTGGATCGCTACGCTCCTGGACGTCACGACCGGCAACATCCATGTCGCGATGTCGAAGACCAGCAGCCCGCTCGCTGGCTGGAACGTGTATACGTTGGGCAGCGCCCCGTCGGGCGACTTCCCCGACCAGCCGATCCTCGGCGTCAGCAGCGATCTCGTCGTGATCGGGGGCAACGACTACGTCACCGCGACTAGCGCCTTCGTCGGCGGTCAGGTGTGGGCGTTGAACAAGAGCACGATGTTGACCGGCGCGCTCACGTACTACAACTTCTTCGGTCCCCATGCGTACTGGTTCTCGATGCACCCGGTGCACTCGATCAGCGCGACGATGAAGGCGTACCTCGTCATGGGGTCCGGCTCGAGCTCCGTCAAGGTCTTCTCCATCACGGGGAAGCCTGGGGCCACGACCCACGCGACGCTCTCGGCGGCGACGACGCTCGCCGTGACCGCGTTCAGCGCCCCCCCGGCCGCGCCGCAAAAGGGGACGGTCAAGAAGATCGACACCTCCGACACCCGGATGCAGGACGCCGTCTGGAAGGCGGGCGTGCTCTGGCTCACGTTCGATACGGGTTGCATCCCCACCGGGGACGCCACGACGCGGTCGTGCGTGCGCCTTATCCAGCTCTCGACCGTCGGACCGCCGTCGGTCGTCCAGGAGTTCAACCTCGCGAAGTACCACACGTACCTGTTCTACGGCGCGCTCGCGATGGACGGCGCGTCGAACGTGGTCGTCGCCTACGGCTACTCGAACGGCACCGTCTACCCGTCGTTCGCCGTGACGGCCCATCTCGCCGGTTCGCCGCTGGGCTCGCTCTTGCCGAGCGTCACCCTCGTCACCGGAACGGCGTCCGCGACGGTCGCCTGCACGTTCGGGGTCTGTCGGTGGGGCGACTACTACGGCGCCGGCGCGGACCCGTCGAGCCCGAACATCTGGATCGCGGGCGAGTACGCTACGACGACCACCCACTGGTCGACGTGGATCTCCCAGGTGCGCGCGTAACGGCGCCGGGGCCGCTCCCGGGGCCCCTCCGGGCCGAACATCGACTGCGAGGCGGGGGCGCCGCCGGCACGAGCTCGGCGGCGAGCCCGGGGTCGGATCGACGCACGATCGAGTCAGGGATCACGAGGAACTCGGCCGAATCGAAGGCCGCGCTCGTGCCCCACGGGGGGAGAAGGTCGACGGAGATTTCGCTGCCGTTCCGGTCGAGCGGAGGGGCCGACTCGGGGGGACGCCGGCAACCTCCCGGCCCCTCCGCAAGGCGCCGATCTTCTCGGATCAGTCTCGACGGGGGGGAAGGCGGGAGACGATCTCGCGGACGACGTCGTCGGGAGGGCGCGTCGCATCGATGCCGATCCCCCAGTCGAACCGCGTGGTTTTGGCATACACCTGCGCGGCGGCCCGAGCGCCGTGCGGCGACGCCCGCCGGCGATCGCGCTCCACGCAGACCTCGAGGGGTGCCTTCAACGTGAAATCGAAGTGCCGGGGCGGAAGGCGGCGGATCAGATCCTCGATCTGGCGCTTCCAGTAGAAGTTGCCGTCGAAGATCACGGCGGTGCCTCTTCGCAGATAGGCTCGGGCCGCCTCGACGGCGAACTTGTTGGCCCGGAGGAACTCCGAAAGCCGCCCTTCAACCCAGAGGCCCTGCCCGTCGAGGATCCGGTCGATCGAGATGCGCGCGCCCCCGATCGCCCTCGCCAATCGTTCCGAGACCTCGGTCTTTCCGACCCCGAGCGGCCCTCGGATGATGACGAAGAAGGCCGGGGTCGGGTTCGGGCGGGTCAGGTCATCCTCCCACGACGGTGAGCTTTTAGCCCCCGGTCCTCATGCACATCCATGCGTCTCCTACGATTGGCGTGGATGGGTCCCGTCGCCCTGTTCGTCCTCGCCCTGGTGCCGGTCGCCGCGGCCGGGGCCCCGGTCCACGGCCTGGTCACCAACTGCACCTCGACCGTGACATGCAAGTTCGTGTTCAATACGTCGGCCGGCACCGGCTGGGCCTCGACGACGAGCAAGGGCCTGTCGTTCCAGCTCCCCGGCGAAGCCAAGGCCTCGTACAATCTCAGCTACTCCACCTACATCGGGTCGCTCATCGGCACCTACACGTACTGGACGGTCGGCCACTTCCTCGGCACGGATGTGAACACTGGAAAGGTCGTCTACGGGGTCACCGACACGAACTTCACGATCACCTGCCACGGCCACAGCGGCCGGGGTGGGGGCTGCACCTACACCTACACCACGGACAACGGAACGATCGTCTTCCACTTCACGACGGCGGAGCTCACCTCCACCTCCGTATCGTGCAGCCCGTCGAGCATCCCCGTCGCCGGCACGACGACCTGCACGGCCAAGGTCAGCGACCTGTGGAACAGCTCCCACATCGTCGCCGGGAAGGTCCATCTCTCCGGCGGCGGGCTGGGGACCATGTCGAACCACGGGATCTGCACGCTCGTCGCGGGCCAGTGCGCCCTCAAGTGGACCGCGGCGGACAATACCGTCGGATACGTCGCGATTTCGGCGACCTACCTGGGTAGCTCCGTGTTCTACACGAGCGGAAGTTCGACCACGGTCACTGTGACGGGCGGAGACTGAGCGCCGGCCCCCCGATATCACGGCGCGATCGGATCGAGCTCCGGTCCGGCCCCCCTCGGCCACCCCCCCTCGAGGGAGGGCGCGGTTTCCGGGGGGGTGGAACTGCTTTCCGCACTCCCGGCGATTCCGTCGGATGACTCCATTTTATATAGAAGAGCAAGTTAGCTCCCGGCGGTGAGCCAGCATGATGCAGGGAACGCCGATCTTCATCCTCAAGGAAGGAACCGAACGCGACCGTGGCAAGAGCGCCGCGCACAACAACATCGCCGCCGCCCGCGCGATCGCTGACGCGGTCCGTACGACCCTCGGTCCCCGGGGGATGGACAAGATGTTGGTCGACTCGATGGGCGACATCACCATCACGAACGACGGCGTCACCATCCTCAAGGAAGTCGACGTCGAGCACCCGGCGGCCAAGATGATCGTCGAGGTCGCGAAGACCCAGGACCAGCAGTGCGGCGACGGAACGACCACCGCGGTCGTCCTCGCCGGCGAGCTCCTCAAGCGGGCCGAGGGCCTCCTCGACCAGAGCATCCACCCCACCGTCATCGTCCGCGGCTACCAGATCGCCGTCGAGGAAGGCATGCGCCTGCTCGACAAGGAGATCGGCACCAAGGTCACCCCGGGCGACGAGAAGATCCTGCACGACGTCGCGATGACCGCGATGGGCTCCAAGGGCGTCTACGGTTCGCGCGACGAGCTCGCGGACATCGCCGTCAAGGCCGTCACGAAGATCGTCGAGAAGCGCGGCGACCGCACCATCGCCGACGTCGACCAGATCAAGGTCGAGAAGCGGCACGGCGGGACCATCAAGGACACGAGCCTCATCGACGGCATCGTCGTCGACAAGGAGCGCGGCCACCCCCGCATGCCGAAGATCGTCCACGGCGCGAAGATCGCGCTCTTGAACTCCGCCCTCGAGATCAAGAAGACCGAGATCGAGAGCAAGATCAACATCAAGAACCCGAGCCAGATCCAGAGCTTCCTCGACGAGGAAGACCACTCGTTCCGCCGGATGGTCGAGGCCGTGAAGGCGTCGGGCGCGAACGTCGTCGTCGCCCAGAAGGGGATCGACGACGTCGTGCTCCATTACCTCTCGAAGGAGGGGATCTTCGCGATCAAGCAGGTCAAGGAGTCCGACCTCCAGAAGATCGGCCGCGCGACCGGCGCGAAGGTCGTGACCGGCATCAAGGAGCTCTCGGCGAGCGACCTCGGCTGGGCCGAGCTGGTGGAGGAGAAGAAGGTCGGGGACGAGGACATGACGTTCATCACCGGCTGCAAGAACCCCCGCTCCGTCTCGATCCTGATCCGCGGCGGCACCGAGCACGTGACGCAAGAGGTCGAGCGCGCGCTCGAGGACGCCCTCAAGGTCGTCGCGAGCGTCATCGAGGACGGCGTCGTCTGCCCCGGTGGCGGCGCGACGGAGATCGACCTCGCGGTCAAGCTCCGACGCTTCGCCCCGACGGTCGGCGGCCGCGAGCAGCTCGCGGTCGAGGCGTTCGCCCAGTCGCTGGAATCCGTCCCGTGGGCGCTCGCCGAGAACGGCGGGTTCGACACGATCAACACGCTCATCGACCTCCGCGGCGCGCACGACGGGGCCAACGCCAACAAGAACGTCGGCGTGAACCTGGTCGACGGCAAGGTCGCCGACATGTGGAAGCTCCACGTCGTCGAGCCCGCGCGCGTCAAGCGCCAGGCGCTCTCCTCCGCGGCCGAGGTCGCGGGGATGGTGCTCCGGATCGATGACGTGATCGCGTCCAAGAAGAGCGGCGGCTCCCCGCCCTCGCCGGGCGGGGGCCACGACCACTAGACCGTCGCCCCTAACCGTTCCCGGACCACCGAGGGACGATCCTCTCGGTGGTCGATGCCTTCATAATGCGGCCGGGGTAGCGCGCATCCCATGCGCACGAAGCAGGTCGACGGCGTCCTACGCATGGACGTCGTGACCCTGGACCCGCGTCCCGCGATCTACCTCGCGTACGACGGCCTCGGGGGCCTCTCCCAGCGACCGCTCCTCCGGGACATCGTCGAAGAGCTCCAGCGGAAGGGGACGGCCGTGCTGACCAGCTTCCTGGACGCCCTGAAACGCCACCGCTCCGGGATGGTCCACGTCTACTTCGCGGACTTCGTGAGCTACGGCATCGGGGGCGGGGACGCGACCGCCGAGTTCTTCTTCGGCACCTTCCTCATGATGCACCAGGCGCCGCGCAACGCGCCGACCGGCGCCGAGCCCGAGCAGCTGCTCCTGATCCGGCCCGCCGGGATCGAGCGGCTCCCGCTCGAAGGCGTCGTCAACTAGCCCCCGCGGGCTCGCGCGCGCCAGCGGCTTTTTCTCTCCGCAGCACTCGTCCGCCGTTCGGTGGGAGGCGGCGGGTGGCCGAAAGCGACGAGTCCCACCTGATCCGGGAGCGGCGCGCGAAGGTCGAGCAGCTCCGGGCGGCGGGCGTCGAACCGTACCCGTGGTCGTTTCCCGGCCGGCGCGCGACGGCGGAGGTCGTCGCCGCGTGCGGCGGCCGGACACCGGGGGATGAGTCCTCCCCTCCCGAGTTCACGGTCGCGGGCCGGATCCGGGCGATCCGGAGCCACGGGGGAACGGCGTTCGTCGACCTCGACGACCTCAGCGGCCCGCTCCAGTTGATCCTTCGGCGGAACGACCTCGGCGACACGCTCTACGACCGGTCGCTCGCCGTGCTCGACCCGGGCGACCTCGTCGGGGCGCGGGGTGGGGCGATCGTCTCGAAGCGCGGCGAGCCGTCGCTGCTGGTCGGGCAGGTCGCGCTCCTCGCGAAAGCGATCGCGCCGCCCCCCGAGAAGTTCCACGGCCTCAAGGACGCCGAGACCCGCCTCCGGCAGCGGTACGTCGACCTGCTCGCGTCCGACGCCACCCGTCAGCGGTTCGTCGCACGGTCGGTCCTGACGCGGGAGGTGCGGAGGTTCCTGGAGGACCGAAAGTTCCTGGAGGTCGAGACCCCGACCTTGATCCCGACGGCGTCGGGGGCGAGCGCCCAGCCGTTCGTGACGCACTCGAACTACCTCGACGCTCCCCTTCAGCTCCGCATCGCGCTCGAGCTCCCTCTGAAGCGGCTCCTCGTCGGGGGCCTCGAGCGGGTCTACGAGATCGGCCGCTGCTTCCGGAACGAGGACCTGGACGCCACGCACGCGCCCGAGTTCACGATGCTCGAGCTCTACTGGGCGTACGCGGACTACACCGACATGCGCGAACTCGCCGAGCAGCTCTACTCGCACCTCGCCCAGCGAGCGCACGCGCTCTGGCCCGACCTTCCCGGTGTCGCGGCGGCGGCGGAAGCGTTCCGTCCGCCGTTCGCCACCGTCGACTTCGTCCGCGAGCTCGAACGGCGGAGCGGCATCTCCAACCTGCTCGATCTCGACCGGGCCGCCCTCGCCCGACTCGCCCGGGAGGCCGGGGCCACCCTGCCCCCGGACGCGGGCGCCGGCCGATTCCTCGACAAACTGTTCGAGCATTTCGTCGAACCGACGCTCGTGCGGCCGACGTTCGTGCTCGACCATCCCGTGGCGACGACCCCGCTCGCGAAGCGCCACCGCTCGCTGCCGGGTCGGGTCGAACGTTTCGAGTTCTTCTACCGGGGCCTCGAGCTCGGGAACGCCTACACCGAGCTCAACGACCCGGTCGAACAGGAACAACGGTTCGTCGAACAGGCGAGGGGCGCGGGCGCCTCCGAGGAGGCATACGCCTACGACGCGGACTTCGTCGAGGCCCTGCGCTACGGGATGCCCCCGGCCGCGGGGTTCGGTCTCGGGATCGACCGCCTCGTGATGGCCCTCCTCGGCGTCGACTCGATCAAGGACGTGATCCTGTTCCCGCAGGTGCGGGAGCGGGCGTAGGCGGCGCTACAGCTGCGCTCGGACCCGCCGCTCGCGGCGACGGTACGCCCAGACGAGACCGGAGGCCCCTACCGCACCGAGCGCGATCGTGCCGACGAACACCGCCGGCATCCCCCGGAGGAGCGCGGAGTGGAGCGGCCCGAACGACGTCACGAGGGCGAACGTCATCGTTCCCCCGACGGGGGTGCCGTCGTGCGCCGGAGCGGCGATGAGCAGTTCGACCGCGCCGTCCGACGGAGCGTACACCCCATCGTCGACGACGGGCGCCCCCCCGAAACTTTCGGAGGCGTTCACGCCGACCTCGGCGACCGAGCCGTTGCCGTACGCGGCTTCCACGCCGGTGAGTCCGGTGTTCCACTGGGTCGTTCCGGCGGCGACGGTGGTGCCCCCACAGGCGGAGCCGGCCGCGGCGGCGGCGGGACAGGCGACGAACGGGTGATGGACGGAGTTCGTGAGCGAAAAGACGACGCCGAGAAGGTCGCCCGGATGCACCCAGGGCCAGCCGGCCACCGACCAGTGGACGACGACCCCTCCCGTCGCCGGGTTGGTGGCGGTCAGGTTGTACGCGATGCGAACGCTCGCGGTCCCGATCGCCGTTCCGACGACGACGAGGCTCGCGTTGCTCCCGATCGCCGCTCCTTGGACGGGTACGACGCCCAAGGTGGCCGTGAACGCGAGCGGAGCTCCGGGGGCCGTGGGCGCGCCGGTGCCGTTGAAACTGGCGAGCGCCAGCGGGAACGCCGCCGCGACGGGCGGGGGAGCCCCGCTCCCCACGGCCCCGATCTCGACGACCTCGACGAAATCGAGCGTGGCGCCGACGGAGGTGTTCGCATCCTGGTAGAGGTGCACGCGGGGTTGGGTCGACGGGAAGACCACGCTCACCTTGCCGGTGTCGTACGACGTGAGCGACCCGGGGGAGAGCGGCTCGGCCGAGATCGGCGTCGGGAGGTCGCCCCCGAGCGGGACCGACGGCGACCCGGTGGCAAGGCCGGAGGGGCTCCCGGCCACGGAGAGTCCGTAGACCACCGTCAACAGAAGGATCATGAGGGAGCCGGGAAGTCCGACCACCCCCCTCTTGCCGAACCGCACGGTCGTTGCTGTCGAGAGGCCGGGCCCCGCCGTATAATCGTTGTCGAACAGCCGTTGACGCCGATTCACGGGTGCAGCTCCGACCAAAAGCGGACGAACCGGTCGACCACGCTCTCGGGCAAGGGGGGGTACAGGAGCAGCACCTCGTGGACCGCCTTGGGGTCGGTCAGCCGTACCAGACGGTGGCTCCCCTGGCCCTCCCGCGCGAGCACCCCCATCGATTCGAGTCGCCGCAGGAAGTAGGCCAAATTCGGGCCCGTGGTCGCGATCGCGTCCCCCAGGGCGACCGGGGAGGACGGCCCGTCGAGGTACAGTTGCAGGAGGAGCGCCCGAGGAACCGGGTGGCGGAGGAGCGCCAGCAGCAGCTTCTTCGGCTCGGGGATCGGCGCCTTCTCGGCGTCGGAGACGGCGGGGTAGCAGCACTTGTACCCCCCTTGGAAGCGGACGGCGATGAGCCCCTCCCGCCCGAGGCGGTAGAGATGGTAGTCGAGGGTGCCGATCGGGATCCCCAGCCGCCGTCGGATCTCCCGTAGGTGGACGCCGGGATACCGCTGGACGAACGTGAGAAGGGCCTCGGCCCACGTGCCGGCCCGGTTCCCAGGGATCATCGCGGGCCCTCGTCAGCGAACGAGCGTTGCGACAAACAGGACGACCAGGGCCACGGCTTCGAACACGGCGGTCAGGAACAGCAAGGTCACGGCGTCCCACCCCCCTACGATGAGGCCGTACCCGACGAGGGTGCCTTCCACCGCCACGAGCGCGAAGGCGGCCGCGGCGAGGCCGAGCCGGGGGGAGGGTGCCCGGCGGAGCGCGAGCAATCCGAGACCGAGCAGGACGACCCCGAGAAGCGCGATGCCGCCGAATGCGACGTTCGTGAGGGTCGAGAAGTCCATGCGTCCCGGCCATCGCCGTCCTGATAAATACGGAACGTGCCCATCTATCGCGTACAATGGAGGGGGGGACCACCGCGCCGGGCACGGAGCTCCCCCTCGTGGTGCGCGACCTGCGGGTGGAATACGGCGAGAAGGTCGCCGTCCGGGAGCTGTCGCTCGAGGTGCGCCCGGGCGAGGTCTACGGCCTTCTCGGGTCGAACGGCGCGGGGAAGTCGAGCACGATGCGGTGCGTTGTCGGCCTCATCCGGCCGAAGCACGGCTCGGTCCAGGTGTTCGGATTCGACCCGGGCCTCGACCCGGTGCTCGTCAAACAGCGCGTCGGGTACGTCCCCGAGACCCCGCTCTTGTTCGACGCGCTCACCCCGTGGGAGTTCCTCGAGTTCATCGCGAACGTTCGCGGGCTCGGGGTCGATTGGGCGACCCAGCGGGCGCTCGGTTACGCCGACGCCCTCCAGGTCCGCGCCGAGCTCAACCAGCCGATCGCCACGTTGTCGATGGGCACGAAGCAGAAGTTCCTCCTGATCGCCGCGTTCCTGCACCAGCCGCGGCTGCTCGTCCTGGACGAGCCGTTCAACAATCTCGACCCGCGCTCCGTCCGCATCATGAAGGAACTGATCGGGCAGTACGTCCAGGACGGGCGGCGCGGCGTCCTCTTCTCGACGCACACGATGGAGGTCGCGCAGCAGCTCTGCCACCGGGTCGGCATCCTGGACCACGGCGTGCTGAAGGGCGAGGGCGATGTCGCAACGCTCCGGGCGAACCTCGCGCGGGGGGACGCCACGCTCGAGGAGATCTTCCTTCGGTTGACCGACGAGGAAGAAGGCGTCCGCGCGGCGGTCCGGTCGCTCGGCGGAGGGTAACGGCGTGTCGTGGACGCTCGCGCGCCGCCTCGCGGAGCGCGGCTACCGGGAGCTCACGTTCCAGGCGATCTACGCCTACCGGCAGGGGAATCTCGCCTCCACGGTCGCTTCCGAGCAGCTTGTCGCCCGGGCGCGGCGGCGGGTCCTCGAGAGCAAGGTGCTCGTCGCCGGCGTCTTCGGCGTGATTAGCCTGGGTTCGATCCTAATCCTCAGCCCGTCGGTCGAGCACGTCTTCGGCGGCGGCATGCCGCGGGGACTCTACGTCGGCGCCGTCGTGAGCGCGCTCCTGCTGCTCGACCTCGTCCTCCTCTGGTGGATGGGACTCCAGGTCCTTCCAACGTTCCTCGCGTCCGGGATCGGCAGCTGCTTCGAGACGCTCCCGGTCGACCCCACGACCCTCGACCGGGCGGCCTTGATCATGTTCCTGCGCCTGTTCGACGTCCCCGCGGGCACGATGTTGATCCTGACCCCCCTCGCGATCGGGATCGCCCTGGGTTCGCCGATCGCCGCCCTCGCGCTCGTCCCGGCCGTACTGACGGTGATCGTCTTCGCGCTCCTCTTCTCGCTCAAAGCGTCGCAGTTCTTCGTCGAGCGGGTACAGGGCTCGGGCGGGGGCGGCCAGCGGACCGCGGCCCGCTGGGCGTTCCTGGTCGCCTGGTCGGTGCCGGCGTTCTCCATCTACGGCTTCCTCGCCCTCTCGGGCGACTTCCTGGGCTGGCTCTCGGGCCTCGCCAACCAGGGCTCCCTCGGCGCGCTCTACGCGGTGTTCACCGTCTTTCCGATGTCGTTCGCGATGTTGCCGGTGTACGCCGCGGGTCTGCCGATCATCGGGGTGAACGCGACCGACGTGTACGGGCCGGTGGTGGCGATCGCCGCGAGCGTCGCCTACCTCGCCCTGTTCGTGGCCGCCGCGGGATGGCTCGCGCAAGCCCCTCGTCGGCTGTACCTGACCACGATGCCCGCGAGCGTCAACGCGACCGGCGCCTCGATCGCCTTCGTTCGACGGAGCCGCCCGATGGCGGTCTTGGTGAAGGACCTCCGCATTGCCTCGCGCACCCCACCGTTCGCCCTCCTCGTCATCCTCCCGCTGCTCGACGCCCTCGCGGTGGGCGTGTTCACGTTCGTCTCCACCCCCGTCTCGCGGGACGTCTTCCGCGTCGGGGTCGCCGCCGTCTCGACCGCGGCGTTGCTGGCAACCTTCTTTGGCCCCGCGTTTTTCGCGATCGAGGTGATCGGCTACTCGTACACGCGCGCGCTGCCCGTGGCCCCGCGCTCGTTGCTCGTCGGGAAGGTCCTGCTCGTCGCGTGCGTCTACCTCGCGGCCGCCGGGGTGGTGCTCGCGCTGACGGCGGCGCGCCTCTTCTCGCCGGCGCTGTTCGCCGCCTTTGCCGCGGCCGAGCTCCCGGCGATCGTCGCCGCCGCCATGGTGGAGTTCGGGATCCTCATCCGCCGTTCCGAGCGGAAGGGCCTCCAGGTCGTCAACCTGTATGCGAGCGCGTGGTCGGCGATGCTCGTCGCGATCCCGGGGCTCTTCATCGCCGGCGCGCCGTTCGTCGTGTTCAACCTGCTCAGCGGGGCAACGAATTGGGTCGCGCTCGAGGCGATGGCGCTCACCTCGCTGATCGCGCTGTCGCTCGCCCTGCAGTTCTTCATCCGGATCGAGCGCCCCCGGGGAGCGGCATGAGCGGGCGCGAGCTCACCGCCCGGTTCGACCCCGCGGCGGTCGAACGTCGGTGGCAGGAGGCCTGGGAGAGCGCCGGGATCTTTCGCGCCCCGACGACCGGGAGCGGGCCAACGTTCTCGCTCGTCCTGCCGCCTCCGAACGTGACCGGCGTGCTCACGCTCGGCCACGTGCTCGGCGACTCGGTCATGGACGTGCTCGTCCGGTCGCACCGAATGCGGGGCGACGCGACGCTGTGGCTCCCCGGCGTCGACCACGCGGGCCTCTCGACGCAGGTCGAGGTGCGTCGGCGCCTGCTGAAACAGGGCGTGCGCCTCGAAGAGCTTCCACGGGAGGAGGCGCTCCAGGCGGTCGAGACGTGGCGCCACGAACACGAATCGGTCATCCGCGAGCAGATCCGGCGGGGGGGCTTCTCCGTCGACTGGAGCCGGTACCGCTACACGATGGACCCCGCGATGCAGCGGGCGACGACCCGGGTCTTCGTCGACCTGTTCCACCGCGGGCTGATCTACCGGGGCGAACGGATCGTCAACTGGGACCCGCGGCTGCGCTCGGCGCTTTCCGACCTCGAGGTCGTGCACACCGAAGAGTCCGGCGAGCTGCTCACGATCCGCTACCCCTGGGCCGACGGGCGCCCGGGCGGCATCCTGGTCGCCACCGTGCGTCCCGAGACGATCTTCGGCGACGTCGCGGTCGCCGTGCATCCGGACGACCCTAGGCACAGCGCGGCGGTCGGCCAGAAGGTCCGGGTGCCGCTCACCGACCGGGTCGTGCCGGTGATCACCGACCCCGGCATCGATCAAGCGTTCGGTACGGGCGCGCTCAAGGTCACGCCGCGGCACGACGTCCTCGATTTCGAGGTCGCCCGGCGCCATCCGGAGCTGCCCCTGCCTCCCTCCGTGCTCGACGAGACCGGGAGGCTCGAGAGCGACTGGGTCCCGGCGCCGTTCCGGGGCCTCGACCGCGACGAGGCTCGTCTCGTCGTGCGGAACGCGCTCGCCGCCGCCGGGCTCGTCGAGAAGAGCGAGCCGCACGTCCACAGCGTGGGCCGTTCGGAGCGCTCCGACGCGGTCATCGAGCCGCGCCTTTCCACCCAGTGGTTCGTGAAGGTCGGCCCGCTCGCCGAACGGGCGGTCGAGGCGGTGCGCCGGGGGGAGATCCGCTTTCACCCCGACCGGTGGACGCCGAGCTTCTTCCGGTGGATGGAGAAGCTGGACGATTGGTGCATCTCGCGCCAGGTGTTCTGGGGCCACCGGATCCCCGTCTACACCTGCGAGGCGTGCCATCTCGCGGTCGCGGAGACGGAGCCCCCGAAGGCGTGCGGTCGATGCGGGGGCGAACGGTTCACTCAGGACCCGGACGTACTCGACACCTGGTTCACCTCGTGGCTCTGGCCGTTCGCGAGCCTAGGATGGCCCGAGCCATCGGGCGACGTGGCCCGGTACTACCCGACGACCGTGCTCGTCACGGGTCGGGACATCATGTTCTTCTGGGTCTCCCGGATGATCATGGCGGGCTTCCACTTCACCGACCGCGCCCCGTTCGCGCACGTCTACTACACCGGGATGCTCCGGGACGATGCCGGCCGCCGGATGTCGAAACATCTCGGCAACTCCCCCGACCCGATCGCGGTGATCGCGGAGAACGGAGCGGATGCGCTCCGGTTCGCGCTCCTCTACCCGAACCCCGTTGACCAGGATGGGCCGTTCGGCCGGGCGTCGCTCGACGCCGCCCGCCACTTCCTCACGAAGCTCTGGAACGTCGTGCGGTTCACCGTCGGTCAGCTTCCCGAGGGCCTCGAAGTGCCGGCGGCGGGACTCGAGCTGCCCGCGGGCACCCGCCTCGAGGAACGATGGATCGTCTCCCGCTACGCGGTCACCCTCGAGGAGGTCGATGCCGCGCTCGCGAACTTCGAGTTCACCCGGGCCGCGACGTTGCTCCACGCGTTCCTTTGGCACGACGTCGCCGACCGGTACATCGAGGTCGCCAAGGGAACGCTCGCCGGCGACTACGGAGAAGGAGCCGCGCGCGTCGCCCAGAACACGCTCGCCTTCGTGGTCGAGCGCACGTTGCGACTCCTGCATCCGTTCGCCCCGCACGTCACCGAGGAGTTGTGGCACGCCGTGCCCCACACCGGTGAATTCCTCGCGATCGCACCCTGGCCGAAGGCGGGCGAGGCCCCGCGCGACGCCCCCGCCGAGGCGGCGATGGGCGTGGTGTTCGAGAGCATCCGGGTCTTCCGCAATCTGCGCGCCGAGAACCACCTCGCCCCGGCCGAGCCGCTTCGAGGGTGGGCGCGCGTCGGAGAACCCGAGGCCGCGCGCGCGCTCCGCGAGCAGGGGCACACCGTCGCCCACCAAGCTCGGCTGGCCGAGCTCGTCGTGCTCGAGCCGGGGGCACCGGATCCCGTCGACGTCGCGACGTCGGTCATCGCGGTAGGCGAATATTTTCTCGCGCTTCCGAAGGAGCGATCCGCGAGCGAGTCGGAAGCCCTCCGGCGCGAGCGCGCGAAGTTGAGCGAGCTCCTCGCGAAGACCCGCGCCCGACTCGGCGACCCGGGCTTCATCACTCGGGCGCCGTCGGAGGTGGTCCGGGAACAGGAGAGCAAGGTCGCCGAGCTGACGGAGCGTCTCCGGCGCATCGACGGCCACCTCGGCGAACCGGCCTCGGAAAGCCCGACATGACGACCAAAAAGCCGCCTCGACGTGCTCGTGTTCCGGCGAAACGATCGACGCCCCAAGCCCCCGCCGCCTCCCCTGTCCCCGGCGATCTTCCCCTCGCGGGAAGCCCGCGAGCCCACCCCTCCCTGGGCCTAGGCCTCTTCGCGCAAGGCCGATGGACGCAGGAGGACGAGCGCCGCACGAGGGACACGGTCGCTCGCGCGATCGAGCTCGGGCTCCGGTGGTTCGACACCGCGGAGGTGTACGGCGCCGGCCGCTCGGAGCGCGTTCTGGGCGATGCCCTCGCTCATAGCGGCACGATGACCCCGCCCGCGTTCGTGGCGACGAAGGTCTGGTACGAGCACCTGCGACCCTCCGTCCTCCGCGCCGCCCTACTGGGGAGCCTCCAGCGGCTCGCGCTCCCGAAGGTCGACCTTTACCTCGTCCACGCTCCGAACCCCAAGGTCCCGCTCGACGAAACGATGGGGGCGCTCGCCGAGCTTGCGCGCGAGGGCAAGGTCGGGAGCGTCGGCGTAAGCAATTTCGATGTCGAGGAGCTCGACGCGGCCCGTTCCGCCCTCGGTACGACGCCGCTCGCAGTGAACCAGGTCCGGTACTCCCTGCTCACGCCGGACGACGGGGAAGCGGTCCTCGGCTACTGTCGTGACCACGGGATCGTCGTCGAAGCGTACTCCCCGCTCGCCATGGGGCTGCTGGCGGGCCGCCACCTCGATGGCACCGGCCCTCCGGCCGAACTTCGCCGCCAGGACTCTTCCGCCTTCGGCCCGACCCGTCTTCCGGAACTTCTCGATCGGGCGCGGGGGCTACGCAAACTCGCGAACGCCGAGAACGTACCGCTCGCGTCGATCGCGCTGCACTGGCTCGCGTGTCGCGGGGTGGCCCCGCTCTTCGGCGCGACCCGACCCCAGCAAGTCGACGACATCGTTCGCGCCTGGGCGGTCCGGCCCTCCGACGAGCTCCTCGAGCGGGCCGACCAGGTCGCGGGAGGACGTCGTGCTTAGGCTCGTCGCGCTCGACATGGACGGGACGCTGGTCGACGTAGCGAGCTCGTGGGGCGCCGTCCACGACCACTTCGGGGATTCGAATCGCGAGGGACTCCGCCAGTTCATGAACGGCGAGATCGACGACGCCGAGTTCATCCGCAGCGACGTCCGGATCTGGTGGAAGCACCGGCCGAGCCTCACGGTCGACGAGCTCGAAACCATCCTCGCGGACGTGCCGCTCATGCCGGGGGCGGCGGCGCTCATCGACGGGCTCAAAGCGCGGCGGATCCAGACCGCGATCGTCAGCGGCGGGCTCGATCTCCTCGCCCACCGGGTCGCGCGCGAGCTCCGGATCGACGTGGCGCTCGCGAACGGCCTCCGGGTCGAGGCCGACGGCCGGCTCACGGGGGAAGGGATCGTCCGGGTCCCCGTCCACCGGAAGGAGGAGGTCCTGGCGCGCCTGCAGGAGCAGCTCCAGATCTCCCCGGGAGAGTCGGCCGCGATCGGCAACTCTGAGATCGACGTGGGGCTGTTCCGGCGCTGCCGGATCGGGGTGGCCTTCCAGCCGGCCGATGAAGCGGTCCGTTCCGGGGCGACCGTGATCGTCGAGGAGAAGGACCTGGCCCGCGTGCTTCCGCACCTCGTGGATGAAACCCCCTCGGGTCGCACGCCCGCGCGAACGTGAACCGCCGTCGGGCGCCGTCCGGCGTCGGGCAACGCTTTTGAGCCCTTCCCGGCTTTGAACGGACCTATGCAAGATTACTCCGCACTGCTCGAGCGCGCGCGCTCGAAGTTACCCGAGGTCAAGACGACCGGCGAGCGGTTCGTCGTCCCCGAGCCGGACGTCATGACCGACGGGAAGAACACGGTCATCCGCAACTTCCAGGAGATCACGACGGTCCTCCGGCGCGAACCGGCGCACGTGATCGGCCACCTCGCGAAGGAGCTCGGCTGCCCCGGCGTGCTCGACCTGCCGCGGGCGTTCCTTAAGTCGCGGATCCCGAAGGAAACGATCGCTCAGCGTCTCAAGGAGTACACCGAGAAGTACGTGATCTGCTCGGAGTGCAAGCGACCGGACACTCACCTCAGCAAGGAAGGCCGGTTCACGCTGCTCATCTGCGAAGCCTGCGGCGCCCAGCGGCCGGTCACGGTCCGTAGGGTCGTCGAGCCCGAACGCCCGAAGGCGATCGTCGTCGTCGGGGAGACGTACCGGCTGACGATCGAGGACATCGGTCGGCGGGGCGACGGCGTCGCGAAGAAGGAAGGGTTCGTCATCTTCGTCACCGGGGCCACCACCCGAGGGGCGACGGTGAACGCCCGGATCACGAAGGTCCTCGGGAACAACGCTTACGCCGTGGTCCAACCGTAGCCCCGGGCGATGCGGGGCATCCGGTCGCTCGGCCTCCTCGCGCTGTTCGTAGGCGCCCAGATCGTCGCGCTGCTCCTCGCGATCCCGTACCGCTCGGCGGGGCTCGCCACGACGGCGAACCCGAACTCCCCGCTCGACCCGCTCTACATCATCGCCCTCGTGATCATCGCGCCGCTGATCATCCTCTTCATCGCCCGACGGGACGGCGCGCTCGCCGCTCTCCGGGCGGTAATTCTCGTCGCGATCGCGGGGTCGCTCTACGTGACGATGATCGCCACGTTCTCGCTGTTCGTCCCGCCGCCGTTCTACTTCCAGCCGGCGTCGGTCGGGCTCGTCGGGTACCTGGCGTTCCCGCTCGCCGGCACCGTCGCCGTCGTGCTCCTGCTGCTCCTCCTCATGGAGCCGCAGTGGTACATCGTCGACGGCGTCGGGTTCCTCGCGGCGGGCTCGCTCATCGCGCTGCTCGGGATCTCCTTCGGCATCCTCCCGTCGTTCATCCTGCTCATCGCGCTCGCCATCTACGACGCGATCGCCGTCTACCGCACGAAGCACATGATCTCCCTCGCCGACGTGGTGACCGACCTCAAGCTGCCGATCTTGATGGTGATGCCCGGGAGTCCGGATTTCGACTACACCCGCCAGGGGAAGCTGGCGGACCAGCGCGCGAAGCCGGTCGAGGAGCGCGAAGCCCTCTACATGGGTCTCGGCGACGTCGTCATCCCCGGCACCCTGGTCACGTCCGCCTTCGTCTGGCTCCCCGCGACGCCGTTCCTCGGGGTCGGGAGCAACCTCTGGGTCGCCCTCGCGGTGCTCGGGGGTTCGCTCGTGGGCTATTCGCTCTTGATGCGGCTCGTCGCCCGCGGGAACCCCCAGGCCGGCCTGCCGTTGCTCAACGGCGGCGCGCTCGTCGGCTACGTCCTGGGCTACCTCCTGTTCTTCCACAGCCTCGGGCTGGGCCTCACGGTGAGCTTCTGACGCGGCCGGGGCCTCGACGATGAGCAAGATCGTTCGCGACATCCGCTTGAACGATCGGCCCGGGCTCGACGCGCTGTTCCACCGGATGGCCGCGGCCGGTGGCTTCAGCGCGAAGGGGGTCGCGGACGGCGTCGACCTCCTCGTCCGCATCCTCGGGGACCCGGAGATGACGACGTTCCTCTCGTTCCCCGCCGACATCGTCGCCACCGGGACGCGGGGCGTACTCCACGAACTTCTCCGGGGAGGTTACGTCGACGCGGTCATCACGACGTGCGGCACCCTCGACCACGATATCGCCCGTTCCTTTGCGCCGTACTACCACGGGGCCTGGAACCTCGACGACGCGGACCTCCACCGGCGCCATCTCTACCGGCTGGGCAACCTGGTGGTCCCCGAACGGAGCTACGGGCCACCGGTCGAGCGATTCGTCACCCGCACGCTCGAGCGACTCTGGAAAACCGGCACGCGCCGCTTATCGAGTCGCGACCTGGTCTGGGCGCTCGGGGAAGGTCTCGGGGCGCGACGCGGCGCCGGGAGCCTCGCCCGGATCGCCTTCGAGCGGAAGATCCCGGTGTTCGTGCCGGGGCTTCTGGACGGGGCCGTCGGAAGTCACCTCTGGGTCTTCTGGCAGGATCACCGCGAACTCATGCTCGACTTGTTCCACGACGAGCAGGGGCTGAGCGACCTCGTCTTCGGGGCTCGCCGCTCCGGGGCGATCATGCTCGGGGGCGGGATCTCGAAGCACCATACGATCTGGTGGAACCAGTTCCGGGGCGGACTCGACGCGGCGTTCTACATCACGACGGCCGTCGAGTGGGACGGCTCCCTCTCCGGGGCCAGGACGCGCGAAGCGGTTTCGTGGGGCAAGGTCAAGCCGAACGCACGCCACCTGACGATCGAAGGGGACGTGACGGTGCTGCTTCCGCTGATGGTGGAAGCCGCCCTCGAGCGGCTCAAGCGGTGAGTCGCGGGCGGGCGCGGCGCCCCCGGGAGAGCCCTGCGACCCCGGGCGGCGCGGTCGTCCGAGATGTTATGAGCGGCGGCCTAAGTCCGGCGTGCCGGAAGATTTGGGCCCGTAGCTCAGTCGGTAGAGCAGGCGGCTCTTAACCGCAAGGTCAGGGGTTCGAGTCCCCTCGGGCCCGTGGGCAACTACGCCAGGACTCGAACCCCCGGGCCGCGGGCGCCGGACTTTAGGTACTCCATTTATGGTAGCCATAGCTAGCAACCATGGCGAATACTTCGGTTGCCCTGGACCGGGAGGCGTATGATCTTCTGCGAGGCCAAAAACGGCCGGGAGAGTCGTTCAGCCAGGTCGTGAAGCGGTTGGCCAAGAATCGACAGTCCCGGGCGAGCTTTGTTGGGGCCTGGAAGGACATGCGGGCGAGGACGTTTCGAGAGATCCAAACCAACCGCAAACGCCTGCGCGACCTCGATGAGGACCGATTCGAGGGGCTCATGAAGGCGGCGCGCTGAATGGTCCGATCGCTCGGCACGTCGTTCCTGATCGACGTCCTCCGCGGGCACCGCGGAGCGGCCGCCAAGGCGGAGGTCCTCGACGCCGAATCGGAGGTCATCACCATACCCGCGCCGGCGTTGGCGGAGTTTCTGGATGGGGCGTACGACGCCGGAGGCACGTACTTGACCAAAGCGATCCAGCTCATCGCAGGGCGGGACGTGGTCCCATTCGACAAGGAATGTAGCCTCCTCGCCGGTCAACTCCGTGCGGACCTGCGAGCTCGGGGTGTGACCTTGCCGATGATCGATGCGATGATCGCGTCCACCGTCCTAAGACATCACAGCATCTTGGTCACCGGGGACGGCGGGTTCCACCGCATTCCCGGGCTGGCCGTTGAGTCGTACTGAATCCGCTCCTGGGCGGTATCTACTAAGTTCTCTTCGCCATGTCCACGGGGGCGGAACTGCACCGGTTCGACGTTGACCATGGTAAGTCCGCGATCGGGGCGAATCCGACGTTGGTTCGTGTACGGGGCGACGGCGGGGGTCGTCGTGGCGCTGTTCGCGGGGCTCACGACGGGGGTCATCAGCCTCGGCCACCAGACGCAGAGTGCGACCGGGAACTACGTCCGCTACAATGGTACCGTGACCGGCCTCACGTACACGTCGACCGTCGCCGGCCACGTTCCGAACCCGGCTCCGGCGGCGTCGACCGGCACCGCCCTCGTTCCGCAGAGCCTCGGTTCGGGGGCGAACGGCTTCTGCGCCACGACGTGTACGGCGGGCAATCGCTCGGTGAACGTCACCTACAGCTTCACCGCCTCGATGGCCGGCGCGATCCAGATCACGGTCCAAGTCACCGCGTCGGCCGGAAGCGGAACGGCGACGCTCTACCTCCGGCAGGCCGTGCTACCGACCAGCGGTACGATCGTGGTCGTCTGGGACGTCGGAACCGTGGCCTCGCCCTTGACCGATGTGAACGTGACGATCCACCAGTGTGGGCCGCTGACGTGTCCCTAACTCGGCCGAGACCCCCGCCGCTCGAAACGCGGTCGGGATCACGCCACAGGGTCGCGCCGGTCGCTGAACCCCGGCGGCGAATCGGTTCCTCGTCCCGTCGGGGCTCCCGATCTCTTCGGGCGATTCCTAATGATTAAATATCGGAATCCGGGACTAGGTGTGGGTACCCCGAAGGGTACCAACATGGAACGAATTAGCGGCCGAGTAATCTACGGAGTAACGGCAGCGAGCATCGTGGCGCTGATCGCGGGATTCGCGATGGCGTCGATCAGTCTGACCACGACGACGCAGAACGCGTCGGGGAACTACGTCAACGCGAGCGGCGCCGTCACGGGGGTCACGTACACGTCCACGGTCCTCGGCGCCACGTCGAACCCAGCGCCCGCGGCCTCCACGGGCAGCGCCGGAGCTCCGCAAGTGGTCGTCGCCGGGGCCAACGCGTTCTGTGCGAACACGTGCACGGTAGGCGACTTCGCGCAGATCGTCACCTACACGTTCACCACGTCGATGACCGGCTCGATCCAGATCTCGATCCAGGTGACCGCCTCGGCCGGGGGAGGGGCGGCGACCCTCTACCTGAAGCAGGCCGGGACCGCGGTCGCGGGGACGATCGTCCTTACCTGGGACGTCGGCAGCTCGTCGGCCACGCTCACCGCCGTTACCTTGGGCCTCCAGCAGTGCAGCGGGGCGACCTGCCCGTAAGCGCCCCCTGAGAACCCACAAGGGGGGCGGTCCCAACCGACCCCCCAACCCTCCCCCTTCGGGCCCGAGGCGCCCCATCCCCAGGGTGACCGCGCCGCCGTAACGTTTCCGATGGACCGATAGGCTCAACCTCGGGGAACGGCCATATTCTGAACCCGGGAGCGCTGACTCCGAATGCGCGCCGCCGGATCCAGTCCTTTCCCCTGCCCCGAGGGGGTCCTCGCGCCGGTCCCGTGAGCGATTACCCCCACCTTTCCGCGACCCGATTGGGTCGGCACGACAATGACGTCCGGCTGCGTGCCAAGAACGGCTCCCCCCTCCTGTTCCTGGGCGGCGCTTGCGTCATCGTGGCCCTCGTGCTCTTGGAGAATAACCTGCAGCTCCATTCCGTTCGAGTCCCCATCTGGCTGTTGGCGTTCTCCGTCGGGATCGTGGCCCTCGCGGGGGGTCTCACGGCGGTGATCGCGGGGGACTTTGGAGGGTCCCGACCGGCGCGTGGGCCCGCCCCCGCCGGCAATCGGGAAAAAGGCCCGCCACCCGAGCTCGCCCTCGGTCCCCCGAAATCCGAGAAGACGACCGCCCCGCTCGGGAAGGGGGCCCGCCTCGACCGGCCGATTCCGAGACCCGTCAGCGGGTCGGTCCGCGCCTCGACTGCACCGCCACCCGCGCCGGATCCCTCGACCGTCGTAGCGCCTCTCGCCGAGGGGCCATCCTCGCGAGCGGCCCACGTCCCGAGGCCGGCGGAGCGCGGGAGTTCCGTGCCGAAATCGGACCGCGGATTCGATGCGGCGATCGTGGAGCTGGAGAGCGTCTTCCGAGAGATGACACGGGATCGACCATCGGCAACTCCTCCCTCGAAGCCTGCCCGCTCCGACGCAGGGCCCGTGGCGAGGCGCCCCGATATTCCGCCGAAAGCGGCTCCGGTGAAACAGTGGGACGAGTCGACCGAGGCCCCGAGGAAGGGTCGTCGTGCGGCGGGGAACTCGAACTCCGGTGCCGCCGAGCTCCCGCCGGAACTCGCCGACGAGTTCGCCGATCTGTTGAACAAGTTTTACCCCGAGATCGAAGCGGGGGCAGGACGTTCGGAGGACCGCAGTCCCCCCGGCGATCCCCGGTTCAGGGTGTGTCCGGGCTGCCGGCGACCGATCGCCGCCTCGGTCGAGGGAATCCGTTGTCTGCGGTGCGCAAAGCCGATGTGCGACGATTGCCGGCGACGCGCCGCGAATGCCAAGCGGGCGCTGCTCTGCGCCTCCTGCTTCGGCGCCTACGGCGTCGGGTCTCCCCCTTCGTAGGACCACCGGCGGGTCCCTACGAGTTGTTCCACGAGCCGAACGGTCGTGGAGCGAGAATCGCGCTCGCGAAGCGCCCATGGCGCGACCTCGGCGTCACTCCGACGGGGGGAAGGTTCCGAAGCTCGCGCGCGGCTTCACCCGGACCCGTGCGCAATCGACCCTGCGCCTTTCGGCGGTCGGTCAGCGCCCTGGTCGACCGCCGGCGGTCGCGGACGGGGACGTCTCCGGGGGCTCCTTCGGGGCGAGCGGGAAGAACTCTTCCAGGCGGCCCTGGGCCGCCTGCACGGCCGGTAGGTCCCCGCCCGGACCGCGCAGGATGTGGGCGACGGCGACGGCCAGGAGCCCGCCGACGATCGGTCCCACCGCGAACACCCAGTAATGGGCGAAGTTCAGCAGGATGAGGTCCGGCCCGAACGATCGGGCCGGGTTCATGGAGGCGCCGCTGATCGGACTTGCCCAAAGTCCGGCGAGCGCGATGTAGCCACCCACAGCGAACGCCGCGATCGGGCCCACGTTCTGAGCCTTCGACGCGGTCCCGAGGATCGTGCTCACCAAGCCGAGCGTGAGGACGATCTCCAGGACCAGCGCCTGGAGGTCGGAGATCCCCGGTCCCGGCACCGTCGCGCCCAGCCGGCCGATCTCCCCGAAGACCAGCCCGAGGAAGCCGCAGGCCAGGGTCGCGCCAAGCAGCTGGGCGCCGATGTACCCGGGCACGCGCCTCCACGGAAAGTCCCCCCGGGCGGCGAACGAGATGGTCACCGCCGGATTGAGGTGCGCGCCGGAGACGGCGCCCATGAACAGGATGATCGCCATCACCATGAGACCGGGCGCCGCGACGGCCTCGACCCGCCCCACGCCCCCGTGACTCACCGCGGCGACCACGCTCGCCCCGGACGCGACGAGCACGAGCAGGAACGTCCCGAAGACCTCGGCGAACAGCCTCCGCCACTCGAGCCGGGGGTCGTCGAATCCTCGCCGGTCGACCGTGAACCGCCACACCGGATTGCGGGCGATCGCCCGTCCGAGTTCGGACGACGCTCCCGAGGGGTTCACGTCGCGACCCGAGGGGGCTCGCGAAAGTGAAACGGCGCGATCCACGGCGGCGTCACGATGCCCCGTGGGCGGAGAAGAACGGACCGATGATATCCCGCTTTCGCGCGGACGGAGTTCGCTTTCCGCCGACGAAGGGCGACCCACGATTCGGTGGTCCCACCTGCTCCCGTCGTTCTCCGCGGCTGATTCCGGTCTCGAACGAACGCCATGATCTCCGCCCTGTACCGCGTTGAGGTGGTTTCGGCTGGTTGAAATACGCCGCCCCGCGTTGCGACCCTGCGAGGAGCCCCCTATGGCCGAGCCGAAAGCCGTGCCGCCGGACCAGATCATGGAGATTGCAGGCGGGTCCATGGGGTCGAAGCACCGGTTCGCGGCCGGCGCGATCGACCTCTTCGGGGCCTTGGCCGACGGACCTCGAACGCTGGAGGAACTGGCGCGACGGACGCACGTCCCTCCGAGGACGGTCCGGATCAGCGCCGACGCGATGGTGGCCTTGGGCCTGGTCGAAAAGCACGTCGACCGGTACCGGAACGGACCGGCGGCCGAGGCCTACCTGGCGGGAAAGTCGCCCACCGACCTGCGACCGTTCCTGAAGTTCTGGGACCGGATCAGCTACCCGAGGTGGATGGACCTTGAATCGTGCATCCGCGCCGCGAAGGCGGTCGAACTCGATCGCCCCCGGTCGGAGGAGGAGGCGAGGATCTTCAGCGAGGGTGTCGCGGCCGCGACGGCCGGCTCGGCGAGGGCTCTCCTGGCGGCGTACGACTGGACCCGTCACCGCCGACTGCTCGATCTTGGCGGAGGGACCGGTAGTTTTCTCACCACCCTCCTCGGGGCCCATCCGGATCTCCGGGGCACCCTCGTCGAGCTTGCGGCCACGGCGGCGGTCGCCCGAAGGTCGCTCCGAGGACATGCGGTCGCCGACCGTATCACGATCCTCGAAGGGAGCTTCCTCGAGCTCGCGCTCCCCCTCGGCCACGACGCCGTGCTCCTATCGAACGTAGTTCACGTGCTCTCGCCCGAGCACAATCGTGAACTGTTTCATCGGATCCGGGCGGCGGTCGCCCCCGGTAGCCGACTGCTGATCGTGGATTTCTGGCTGGATCCGGACCGTACCTCGCCCCTCTTCGGGGCGCTGATGTCCGGGGAGTTTCTGGTACTGACCGGCGAAGGCGAATCGTACAGCGCGCAGGAGGCCCGGGACTGGTTGGCGGCCACCGGTTGGAAAGCCTTGGAGCAGTCCCCGCTCGCCGGTCCCGCTAGCCTGCTGGTCGCCGAGGCCGTCTGAGCCGATCGCCCGGCGGTCGACGGCACCCCAATCCCGGGGCTCGGCCACCGACCCGCGGAGGACCGAGTTCGCATCCCGTTCCCGAGACCTTCATCCGACGACGCGGAGCGTCGGGACCGGACTACGTCGCCGCGTCGGACATACCCCGGTGGGGGCGGCCCAGGGACTCAGGGTCCGTTCAGCCCTCGCGATGATCGTGAAAGCCCAGCACGTTCCCGGCGGGGTCCCACGCGATCCCCTGACGGCGGTCGGTTCGCTTCACCCGAACGCCGGCGGCTTCGAGCGCCGCGGCCGTCGAATCGAAGTTCGCGACGTGGAAGAAAAACGGCGAATCGTCCTGGTCCGGGCCGAGCGCGAGTCGAGGGGCACCCGCGACGCGATAGAGCGTGAGCGGCACCCCGTGCGCGTCCACGACCGTCCACACCGGATCGACCGCGCCCACGACCGGGAACCCGAGCAGGTCCCGGTAAAAGCCGACGGCCCGGTCCATGTCGTCGACGGTCAAAATCAGATGCCCGATTCCCGTCACACCGGCGCCCATGCGGGGCCGACACGGGAAGGCGGGATAAGGGACCGGCCAAAGGGAGCACGGCGCGCGAAGAATCCTGGCGGTGGGACCTCGGCCCATCTTCACGGGGGGTGCGCCGGCGGGGTCGACGGTCGTAGGAGGTGTTTTTCCCGCGTGGGATGGTCTAAAGGCCACCGTGACCGAAGCGCGTGAGATCCGGAGAAGAGCTCGGCGAGCGGGGCCGGGGCCCCCGAAGCCTCTCCAAGGACGCCGGAGGCGGAGCGCTCCCGCGCCGTCTCCGTCCCTACGTCGCGGGCTCGTGAAGGGCCGCGACGTCGACGGGATCCGGCTTCCCGACGGGCGCCCGGTGTTGTCCCCGGACGCGGTCGAGTTCATCGCACGACTCGTCCGGAAGTTCGGCCCGCGGCGCGCGGAGCTCCTCGAACGGCGCGGTGACTTCCGGCGAGCGCTCCTCGACGGGCGGAGGCCGGGATTCCTGAAGGCGACAACCGGGATTCGTACCTCCTCGTGGACGGTGGCCGCAGCTCCGATGGACCTCCGCGACCGTCGGGTCGAGATCACCGGTCCGACGGACGCGAAGATGACGATCAACGCCCTCAATTCGGGGGCGCGGGTCTTCATGGCCGACTTCGAGGACGCTCACTCCCCCGTATGGACCGCGACCTTGGAGGGCCAGCGGGTACTGTTCGAGGCCGTTCGGGGTACCCTTCAGTACGATGCCCCCGACGGGCGACCGTACCGGCTCGCCCCCCAACGTGCGGTCCTCATGGTCCGTCCCCGCGGCTGGCACCTCCTCGAACCGCACGTGCAGATCGACGGTGAAGCGGCGCCGGCCTCGCTCGTCGATTTTGGCCTGTTCTTCTTCCACAACGCCCGCGAACTCGTTCGACGCGGGACCGGGCCGTACTTTTACCTCCCGAAACTGGAACACTACCCCGAAGCCCGCCTCTGGAACGACATCCTCGATTTCGCCGAGGACGCCGTGGAACTTCCGCGGGGCACCGTCCGGGCCACGGTCCTCATCGAGACACTCCCGGCCGCGTTCGAGATGGAGGAGATCCTCTACGAGCTTCGCACCCACTCGGCCGGGCTCAATTGCGGCCGGTGGGACTACATCTTCAGCGTCATCAAACAGTTCCGCGACGACCCGTCGTTCGTACTTCCGGAGCGCGGTCAGCTCGGAATGGAGATCCCCTTCCTCGCGAGCTACGCGACGCTCCTCGTTAGGACCTGCCACCGCCGGGGGGCCCACGCGATCGGCGGCATGGCGGCCTACATCCCGATCCGCGGAGATGAGGTGGCGAACGCCGAGGCGCTGGCACGGGTGCGGGCCGACAAGGTGCGCGAGGTCGCTCTCGGCTACGACGGGACCTGGGTCGCCCACCCTGGACTCGTTCCGGTCGCCCAGGCCGTGTTCGACGCCGCGATGCTCGGACCCAATCAGCTCGATCGACCCGCCCCGGAGCTCCGCATCGGCCCGGACGAGCTTCTCACCGTCCCCCGGGGAACGATCACCGTCGCGGGGGTTCGCACGAACGTCCGCGCGGCGCTCCGCTACCTGGACGCATGGCTGCGAGGGACCGGGGCGGTCGCCATCGATCACCGCATGGAGGACGCGGCGACCGTGGAGATCTCCCGGGCTCAACTCTGGCAATGGATCCGCCACGGCGCTCGGGCCGAGGGCGAGGGCCCGGTGACCCCCACGCTCGTCCGCTCGCTGTTGGCGCTCGAGCGGGATGACTTGCTTCGGGAGTCGGCGGGAGATGCCGGACGACTTCGCGGGATCGATCGGGCCAGCCGGATCGTCGACGAGCTCGCCACGGGACCCGGGTTCGCCGAATTTTTCACCCCCCGCGCCTATGAAGAGCTCGAGGAGAATCCGCCCGGAACGACCGGTGGACGACGATGAGCGATTCCGACGAGGAGGCTGAGGCGGGGCCCTCGGGCGACCGCTGGAAGGGCATCCGGCGCCCGTACCGGCCCGCCGATGTCCGGCGTCTTCGCGGCTCGGTCGCGATCCGCTTCACGCTCGCGGACCTGGGGGCGCGCAAGCTCTGGCGGATGCTCCAGACGATGGACCACGTACCGACGCTCGGGGCCCTCACCGGGACGCAGGCGGTTCAGATGGTCCAAGCCGGGCTCCCGGCGATCTACGCGAGCGGGTGGCAGGTCGCCGCCGACGCGAACGACGCGGGCCAGACGTACCCCGATCAGAGCCTCTACCCCGCCGATAGCATGCCCACGCTCGTCCGGAGGATCAACAATGCGTTGCGCCGGGAAGATGAAAAGCAGGTGGCGGCCGGCGAGGGTTCCGTTGACTGGTATGCCCCGATCGTCGCCGACGCGGAAGCCGGGTTCGGCGGCGTCCTGAACGTCTTCGAGCTCACGAAAGGCCTGATCGAGGCCGGCGCGGCGGGGCTCCACCTGGAAGACCAGCTGGCGTCGGTCAAGAAGTGCGGTCACCTCGGCGGCAAGGTCCTCGTTCCGACGCGGGAGTTCAACCAGAAGCTGTGGGCGGCGCGGCTCGCGGCCGATGTCCTCGACGTCCCCACGGTCCTCGTCGCCCGGACCGACGCGCTGTCGGCGACGTTGCTCACGAACGACATCGACCCGCGTGACCAGCCGTTCCTGACCGGGGCCCGGACGTCGGAGGGGTACTACGCGATCCGCGGCGGCATCGAGTCCGCGATCGCGCGGTCGCTGTCCGCGGCGCCGTACGCCGACCTCCTCTGGTTCGAGAGCAGCTCGCCGGACATGGACGAGGCCCGCGTCTTCGCGGAGGCGATCCACGCCCAGTTCCCCGGAAAACTGCTCGCGTACAACTGCTCGCCGTCGTTCCACTGGAAGAAGAAGCTCCCGAACCGGTCGATCGCTCGGTTCCAGGACGACCTCGGCGAGCTCGGCTACAAGTTCCAGTTCGTGACCCTCGCCGGGTTCCACGCGCTGAACCTGTCGATCTTCCAGCTCTCCCACGACTACGCGGCCCGCGGGATGGCCGCGTACTCCGACCTGCAGCAGCAGGAGTTCGCCGCCGAGGAGGCCGGCTACCAGGCGGTCCGTCACCAACGGTTCGTGGGGACCGAGTACTTCGACGAGGTGACGAAGATCCTCTCCGGCGGGATGAGCTCGACCTTGGCGATGGACGGATCGACGGAGCGACAACAGTTCACCACAGGGGAGAACCCGTCTCCGCCGGAAAAGGGGCGGGACTCCCCCCGATCGTCCGGACGGGCCAAGGCCGGATAGCGCAGCGACGTCACGTCGCACTGGGACGGCGGGCCCGGGACGATGAGGTGACCCGCCTTCGTCCTCGGTGCCCCTGACCCAGCTCGGTCCAACCGTCGCGCGGGCGAGCTCTCCGCTACCGACGCCGACGGGGCCGGACAATAACGGGGACCGCGTGAATCGAGTTCGTGGCGACCCCCCGGAAGTTCCAGGGCGCGTAGAGAGGCTGCGTGTTTCCGTCCTTGTCGGTGGCGCTCACGCGCAGCACGTGGTATCCCGGCGTGTCGAAGTCCACGGAACATTCCCACCGGGCCCACGCGAACCGCGCCCGCGGCTCGAGGAGCTTCGCCGGCTGCCAGCCCGCCTGACGCAAATCCCCGTCGATCGGGCGCAGGGTGACCTCGACCTGGGCGATCGCCTCGGTTCCCCCCCAGGCGACCCCTCGGACGATGTGACGACCGCTCGCGAGGACCGCGTCCTCCGCGGGCCACGTGATGAGGGATTTCACCTGGAGGCTCGTGACGGGCTTTTTCGACGACTCCGGGTCGTCCCCTTCGTGGATGAAGACGTACGGGCGGGTTCGGAAGTACCCCTGGTACGGTCGGTCGACGACCGCGATCCGGGTGAGCCACTTCACCGACGCCATGCCGTACCAGCCGGGCACGATCGCGCGCACCGGGAACCCGTGACGCGCGTCGAGGTCGAGACCGTTCATCTCGACCGCGAGGATCGTGTCGGGGTCGCGGGCCTTCTCGATCGGGATGCTCATGGCGTAGCTGAGATCGCCGGCGACCCCCGCCTCGCGCCCGTGATCCGCTCCCTCCAGGACGACCTCGGTCGCCGTAGGGCGGACGCCGACTCGTTGGAGGAGACTGCCCAAGGGGACGCCCCGCCAGCGGGCCGTACCGAGGGCCCCGTGCTTCCACGGAACTCCCTCGGCCGGAGGGTAGACCCGGGTGCGACTGTTCCCGGCGCACTCCATGGTCGCTACGACGTTGCGCTCGGGGAGCTTGCGCAGTTCGGGGTAGGAGATCGTCAGCGGACCGTCGACCTCACCCTCCACCGCCAGTCGATAGGATTCGAGGTCGATCCGGGGGGTCGCAAAATGGTTCCGGACGAAGAACCGCGAAATCGGCGTGATCCAGGCGTTGAGCGCGGGAAGCGGCGTTTCGGCGCAGTAGGGGGTTCGCGTGACAACGTCCAAGACGTCGGAGGCGGGCGAGGGCGGGCTTTTCTCCGAGGGCTCGCCGACGTCGCTCGATCGCGGCCTCGTGCGATCGCTCTTCAATCGGCTCCCCCGCGCGGGTCCCGCGGGACCGGCGCGCGGTGACCGTGGGAGGTGCCTGTCATTAATCTATTGCCGCGTGCGGTGAAGGCGCGCTCGTCCGAGCCCGACCGACAGCTCATCTCGGCGCGACGGCTCCGCGTCGGTGACCCGGTCGCTGTTCGCACCCGAGGACCCGTCCGTATGAACGCGAGCTCGCAGGACGAGTACATCCGGACGCTGGAAGAGCTGTTTCACGGGTTGGAACAGATGCGCCGACGGACGCTTCGGGGGAGTGACCTCACCCCGCTCCAGCATCTGATCTTGCGCCGGCTCTGGCTCGAAGGACCCGTGAGCCCGACGTTCTTGGCGAGGTTCCTCGGCGTGCGCGCGCAGACCGTCACGTCGATCGCCGATTCCCTCGAACGGAAAGGCTGGGTTCGACGGAGGCCGTCCCCCGACGACCGACGGGGGTCGGTGATCGATCTCACTCCACGAAGCCGACGCAGGATCCGTGCGATGCGGGGCGTCCAGTTCGACCGACTGAGGGTCGGACTGACCCACCTGAGTGAGTCCGAACTTCACGCCGCGACGAGCGCCCTTCGGGCCACGCTGCAAGCCTTCCCGCTCCCGGATCCCTCGTGCGCGACGCCCGTCGACGCCGGGAAGAGCGGACACCTCACCTCGCGCGGCCGCCGACGGAGGACGCAGCCCTCCGGAAAGCAGAAGTAATATTAATCAGGCATGACTGAGCAATTCGACTTCCAATGTTGTCGCTGAGCGTTGACGTTTCACCTCCCGCGCCCGCCTCTCACCCGGGGTTATCGCCCAAGGCGTCGTTGGTCCCGTCGTCCCGAAAGAGATCACGAGTACGTGCGGGAGGGACGCGGTAAGTTGGCCGAGCCCACGCCTCCGCCGACCCCCCCGGTCGCCCCCTCCCCGCCCAAAGACTCCGCGGTCATCGAGAACCCGGTCCTAGCGATTCTCGTCGTGCTGGGCATCATGACGGCGCTCCTGATGGGGGCGCTCGACAACTTCGTCGTGCTGACCGCGCTCTCGACGATCCTCAAGGAATTCGGTCAACCCAACGGCGGCAGCTTCGTGGTCAGTGCGTACATCATCGCGTCGACCGTCGCGGTCCCGATCTTCGCCAAACTCTCCGACATCTTCAGCCGACGCAACGTCTTCCTCGGGGGGCTCGCGCTGTTCATCGGCGGTTCGATCCTGGCCGGATTGAGCCAAAGCCTGCCGGAACTCATCTTCTTTCGCGCGGTGCAGGGTTTCGGGAGCGGCGACTTCTTCCCGGTTGGGCTCGCCATCGTCGCGGTCTCGTTCACCGGCGCCCGTCGGGCGCGCGTGACGGGACTCCTCTCGGGCGTCTTCGGGATCGCGACCGTCGCGGGGCCGCTCATTGGAAGCGCCATCGTCGACCATACGACGTGGCGCTGGGTGTTCTACGTCAACATTCCCATCGGGCTCGTCGGCATCGGCATCCTGCTGGCGACCCTGGGGGCGCTCCGCCCCACGCGGGTCCGCCACTTCGACATTCCGGGGGCCGCCCTCCTCGCCGGCTGGGTGGGCGCCCTCATGTACGCCCTGCTCCAGGTTTCGAACGCCGGCTGGTCGTGGGTCGACCCCCGGGTCCTCGGGCTCCTCATCGGAGCCGTGGTCCTGGTCATCGTCTTCATCGCCTGGGAGCTCCGGACCTCCGAGCCGCTCGTACCGTTACGGTTGCTCGGCAACCGCATCGTGGCCGCGAGCGGTGGCAGTGCGTTCCTCGTCGGGATGGTCTTCTTCCCGCTCGTGACGTTCGTCTCCCTGATCGTGGGTTTCCTCTACGGACGGGGCGGCGCCAACCCGGCCGACCTCGTGCGCGATACGCTCTACGCGCTCGTGATCCCGGTCGTCCTCGGAGCGGCCATCGGGGGCCAGCTCGCGACACGGTTCTCCTACCGCGCGATCATCCTGGGCGGGACGCTGCTCACCATCCTCGGCACCGTCTTCCTCGCCCAGTTGACGGTGGCCACGCCGCTGTGGACCTTCGCGTTCGGCTTCATCCCGGATGGCGGGATCGTCCTGCCGTTGATCCCGCTGGGCTTCGGGGTCGGCCTGACCTTTCCGGTCTCGCTCCTCGCGGTGCAAAGCCAGGTCGCCAGCGCCGACCTCGGGGAGGCGAGCGGCCTCCTTCAATTCCTCCGGACCCTCGGGGGCTCGATCGGGCTGACCGCCCTCGCGTCGGTGCAGCAGCTGCGCATGAATTTCCTCGACCCCTCCCCGGATCCGAGCTGCACGACCCATACGCCCCTGCTCCCCCTCTGCGGGTCGTACCTCCAGGCGTTCCCGGGAGCGCTCGTGACGTCGTACGACCAGGTGTTCACCGTCATGCTCGCGATCACCGTGGTCTCCGCCGTCGTCGCGTCGTTCCTGCGCGGGCGGCTGATCAAGCGGGCGCCCTCGAGTGCGTCCGGCTCGGGCGGCGGGTAAATCGCCCGCGGCGAGCGCCTCCGACGGGGGCCGTCAGGGTCGGGCCTTCCCGGCCTCCGTCCCGGTCGTGACGCCGGGCCCAAACACAAAAGAACTGGACGCACTGGGGCGGTGGACCATGGCGATCCTTACCGAGGAGATGAAACGCCTCGTGCGTCATCAGCGGCTGGGCTACGTGGCGACGATCTCCCCCGACGGGAGCCCGAACCTATCGCCGAAAGGCTCGCTCACGGTCTGGGGCGACCACCACCTCGTGTTCGCCGACATCGAGTCGCCCCACACGATCCGCAATCTCGCCGCGAACCCCGCGACCGAGATCAACGTCGTCGACCCGTTCATCCGGAAAGGGTACCGGTTCCGGGGCCGCGCGAACGTCGTCCGCGGGGGCGACACCTACTGGAAGATCCTCGATGCCTACAAGGCCGAGGGGGCGGACGTCCGCCGGGTCCGCACCATCGTGCTCGTGGAGGTGACGCACGCGGCCCCCCTGGTCTCCCCGGTGTACACCCTGAACCTATCGGAGGACGAAGTGCGGCGCCTGTGGGAAGAGTACCACGTGAAGAGCATCCAGAAGACCGTCGTCGACCTGATCCCCCCCAACGATTTCTAGCGGACGGTCGATGGTCGGACGAACGCCGAACGGGCGCGTCCCGGCTCCGCACGACTGACCGGGTCGATCGAGCGGGGGGGGATCGATGGGGTTTATCCTCGGGAACAAGACCCCCCCCTACTCGGACATCGTCCTGGTCTTCGAATTCGCCGTTGCGGGGCTGCTCGTGGTGGGCGCCTTCCTCGCCCACCGCGGCCACATTCGCGCCCACATGTACCTTCAGAGTTCGATGGTCCTGGTCAACATCCCGGTCATCCTTGCGTGGATGGTTCCGGAGTACCTCGCGTACGTTCTTCCGGGGCTCCCCGGAGAGATCGCCAAGCCGTTCTACTGGGTCCCCACGGTCATGCTCGTCGCCGGCGCCGCTGCGGAGGCCCTCGGCATCTACATCATGCTCGTGGCCGGAACGACCCTCATCCCGGAGAAGTACCGCTTCCGCCGATACAAACGCTGGATGCGGACTGAACTGATCCTCTGGTGGGCCGTCCTCCTCGTCGGGGTAAGCACGTACTACGTCTGGTACCTGTCCGGCCTGCCGAGCTAGCGCGGTACCGACCGGCGCGTTCTGAATCGGGGACCGCCCGGCCCGTCCGGGCCCTCGCGGTGTTCCCTCCGTCGGCCGCGGCACGACGGTCCGGCGCTTATCTAGCGACCCGGATTCACGCCGGCGTGGCCCCTCCCGCGCGTTTCCTCTATTCCGGGCTCCGGGTCCGGGATCTCGAACGATCGCTCGCCTTCTACCGGAAACTGGGATTCCGCATTCATGCCCGGGGGACGATGGGGCACGGGGGCCTCTGGGTGCACCTCCTCTATCCGCGGAGCACCCACCGCTTGGAACTCAACTACTACCCCAAGGCCAACCCGTTCTGGGAACCCTACCGGAAGGGCACCGAGTTCGACCACTTCGGCTTCTATGCGCCGAACCTCGCCGGCTGGCTCCGAACGGCCCTTCGCGCCGGTGGGAAGCTCGTCGAGGACTTCACGGAGGGGAAGACCCGGCTCGTCTACGTCCGGGACCCCGACGGCAACTGGCTCGAGGCGTTCGGACCGGCCGTGGCCCCGCGTCCGCGGCGGCGGCGGAAACGGGCCGATTTGTCGTGAGCCGTTCCGAGCCCTCCCCGCGACGCCCAAGTACGCGTTCCGCACGCGTTCGGCCACGCGCATGCCTCCTCGCAAGGTGACGCCCCCCCCGGGGCGACCGGTCGGCGCCCCGAGGGCCGGACATCGGGCCTCCTCGGGCCACGCCCGTGCTCTCACTTGGCTCCTCGAGCCGGAGCAGCCGTCGATGCGGTACCTCGCCTTGACCCAGCTTCTCGGTCGCCCGCCCACGGATCCCGACGTCCGCGCCGCGCGCGACCGTATCCCGCGCGTCGGCTGGGCCGCGGAGTTGCTCTCCCGCCAGCTACCCGACGGCGCCTGGGTCTCGTCGACCCGTCTGTACCATCCCAAGTATCTCTCCACGAACTGGATGTTGCTCATCCTCGCCGACCTGGGGATGACCCGCGACGACCCGCGTATCGCGACGGCGTGCGAGCTCTGGATCGAACGGTTCGCGAAGCCCGACGGCGGGTTCGGCATGGACAGCGGCCGTACCAGCCACCTCTGCCTGGTCGGGAACACGGCCCGCGCCCTCCTCCGGTTCGGCTACGACGACCATCCGGCCGTTCGGAGTTCGTTCGATTGGCTCGTCCAGCATCAGGCGAAGCTTGGAGGTTGGTCGTGCTTTGGGAGCGGACGGAATCTCGACTCCTGGGAGGGATTGAGCGCCTTCGCCGCGTATCCGCGCGCGCGATGGACCTCGGAGATGACCCGGGCGGTCGAGCGAGGGGCCGAGTTCTTCCTCGAACGGGAGCTGTTCCGCCAAGGCGATGCGTACCCTCCTTGGTCCCGGTTCCATTACCCGGTGCACTACTACTACGACCTCCTGGTGGGGCTCGACCTCCTGACCGAGCTGGGGTACGGCCGCGACCCGCGGCTGCGCCACGCTTTGCGACTGCTGGACCGCAAGCGGCGTCCCGACGGACGATGGAACCTCGACGCCGTCCATCCGGACGCGGGGGGGGCGGTGGGGGAATGGATCCGCCAGCACCCCAACGAGCTCACGCCGTTCGCGTTGGAGGCGCCGGGGGCACCGAGCAAGATGATCACGCTTCAGGCGCTGCGCGTGCTCGCCCGCCGGGATGCGGCGGAAGCTCTCGCTCGTGAGCCTACCTAAGATCGGATCGTCCACCCTGCCGCGCCGGAGCTGCGACGGGAGGCTCAGGCCGCCCGACGGGCCTTCGGACCTGGGGGAGCGGGTGTGGTTTCCAAGGCGTGCCAGTTTTCGATCCATTCCTTGGCCTCTTCCACCTGGGGCCGCACGGTGCGGATCTTCGCGTACGCCCCGTCCAAGGACAACGCCCCGTACCGGTGAAGGTACCACGCGGCGGCAAGCGGGGACCGTCGGACCCCGTGCCCACAGAAGACGAGGACGTTCTCGTTCCGCTCGCGGGCCGCGTGCATGAGGTTGGCCACCCGTTCGAGGTTCGCGAGCTGCGGGGCGTCGTGTTCCCCGTCGTAGATCGGAATGTGGGTTCCGGGCGGCATCCCCTCGGGTTCCTCGTCGAGCACGCAGAAACGCGCCCCGATGAATCCGGCGGCGTCCTTCCATCCGCCGACAAAGACCCCGGGGGCGACCTCGCTCGGGGTGGATTCGCTCTTCGTCCGCATCGTTCGTTGGCCCTTGCGTGGCTCGCTCATGGGAACGTTCATGCCGGGCGAAGGCTATTCGACCGCGCGTCCTGTAACTTGAAAGGATAGACTTATGATGGGACCTCTCGCCTAAATCCGACCTGTCGTCGAGAAGCTCGTGCGCGTCGCCCCCCGGTTGATTCTCAGCGCCGAAGAGCGCGAAGTGCTCCTTCGATGGAGCCGCGGCCGTGCGGTGGACCCCGAGCGCGCGCGTCGATCCAACATCGTACTTCGCGCGGCCGACGGCGCACGTAACACCGAGATCGCCCGCGCGGTCGGCGTCAGCCGGCTCACGGCGGCGCGCTGGCGCGACCGGTTCATGGTGGCGCGTCTTCGGGGCGTGGGCGACGCGGGCGAGCGGGCCCCGCGACGCGAAACGGTCCCGGCCGAGGTCGTTCAGTCGATCGTCCGCGCGACGACGTCGCCCAGCCCGCGGGGCGCCCGGGGGTGGAGCACGCGATCGCTGGGGCAGAGATTCCATGTCAGCCACATGACCGTACGCCGGATTTGGCAGGCCTACGACATCGCCCCAGTCCGGTACGAGCCCACGCCCGTCCGACCCGATCCGTCGAGCCCGCTCATTGCGGCGGATGTCGCCGGCCTCTACCTCCACCCGCCCGACTTCGCGGTCGCCATTGTCCTCAACGCCCAAGACCAGCCGAACTCCCTGAGTGGGCCGCGCGGCCCCGGCGGGGGGGAGTCGGAGCCCGTAGCGCGTCGACAGGAGCTTGGGCCGGCGTCCCGGCTCCGCGAGGTGCTCCGGCCCCTCCCCCCCCACGCGCGACCTTGGCCCTCCCCGGAGCGCCGCGGTTCGGGGCTCTTGCGATTCCTGGGCGGAATCGACCGACGCGTGGACCCGTCGACCGATGTGCGGGTTCTCGTCGGCGGCCCCACGGCGGAGACGACCCCGGCGATCGCGCGGTGGCGGGTGCGTCATCCGAATATTCGACTCGAGTCGTTCCCGCACACCGAGCGCTGGCGCGTTCGGGCCCTGACCGAGCTGCGCCAATTGGTCGGCGCGGCGCCGACGACCCGCCGCCCAGGGGGGCCGGCGGAGCGCGCGCGCGCGATCGCCGGATTGGTCGGGTCGTTCGCGGACGAACAACGCCCCTTCGAGTGGACGGCGAGCCGTCTCGAGATCCGGTCCCGAGCGGCCGCCGACCGGTTACGCTACGACCTAGCGGTTACAGGGCATCCGGGCTTCAAGAGCCGCGCGCGCCTCCCGGAGTCGATGACGGGACGAAGCAGCGCCGAAGTGTCGGAGCGTGCGCTCGCGCGGATGGTGCTCCGCAAGTCCCTCCGGGTGCACGCCGGCGAGCACGTGACGATCGAGAGCTGGACGGAGACCCTGCCGGCCGCGAACGCGTTCGTCCTCGAGTCGCTGCTGCTCGGCGCCCGCCCGCTGCTCCTCTACCAGGACGAACCGACCTACTGGGCCGCGGCGGCCGAGGTCCGGCCGGAGTTCCTCGCCCGCTTGGGGGAGCATCGCCGTGCGGCGATGGAGCGCACGGATGTTCTCGTGAGCTTCTTCGGCCCCAGCGACCGGGAACGGGTGCATGCGATGCCCCGCCCTACGATGCTCAAGCTGGGGGAGTACCGCGACGCGCTCTACCGCGCGGCCGCCCGGAGCGGCGCCAGGGCCGTTCAGATGGCGGTGGGGCGTGCGTCGGCCGCCTCGGCCCGCATGTACGGCGTCGAGCTCGACCGGTGGAAACACGAGCTCAACGCGGCGACGCTCGTCGACCCCGCCAAGCTGCACGCGGTCGGGATCGCCCTCCGCCGGCGACTCGAACGCGGACGCGAGCTCCGGATCACGCACCCGAACGGAACCGACCTCCGCCTCTACCTCAAGCATCGGCGACCCTCGCTCGTTGACGGGATCGTTCCGCCCGCGTCGCCGAAAGGGGATTGGAACATGGTCACCCTGCCCGCGGGGGTCGTCAACGTCGCGCTCGACGAGCAGCAGGCCGAGGGGGTGCTGCGCGCGAACGTAGCCAGCTCGGTCGGAATGTCGGATACCGTCGGGGAGGTCGGCGGGGGGCGTTGGACGTTCGCGAAGGGACGGCTGACCCGGTTCACGTACGAGCAGGGCGGAGAGTTCTTCTCGCCGAGCTACGCCCGCGCCGGGGCGGGCCGCGACCGCCCCGGGACCCTCTCGATCGGCCTCAACCCTCGGATCGCGATGGCCCCGCTCCTCGAGGACCAGGGGCTCGGAACCGTCACCTTGCAGATCGGGCGGAACGATCACGCAGGAGGGTCGACCCGGTCCGACTGGTGGGCGTGGTTGCTCCTCCGCGACGCACGCGCCGTCCTCGACGGAAAGATCCTGCTGGACCGCGGCCGCCTTCACCCGTGACCGGCCCGGGGGCTCGTCCGGTCGGGGCGACGAGACCGGCGTGACGGCGCTCGGAGTCGACCTACTTCTCCTCGCCGCGTTCGCCTTCGCGGCGAGCATCGGGGCCCACTACACCGGCGCGTGCATGGGCATGCCCTACGCAGCCCGGGCGATCACCGCGAAGCGGGCCCTCCTTCTCATGGCGCTCCTCGCGTTCGTCGGCGCCGCGCTCGCCAGCCGCGCGGTCGAGCAGACGGTCGGGCACGGCATCCTCGGCGGCGGCCCGGTCACGATCGGGCTCGCGCTCAGCATCCTCGTGGTCGCCCTCGCGCTCACGAGCGCCTACAACTTCCTCGCGCTGCCGACCTCGACGATCCAGATCCTCGTCTTCTCGGCCGTCGGAGCGGGTCTCGCCGCCGGCGTTCCGGTCCACTGGAGCACGATCGGAACGTTGCTCCTGGTCTGGGCTTCGGCGCCGCTCGTCGCCATCGGCGCCGGGTACCTCGTCATCCGGATCATCGACCGGTGGAAACCGGCCGCGTCGACCCCGGGGCCGCTGGCTCCGATGGCCGCCGCGGGGCTCGTCGCCGTGGGGGCCGGAGCGTCGTTCGCGATGGGCGCGAACGATGTCGCGAACGCGTCCGGAGCGTTCGTGATGACGGGCGTGCTCGGCCTGTTCGCCGCCGCCCTCGTCGGTGGCGTCGGCCTTGCGATGGGGATACTCACCTGGGGTCGGCCGCTCCTCGAGCGGGTCGCGTTCGGTCTCGTCCGACTCGACCCCCGGATGGCGATCGCTTCCCAGCTCGTCCAGGCCGGTGTAATCCTGGCCTTCGTCACCGTGGGCTACTTCACCTCGATCAACCAGGCGCTCGTCGGGGCGATGGTGGGGGTCGGTCTGGCGCGTCAGCGGTCGACCGTGAAGTGGGCGACGATCCGCGACCTTCTCGGAGGGTGGGCGCTCGGACCGACCTCCGGGCTCGCGCTGGGATTCGCTCTCACCTGGGTGCTCCGGACCCAGGGTTGGGTCTAATGCCCCCCGTGCCAGGAGCCCCCAACGGTTAGATAGCCGGATCACTAGTGACCGTCCGACCCCAGGGTCAGGAGGTTCTCGGAGCAATGACCGTCGATCAGATTTCTCGTGCGCCGGGAACCCGCTGAGCCCCGCTCGGCGACCTGGCGCGGCGCTGCCGCGCGTGAACGCCCCCCTTCGCACCAAGGTTCACCAAGCTCTCCGATGCCCAACGACCCGTACCTCGACGCCAGCGTACGCTGGAAGATCCAGAGCGGCCACGCGCTCCTCCGCGAACCCCGCTACCGGGAGGTCGTCGAGTTCGTCACTGAATCCGGCCTCGCGACCGAGGTGCTCCGCCTGATAGGATCGGGCAAGGAGGCGGATGTCTACCTCGCTCGGGACGGCGCGACGCTCGTCGCCGTCAAGGTCTACCGGACCTACCGCACTGCGAACCAGGTCCACCGGACGATGAAGCTCGACGCTATCGGCCATCTCGCGTCCTGGGAGTTCGAGCTGCTCACCTACGCGTGGAGCGATGGCGCGCCGGTGCCCCGCCCCCTCAAGCGCGAGGAGCACGCCTTCGCGATGCAGTACGTCGGGACCGTCGATCATCCCGCTCCCCGGTTGAAGGACGTCGCGGGCATCGACATGGAGACCCTCGCCCCACGGGTCGTCGCGGCGGTCGAGCGGTTGGTCGAGGCGGGCGTCGTCCACACCGACCTGAGCCCGTACAACATCCTCGTCGACCGCCAGACGCCGTGGATCATCGACGTGGGGAAGTGCCTCCGGGTGGACCGGCTCGGGGCACCCCCGTGGCTCAAGGTACACCAGGCTCGGGAAGCGCTGACCGCCGGCGCGCAGCATCTCGCTCGGTTCTTCGCGGGCCGCGGCGTGCGCCTCGACGCCGCGTCCCTCGTCGAGCGCTGGGGCCACAGCATCGAACGGTTCGGAAGGTTCTCTTCCGCCGCGTAGCTTTGGTACCGCGTCCGACGCGCGGTGGCCCGGTCGGGCGAACGGCGCGAATGCCCGGGGGGAATCCCCTGGTCGGACGGGGCTCGGTTTCATCCTCCGGGCACACCTCGCTCGTCCGGGACGGTGGGACCATGCCGCTGATCGAGGAGCCCGAGCGGTGGACCGGGGAGCGCCTTCGACCGATGCTCGCCGAGTTCCATGGAGAGCTCGTCGAGATCGCGAACTCGTTCGATGGGCCGCCCCGAGGGCCGGTCCTGGACGCGTTGGGGATGCTGACGGCGCGGGGGCTCGCCTCCGCCGCCGCCGAGCTCGCGGAGGCGGCGCAGATGGACGGGCTGCCGTTGCGGTTCCAGGTCGCGGCCGTGAACGTGGCCTACGAAGCGGTCGTCGCCTCGATCGACCTCATGAAGTCCCATACCGCCGGGCCGAAGGTCCCGTCGCGCCGCCCGCCCTCGTCGGCTCCCCCGCCCTGACGCGACCTCGGGCCGTCGCCCCTCCGCGTTCAAGTAGTTCGCTGCCCGGTGACCCCGCCGGCGGGACCCCGGAGGATGGAGAGGCTTTCGACCGCGGATTTCTCGGGCGATCGGCTGGCGGCGGCGCTCGATACGGCGGTCTGCTTCTACGCCGGCTGGTGCCCGTTCTGTGTCGACTTCCTGCCCCGGTTCGCCGCCCTGGAAGGGACGGTGCCGTTTCGGCTCGCGCTCGCCGACATCTCCGACGAGTCGACGCCGCTCTGGGAAACGTTCGGGATCGCGATCGTCCCGACCCTGGTAGCGTTCCGAGCCGGGCGGATCTTCTGGAGGAAGGACGGGGTAGGGGGGTACGGGCTCGACGACCACGACCTGGCCGCCCTTCAAAGGGCGTTCATCACCCCGTCGCCCCCACCGAAATAGGTCTGGGACTCGGCGGCCCGTTTTCCGGGATCCGGGGCCGATCCGGACCGCGAATCCCTAGCCTACCGGGGTCGGCAACTGGGCCAATACGTATGAAGGGGGACGTTTGTGGGTACGGCACAGCATGGCGGCACGGGCACCTCGCGGCGCGGTTCGGCACGGTGCGCGTGCGGTTCGAAGGTGCGCGAGCTGCGGTCGAACGCCTCGAACCGGCGAGATGCCGCCGATCCCCGGGGCTCGCCTGATTCGGTTGTGCACGGCCTGCGGTCGCGCGGAGCAATCCCCCGACGGGTACTCCCGGCGCCTACGGATGGTGAAGGGCTTCCCGGTCCAATGCTTCGTGTGCGGACGCTGGGGCCTGCTCCCCGTGCCCCTGGGCCTGGGGGTTCGGCCGGAGCACATCGTCTGCCCCGGTTGCCAGACGCGCTGGCCCAAGCCCGCGACGCTCGCGTACCCCCGGCTGCGACCGAACCGACGGGCCCAATCGGGCGGTTCCGCGAATCCCGGAGGCGCCAAGGCGACCTTTGCTCCGCTCCAGAGTTTCAGCCGACATCTACGTCGACGCGCCCCGCCGTCGCCGCTCCGACTGTAACGGTCGAAGTCGGCCCCGACGATTTCTCGCACCCGTGACCCGGCGCCGGGGCTAGGACCCGTTGCGGTCGTCCAACCGTGGAGCGAACTCGGCGAGCATGGTGGCGGCGGTCGCGAGATGCCGCTGGGTCACCTGCTCGATGTTGACCCCGACCGGGACCTCGACGTGCGCGCGTTCGATCCCGCGCCGCACCTCGTCCCACAGGCGGAGCGCCTGGGCGATCGACCGCGCGGAGGCGCCGGTTTCATCGCCGTTGAGGATCGTCCGCTCGGCGGCCTCGGGGATGTCCGCGCCGAGCCACCGGATGAACTGGGCGTCCCCCTCGTCGGCGAGCGGGGCGACGCTGAGCAGCACCGCGGCCGGGGCCAGCCCCGCCTGGGCGCAGAGACGTCCGTACTCCTGGATCATCTTGAGGACCGCATCGCTGTCGAACAGGATCTGCGTCGTGAAGAACGAGGCGCCCGAGCGGGTCTTCCCGAGCATCCGGTGCGCTTCGCCGGTGCGTTGGGGGATCGCAATGTTCCCCAGACGGCCCCCGGCCTCCGCCACCAGGGGGTGACAGACCCGGTTCGCCTCCGTCACCGCCGGTCCCGGGTACGGGATGTACCGGCTGGAGCCGCCGACGAGGACGAAGTTACGGATCCCCCGCTCGATCGTCTCCCGCATCCATACCGCGAGGGCGTCGACGCTTGGGAGGTGGGCGACGACCTTGTTGACGATGACCTCGCAGCCGGTCCGTTCGCCGACCGTCCGCCCGAACTCCGGGGGATGGAGCGACCGGTAGTACGGGCGCCCGTCGTGGTTCTCGTCCACGAGCTCGGGGATATCGACGGCGTCGAGGCGCGGGACGCCGGCGAGGAGACGGACGACCTCGTCGATATGCGCCTTCACCCGGGCCGGGGACGATCGCGCGGAGGGGGGGAGGGGTTCAAAGAACAGCGGTCGTTCGGCGAGCGCTTCCGCGAACGATCGTCGCATCGTGGACCGGCGCTCCGAGGAACGACGGCGAACGACGCGGCGGGCGTTATGACGTTTCAGAGGCGGCCGCGGGTTGCGGGCGGTGCAATCGTCAGTCGCTCCGAGCAAGACGACCCGGGGGAGGACCGGATCACCCCTCGGGGGGCGGTAGGCGGAACAGTTTCCGTGCGTTCCCGCCCAAGATCTGCGCCCTCGCGGACGACGGCAGGTCGAGCCCCTCCACCATCTTGACCGCGAGGGCGATCGATTCCAACGGCCAATCGGAACCGTACAGGACCCGGTCGGCGGTCCCCATCGTGGCGATGGCGTTCGCGAGACGCCGCTGCGCCCGCTCGACCATCGCGTCGTAGAACGGGAGCCGGGGCGACCAGACCAGGCCGGAGGTGTCGGCGTAGACGTTCTCGTTCTTGTAGACGACCTCGGCGGCCTCCTCCACCCAGGGGTTGCCCAGATGACAAAGCACGAACCGGACCTCCCGGTGGCGGACCGCGACCTCGTCGACCTCGATCGGGCGCGCGAACTTGACGAGCCCGTCCGGACTCAGCGTATCGCCTTGGTGGATCATCACGACCAGGTTCCGCCGCGCGGCGAACGCGTAGAGCGGCTCGAGCCGGGGGTCGTGCGGGTAGAACGGAAAGTACCCGGGGTAGAGCTTGATCGCGACCAGATCCGGGGTCGCTTCCCAGGCGCGGAGCGCCTCCGCGACGACGTCGGGGCCGTCGAGCGGATTCACGGTCGACGTCCGCAGCAGGCGACCGTGACTCTCCTTCGCGAGCCGCGCCCCCTCCTCGAGCGTGTCGGCGACGTGGGGGGCGGTGTCGAGCTGGAGGAGGACCGCGTGGCCGATCCCCTCGGCGTCGAGCTCGCGCAAGAGGCCGGGAACGGTGAATTCGAGGTCGGGGGCGTAGAACGACGTCGGCTGATTTTCCCAGAAGGCGCTCAAATGAACGTGGACGTCGACGCGGGAGGGGCCGGGGGTCATCGGCGGAACCTCAGCCGGGGCAGAGGAAAACGGTGCGGCTCCCGGCCGGTTTCTTATCTCCCCGGCGCTTGGTAGCTAGGCCGCACCCACCATGACCGCGCCCGAGGAGTGGCTAAGCTATCCGGACGCGCCCCGGATGCTCCACCTCCCGCCGGGGCCTCGATCGAAGGAGCTCCTCGCGGTGCAGCATCGGCTCGAGACCGACGCGGTCGTCTACCCGCGCCATTTCCCCATCGCGATCGCCGAAGCCCGCGGCGCGACGGTCGAGGACGTCGACGGCAACCGGTACATCGATTGGGTCTCCGGGATCTCGGTGCTCAACCTCGGGCACCGGCACCCGAAGGTGCAGGCGGCCGTGGAGAAGCAGCTCGCGCGCGTGTGGCATGCCCTCGAGATCCCGACGGAGGCGCGGATCGAGTTCCTGCAGGAGCTCGTCGCGTCCCTTCCGGGCGGCCTTCGGAACCACGCCAAGGTCCTGTTCACGGTGACCGGGGGCGACGCCGTCGAGACGGCCGTGAACCTCGCGGAGTTCGCGACGAAGCGCCGCGGGGTCGTCGCGTTCTCGGGCGCGTACCACGGCGTCCACGGCGGCTCGGTCAACTTGACGAGCGGACGGAAGTACCACGAAACGAGCGCGTTCCACGGGGGGACGATCATCCGCGTGCCGTTCCCGGACCCGTACCGCCCTGTCCTCGACCCGGACGGGGGCTGCGCGAACCTGATGCGCTACCTGGACCACCTCGTCGATGACCCGTACTCGGGGGTCGACGCGCTCGCGGGCGTGGTCGTCGAACCGATCCTCGGCGAAGGCGGCTACGTGCTCCCTCCGGACGAGTTCCTCCCCGCGCTCCGGGCGTTCTGCGACCGCCACGATCTGCTCCTGATCGTCGACGAGATCCAGAGCGGGCTCGGCCGGACCGGGCGGATGTGGGCCGTCGACCATGTCGGCGTGACGCCCGACATCGTCTGCATCGCCAAGACGATCGGGGGGGGAATCCCGCTTTCGCTCATCGCCTACCGCGCCGACCTCGTGCCGGAGCTCCCGCCCGCCTTCCACATCGGCACGTTCCGCGCCAACCCGCTGGCCCTCGCCGCGGGGGCGGAGGTGCTGCGGCTGCTCCGCGGGGGCGACCTCCTCGAGCGGACCGCCCGCCGGGGCGAGGAGACGAAGCGTCGCTTCTCGGAGATCGCGACGACGCACGCGTCGATCGGCGACGTGCGGGGACGCGGCTTCATGATCGGCGTCGATTTCGTCAAGGACGGGCCGGGACGCACGGCGTGGGGCGACCGGGCGAAAGCGATGCGCCGCGAGCTGCTCAACCGCGGCGTCCTGATGCACACCTGCGGCGCGAACGACAACGTCCTCCGGTTCATGGCGCCGCTCGTCATCGAGGACGAGCTCCTGGCCCGGGGCCTCGACCTGTTCGAGGCGTCGCTGAGCGCGCTGGACGCACCCCCGGTCCGGACCCCGACCGTCCCTCGATCGGTGACGCCCCTCGCCGGTCCGGCGCTCACGCGACCCCCCTCGATCGCGCCGCCGATCCACCCACCGCCCGCGCCGCCCCCGCCCGGTCGCAGCCTCCCGTGACGGTGAGCCCCGCGGGGCCCGGTCGGCCTACGCGCCGTAGTTGACGGAGATCAGCTTCACTTCCGTCATCTCGCGCATCGCGCTCGCGACGCCCTCGCGTCCGACCCCGCTCTCCTTGACCCCTCCGAACGGGAGCGCGTCCCATCGGAGCGTCGTCGGGTCGTTGAGATGGACCCCCCCGGCGCGGATGCGGCGCGCGAGGCGGAACGCGTGCGATAGATCGTTCGTGTAGATCGACGCCTGGAGCCCGTAGGGCGTGCCGTTGGCGATCCGGACCGCCTCCTCCTCGTCGGCGAACCGGAGGACCGAGGCGACCGGCCCGAACGGCTCCTCCTGCGCGATGCGGGCCGTGGTCGGGACGTGATCGAGCACGGTCGGAGGGTAGAAGAAACCGGGACCCGCGGCGGCGCGTTGGCCCCCGGTCTTAAGCTCGGCGTGGTGCGCCTGAGCGTCCTCGACGAGGCCGTGGATGTGGTCGACCGCCGCCGCGTCGATCAGCGGCCCGATCTGCGTCCGCTCATCGAGCGCGGAACCGACCCGAAGAGCTCGGACCTGCTCCGTGAGCTCGGAGGTGAACCGCTCCGCGACGGACTCCGCCACGAGGAGTCGCTTCGAGGCCGTGCACACTTGACCGGAATAGGCGAACGCGCCCCGGAGGGCGGCGCCTACCGACAGCTCGAGCGGAGCGTCCTCGAGGATGATCATCGGGTCGAGCCCGCCCATCTCGAGGATGACCCGCTTCGCCTGGCGGGCCGCGCGCTCGCCGATCCCTTTCCCGACGACGGTCGAGCCGGTAAAGGTGACGAGCCGGGTGCGGGGGTGGTCGACGAGCGCGTCGCCGACGGCACCTCCCGGGCCCAGGACGACGTTGAACACACCCGACGGAACGCCGGCCGCAAGGAGGTGGGTGGCGAGTCGCACCGCCGTGAACGGCGCCGCGCTCGTCGGCTTTGCGACGACCGGATTTCCGGCGGCGAGCGCGGGGGCGACCTTGTGGGTCAGGAGGTTCAAAGGAAAGTTGAACGGACTGATCGCGACCACGACCCCGACCGGATCGCGCACCGTGAACAGGATACGGTGCTCGTTGCCGGGGGGGAGCTGGTAGGCATCGGCCGGGAAGGTGTCCCCGGTCAAGTGCCGGGTCTCGTCGGCCGCCAATTCGAAGACAAAGGCGGCCCGGTCGACCTCGGTTCGGGCGTCGACGACCGGCTTGCCCACCTCGTGGGCGATGATCCTCGCCATCACCTCGCGGTCGGCCGCGAGGCGGCGGGCCACGTCGCGCAAGAGACGGGCGCGCTCGTGCGCCGGCGTCGTGGCCCACGCCTCTTCGACCGAGGCGGCCGCGTCGACCGCGGCCCGGGCGTCGTCCGCGCCCCCGACGGCGACTTCCCCCATGGGCCGACCGGTCGACGGGTCGACGACCGGACGCCAACGGTCCGTCGACGGCGGTTGCCACGCCCCCCCGATGAGGAGAGCGGCCCGCCCGTCCGGGGGGAGCCCTTCGATCGTGGTCGGTCCTCCGGCTACGCCGGGTCACCGTAGACGGTATAGTGCCAGCTCTTCCGAGCTACCCCGGTCAGGTCGACGTAGATGTTCTTGACGGCGGTGTAGTCGTAGAGCGAATCGACCCCGAGGTCCTTGCCGAATCCGGACTGCTTGAACCCTCCGTGGGGCGTCTCCGATCCCAGGGGGAGGTGATCGTTGATCCAGACGTCCCCGAATCGCAGCGCGTGCGCGGCCTTGAGCGCGGTGCGAAGGTCGTTGGTCCAGAGGCTCCCCGCGAGGCCGTACTCGACCCCGTTCGCGATCGTGATCGCTTCGTCGTAGGTCGTGAATTCCATCACGTCGAGGACAGGGCCAAAGACCTCCTTCTGCGCGACGTCCATGTCGGGCGCGACGGCATCGAGGATCGTCGGGGCGACGAACGCGCCGTCCTTGAGCTTCGGACCGCCGTCGGTGCCGCCGGAGCGCAACTTGGCGCCCTCGCTCACGCCGTGCTCGACCGCGGCGAGGACTTTCTTCTGGTGCGACCGGTGGACGAGCGGACCTAGGTCGGTCGACCGCGCGAGCGGGTCGCCCAGGCGCACCTCGTGGACCCGGTCCAGGAGATGGCGGAGGAATTTCTCCTTGACGGAGGCGTGGATGATCAACCGGGTCGCCGCGGTGCAGTCCTGGCCGCCGTTGACGAATCCGCCGACCATCGCCCCCTCCACAGCCGCGGCGACATCGGCGTCGGCGAAGACGATGAACGGGGCCTTCCCCCCGAGCTCGAGCTGGGTGCGCTTGACCGTGCCGCTCGCCGCCTCCATGACCTTGCGACCGGTGGCGGTGTCGCCGGTCAACGAGACCATGTCGACCTTCGGGTTCCGGCACAGTTCGTTCCCCGCTTCCTCACCCGGACCGATGACGACGTTGAGGGCTCCGGCGGGGAGACCAGCGTCGTGGAAAGCCCGCGCGAGCTCGAGCGTGCTGAGCGGGGTCCAGCTGGCCGGCTTCAACACGACCGTGTTGCCGACGACGAGCGCGGGCCCGAGCTTCCAGACGGCCATCATGAACGGATAGTTCCACGGTGTGATCGAGGCGACCACCCCGACCGGTTCCCTTCGGAAGATCGTCGTCCCGTCCCCGGTGAACTCCTGCGGGCTGTGGGCGTCCAACGTCCGGCACGCCCCGGCGTAGAAGACGAGATTGTCGATCGAGAACGGGATGTCGGCGTCGGCCGCCTGCTTGATCGTCTTGCCCTGATTCCGGCTCTCGAGCTCCGCGATCGCGGTCGCGCGCTCGCCGAGCAGCTTCGCCGCTTTCAGATATACTTCAGCTCGGGCGCGGGGGGGCATCCGGGGCCACGGGCCGCGGTCGAACGCTTCGCGGGCCGCATCGATCGCGCGCTTCGTGTCCTCCCGGTCGGCGCGGGCGACATCGGCGATCTTCCGGCCGTCGAAGGGGCTCACCACCGGCGTCGTCGCCTCGGTGTGCGCGGCTACCCATTCGCCGCCGATGAACATCTTTTCCGCCACGGTCGACCCCTCGCGGGGCGACGAGTCCCGGCATAGAAGATGTTGTCGCGGGGGGCCCGGCCGCGGCGCGGGACGGGAAGAACCGCGCGGTTGCGGGCCGCGTGTCCGAGCCTATATCAAGTAGCACAGGTTCCGGGCTTTTCGACCGGGGGGATTTCCCGCCGTGGATCCAAAGTGGGTTAGAGTCATTGCGGTCGTGGTCGTCGTCGCCGTCGTCGCCTCGGGCGCGGGCATCTACTACTACGAGACGCACAAGTCCGCCAATTGCACGGTGACGTCGCGCTCCACGCTCATCTGGGACCAGGCCGAGAAACCGGACACGCTCGACCCCGCCGTGACATTCACCACCCCGGGATGGGCCGCCGTTCAGCAGGTCTACCAGGGGATGGTCAACTACAACGGGTCGAGCTACACGACCTTCGAAGGGGTCCTGGCCAAGAACTGGTCGACCTCGCACGACGGCTTCCACTGGAACTTCACGCTCCGCGCCGGCGCCCACTTTTCGAACGGGGACGTCTACAACGCCTACACCCAGTGGTTCAGCTTCTACCGCTCGATCGTAATGAACCAGGCGCCGACGTTCATCCTGACGCAGAACTTCTGGTATCCGGGCTTGACGTACTACAGCAACGCGACCGCCAACGCCGCGGCGGCCTCGACGATGGCGAACTTCCTCAACACCACCACCTTTGCGAGCCCGAACGCCGCCCAGATCCAGTTCATGGAGGCGCCGAACCAGTCGTTCCAGGTCATCAACGCCAACACGCTGGAGCTGAACCTCGGCTTCGGCTACCTCGGTCTGGCGCCGTACACCTACCTGCTCGCGTCGATCTCCGCGCCGAACTCGTACGCCATCGACCCGGCGGTCGTGCAGGCCCACGGCGGAGTGTGGGCGCAGACCAACGCGTACTTCACGAACGCCATGATCGGCACGGGACCGTACACGCTGAGCAGCTACGACGCCCAGACCGGGTATGCTCTCGCGATCGACCCGAACTTCTGGGGGGCGAGCGTCGCCGCCGCGAATCCGACGGTCAACCTCCTGCAGCCGGCGAAGGAACCGGTGCAGATCCAGTTCCAGCAGCAGAGCTCGGTCACGGTCCAGGACCTCAAGACCGGCGCGGTCGCGGGCGCGTCGTTCGCCTATCTCGGCCCGGACACGGTGAAGCAACTGCAGGCGGCCTCGTGCGTCACGGTGCAGGCGCTCCCCGACGCGTACGGCGCCACGGGCGGGTCCTGGTGGATCTACATGAACCAGGCGACCGCGCCGTTCAACAACCTGTCGGTCCGGGAAGCGGTCGCCCACGCGATCAACTACGCCCAGATCATCCAGGTGGCGTTCGGCGGCTACGCGACCCAGTGGGTCGGCCCCGTTCCGCCGTCGTACCCATACTACAACCCGCAGAACCTCGCGCCGTACCCGTACAACCTGACGCTGGCGAAGCAGGAGATGGCGAATTCTCCGTACCCGAACGGCTACAGCTCCACGATCAACTACGCGTACCTCAACACGGGGCCGGATTGGGCCGATATGGCCGTACTTCTGAAATCCGACCTGGCGCAGATCGGCATCAACCTCAACCTGGTCCCGATCACCCTCAACAACCTCTACGCGGGTCAGCTGGTCGACACGACCACCGGCAAGTGCACCGCGCAGGAATCCGTCAACGGTGGACCATTCCCGATCGGGCAGGAGTTCTACACGTCCGACTACATCTCGCCGGACGATTGGACCCAGAACGATGCAGTGAACTCCGGGAGCGCGAACCTCTGCATGTCCGGCTACAACAACACCACGGTCAACAGCCTCGTCTACGCCGCGGCGAGCGACACCAACACGGCGAACCTGACGAGCGACTACACCAAGATGACCCAGCTGATGTACAACAACTACACGGACATCTGGATGGTCGTGCCGACGGCGTTCGCGGTGTTCAACCCGCTGCTCCACGGCTACATCGAGAATCCGATGGCGAGCGCGGAGCCGTACTCGCTCTGCTTCAACACGCAATCGACTTCGTAACGGCGCGCGGCGCCGTCACGCCGCGGCCGTGGTGGGCGGCGGGACCGTCACGAGCAAGCTTTCCGGCGCCACATCGGCGACCTCGGCCGCGCGGTGGCAAGCGACGACGTGGTTCGACGCTCCCACGAGGGGGAGGAGGAGCGGCTCCTCGACCCGGCAGCGGTCGATGACGAACGGGCACCGCGCGGCGAAGCGGCACCCGGGGGGTGGTCGAATGAGCGTCGGCACCTCGCCCGAGATCTTGTAGCGCGTGCGCCGTCGCCGCGTGTCGGCGACGGGCACCGCCGCGAGCAGGGCCTTCGTGTACGGGTGGACCGGATGTTCCAGGACGTCGCGAACGGGGCCGACCTCCGCGACCTTGCCGAGGTACATCACCGCCACGCGGTCGGCGACGAACCGGACCGCCGCAACGTTGTGCGTGATGAGGACGTAGGAGAAACCGAACTCCCGCTGAAGGCTCACGAGCCGGTTCAGGATCTGCGCCTGGACCGCGACATCGAGCGCGCTCGTCGGTTCGTCGAGGACGACCAGCTTCGGTTTCAGGCTCAACGCGCGCGCGAGCGAAAGGCGCTGGCGGCCGCCGCCGGAGAACTCGTGCGGGTACTGGTCGAGGCAATCCGGCGGCAGGCCGACCGTCGGGAGGAGCTCCGCGACCAGCGTGCGGAGCTTCGCCTTCGAGAAGTTGTGCTGGGCTTGGATCGGCTCGCTGACGATCTGCCAGACCCGCTGGCGGGGATCGAGCGACCCGACCGGGTCCTGGAAGACCACCTGGAGGTTCTGGCGCCAGCGTCGCAGCGGGGCGCCGGAAAGCTGCGAAACGTCCTGACCTTCGAAAAGGACCTCGCCGGAGGTCGCCGAGTGCAATCGGGCCATGAGCCAGCCCAAGGTCGTCTTGCCCGACCCGGATTCTCCGATGAGCCCCAAGGTCTCCCCGGCCGCCACCTGGACCGATACGCCATCGACCGCGTGGATCGCGAGACGGGCCTCCCCCCCGAAGAACTGCGTCAGCGAGCGGCTGAGCGGGAAATGCTTCGTGACGTTCCGGGTCTCCAGGAGGGGCCCGGTCATGGTCGTGCCTCGACCCGCTCCGGGTAGAGACAGGCCGCACGGTGCTGGATGCCGGGCGGTCGCCCCGGCAGGATCTCGAGCAGCGGCCCCGGGGAGACCGAACACGGTGCCTCGGCGATCGGACAGCGCGTGTGGAACGGGCAGCCCGGAGGAAGCCGGGAGAGGTTCGGGACGTTGCCCCCCAACGACGGGAGCGGACCATCGTCCTTGTACCGGGTCGGCACGGAGTCGAGGAGCGCCCGCGTGTACGGGTGGCCCGGGTGGCCGAAGACCTCGTCGACGGGCCCGAGTTCGACGAGGTGGCCCGCGTACATCACGCCGACCTCGTCGGCCATCTCGGCGATCACGCCGAGGTCGTGGCTGATGAACAGGATCGACGTCTTCACCTCCTCCATCAGCTCCTTCATCAACGAGAGGACCTGCGCCTGGATCGTCACGTCGAGCGCGCTCGTCGGTTCGTCGGCGATCAAGAGCGTGGGTCGCTGGCTCAACGCCATGGCGATCATCACCCGCTGGCGCATCCCGCCGGAGAGCTCGTGCGGGTAGAGGCCGAGGATGGTTTCCGGGTCGTTGATCCGGACCAACCGGAGCGCCTCCAGGACCTCCTCGCGGAGCTGCTTCGGGATGGGCGGCGGTCCGCGGTCGCGGATCCCGGACGGGAGGACGGGGGTGAGGGGGTGGGCCATCGCCTCGGCGGTCGACAGCTGCGGGCGTCGGGAGTAGTCGAATGCCTGCGGCCCGGGCTGGAACGACGGCATCTTGCCCGCGTCCCGCATCCGACGGACGCGGATCGATTCCACGACCTGGCTATAGATCCGGAACGACGGATTGAGCGAGTTGATCGGCTCCTGGAACACCATACCGACCCCGGTGCCCCGCACCCGGGGGATCTTCCACTTCGGTACCTGCGCGAGGTCGACGCCCTGGTAGATGATCTTGCCGGAGCGGATCTTCGCCGGGGGCTCCGGGAGGAGGCGCGGGATCGCGTGCGCCAAGGTGCTCTTGCCGCACCCGGTCTCGCCGACGATCCCGAGCACGCGACCGGGGTACAGCTCGAAGGAAACGTCCCGGACCGCTTGGAACGTCCCGGCGCCCACGCGGTACTCGATCGAGAGGTCCTCGACCTTGAGCAGCGGTTCGTTCGCCGAGGGAGGCTCGAGGGTGACCCCGTCGTCGCGTCGCGCTCCGATCATGCCCCGGCCCCTCCGCCCCCCCGCGCCGCCACCGCGGGGACCTCGGCGGGCAACGTCGACGGCTGGGCCGCCTGGATGAGCGCCCGACGGCTCCGCGGATCCAGGATGTCCCGCAAGCCGTCGCCGAGGAGGCTGAAGGCGAGGCAGGTGACGAAGATCGCGAGGCCCGGGGCGAGCACGGTCCACGGATAGAACGGCAGGAGTCCCTGGTAGAACTCGACCTGCTGACCCCACTCCGGGGTCGTGATCGACCCGGTCACGCCGACGAACGAGAGGGTCGAGAACGTGACCAGCACCGTGCCGACATCGAGCGTGTAGTAGATCGTGAGCGGCTCCAGGATGTTGCGCAGCACGTGCCGGAAGAGGATCCTCACTTCCGATACCCCCGACGCACGGGCGGCGGTGACGTAAGGGAGGTTCTTCACCGCGAGGACTTCGCCGCGGGTCAAGCGAACGTAGTACGGCCACCACGTCACCATCACGGCGAGGACCGTGGTGAAGATCGATCGACCGAGGGTGGCCGCGACGGCGAGCGCGAGGACGAGGCTCGGGAAGGCGAGGAAGACGTCCGTGACGCGCATGATCACCGTCGAGACCGCGCCGCCGAGCGTGCGGGGCTTGTCCCAGAACCCGGCGACGAGCCCGAGCCCGCTCCCGACGATCAGCGCGAAACCCGTGACGGAGAGCCCGATCGCGAGGTCCAGGGGGAGCGCGGCGAGGACCAGGGAGAACATGTCCCGGCCGAGCTCGTCGGTCCCGAACCAGTGGGCGAATGACGGGCCCTGGTGGAGCGCCGCCGTCGGCATGTTCGGGTCGTACGGCGTCGCGGCGAGCGCGTGCCCGAGCAGGAGCTGTGTCAGGGGCGGGACCGCGGCGACGACGATCGCCGAGACGCAGATGATCACGACCAGAACGAACCCGGCGAGCGTGAGGGGGTTCGCGCGCATCACCCGCAGGAATCCGATCACGGCCGACGACCACGGCGCGCGAGGCGACCGGACCACTACGGGGGCCGGCGTGGGCGGAGGCAGGTCCGGAAGCGGCGAGGCCTCCTCCTCGGTCGGAATGGCCGCGGGCATCTACCGCCACTCCACCCGGGGGTCGAGCACGCCGTACAGGACGTCCGCGACGAGGTTCGCGATGACCACGCCGAGGGCGAAGATCACGACGGTCGCGATCGTCCCGGCGAAGTTGTACGATGTGATCGCGTTGAACGCGTAGTCGCCCATCCCCGGCCACCGGAAGATCTCCTCGATCACGACCGTCCCGGAAAGGAGGCTGCCCGCGGTGATGCCGAGCACCGTGGTCGTCGAGATGAGGGAATTGCGAAGCGCGTGCTTGTAGACGACGAAGATGTCGGAGAGCCCCTTCATCCGGGCCGTCTTCACGTAGTCGAGCGGCAGGACCTCCAGCATCGAACTCCGGGTCATCCGCGTCGCGATCCCCATATTGAGAAACGCGAGCGCCGTCGCTGGGAGGATCAGATGCGAAAAGGCATCCGCGACCCCGGACGGGCTGCCCGCCAGGAGCGCGTCGATCACCGAGAAGTGGGTCGGTTGAGGGAACGGCGGCGTGCTGGTCGTGTACGCCCCGCCCGACGGGAGTCCGACCGCCGGTCCGACGATGACCGCCAGCACGAGAGCCCCCAGGTAGGTCGGGGTCGCCCAGCCGCTGAGGTAGAGGACCCGGACCAGGTGGTCGGCCCAACGACCGTTGCTGTTCGCGGCGATGACGCCGAGGGGAATCCCGATGACCACCATTAAGAACAACGAGGCGAGGACGAGCTCGATCGTCGCGGGAACGGCCGCGAGGATGACCGGGGCGACCGGTTGACCCCCCAGGGGGTCGATCCCCCAATTGCCCGCCGCGAGCGAGCTCAGGTACTTGACGAACTGCGTCGTCAGCGGCTGGTTGAGCCCGAAATAGTTGATGCAGTTCTGCAGCGCCCCCGGGTGGGCGTGCGGGATCCAGGAGGCGCAGGGGTTGCGCACCGCGATGTGGGTGAAGAAGAACGTGATCGCGATGATGCCGAGCAGGACGAACGGGAGGACGGCGAGCCGTTTCGCGATGAAGACCAGCAGGTCGGTTCGGCTCCTCCCCACCGGATATCAGCCCCCGCGGGGAGGAGGCGGCGGGTCCGCCACGACCATCGCGCTTCCATCCCGGCGACCTACTAATACGCTCCGGGCCCGCGACGCCGCCGGTTCGCGACGAGGCGCCGTCGGCGGGATTAAGCGGGGGACCGGCGTGCCCGCCTCGCTCCGATGGCGCGCTACGACGTCGTGGTGATCGGGGGAGGCCACAACGGGTTGGTCACCGCCGGCTACCTCGGAAAGGCGGGGGCCAAAGTCCTGGTCCTCGAGCAACGCCCGTTCGTCGGCGGCGCGTGCATCACCGAGGAGACCTGGCCCGGTTTCCGGATCAACACGTTCTCGTACGTCGCGGGGCTCATGCGACCGCAAATCGTCGACGACCTCGAGCTGCGGAAGTACGGCTACGATACGATCCTCTACGACCCGCAGGCGTTCGTCCCGTTCCCGGACGGACGCTCGTTGAGCCTCTGGGTCGACGACGAGAAGGCGACCAAGGAGATCGCGAAGTTCTCCGCCGCGGACGCCCGGGCGTACCCCAAATTCGTTGACTATTGGGATAAGGTCCTCGACCTGGTTGAGCCGCTCCTACTCGCACCGCCCGTCGCTCTCCAGGACCTCGTCGGGATGTTCCAAGGTCCCGAGGCCGAGGAGCTCGTCCGCCAACTGTTCCTCATGAGCGCCCAGGATTTCCTCGACGACTGGTTCGAGAGCGACCAGGTCAAGATCTCCTTCGCGACCAACGCTGTCATCGGCGAGATGTGCGGTCCGCGCACGCCGGGTACCGCCTACGTCCTCGCCCACCACAACCTCGGCGTTCTCGGCGAACAGCGGAACGTCTGGGGGTTTTCCCGGGGCGGCATGGGACGGATAACGGAGGCGCTCGCAATGTCGGCGCAGCATCACAACGTCGAGATCCGGACGGGGGTCAAGGTCCGTCAGATCGCGATGCGAGGGGGACAGGTCACCGGCGTCGAAACGGAAGGGGGAGAGACGATCGAAGCGACCGCGGTCGCGTCCAACGTCGACGCGCGACGCACGCTGCTCGACCTGATGCCGCCGGATGCGGTCGACGCGGAGGTGCGACGCCAAGTCCACCGGATCCGCAGCCGTGGGGCCGCGCTCAAATTCAACGCCGCCCTCGACCGGCTGCCGCGCTTCACGGCGTCTCCGGGAACCCCCGGACCCGCGCACTCGGGGGCGACCGAGATCGCCCCTTCGATGGAGTATCTCGAGCGCGCCTTCGACCAGGGCAAGTACGGCCGATTCTCCGACCACCCGTTCATGGACACGCTGTTCCAGAGCGTTTCCGACCCGTCGATGGCACCTCCCGGAAAACACACGATGACGTGCTTCGTCCAGTACGCCCCCCGGGAGCTCGTCGGGACGACGTGGGACGAATTCAAGCCGCAGGCGGCCGAGATCATCCTCGATACCTTTGCCGAGTTTGCCCCCGACATCCGGGAATGCGTCCGCCACTGGCAGATCATCTCCCCCGAGGACATCGAACGGACTCTCGGCATGTCGGGCGGCAACATCTTTCAGGGTGACATCACCCCCGACCAGATCTTCTCGTTCCGCCCGATGCAAGGGTGGGCTCAGTACCGCACTCCGATTCCGGGCCTCTATTTCTGCGGGGCGGCCGCCCATCCGGGAGGCGGGGTCATCGGGGCCCCCGGGTACAACGCGGCCCAGGTCCTCCTCGAGGACCTTCACCGAGCGAAGGGCGCCGCTCCCGCGTAGATCGATAGCGATCGCCCGGGGCGTCGCGGCGCTCTAGCTCGCGTAGACCGAGTTCCACTCCATGGTGGAGAGGGTCGTGCTGCCCATCGGGGTGGAGACGATCCCTTGCAGGGTTGGATTGTACACCGTGAACAGGGTGGGGCAGACGAGCCAGGCGTCGGTGTAGTTGTTGTACATGATGCTCGTCATCTCGGCGTAATCGTTCGTGAACGCGGCGGGGTTCCGCTGCCCCGTCGCGTCGGTCACCAGGTTGTTGACGGTGGCGTTATTGTACCCGGACATGCAGAGGTTCGCGGTCCCGTAGCTCAGAGCGTCCTGCTGCGTCCAGTCGTCCGGCGAGATGTAGTCCGAGGCGTAGAAGTCCTGCCCGATCGGGAACGGTCCGCCGTTCTGGGTCTCCATGGAGAGACACTGTCCCGTGCTCGGGTCGATGGTCTGGATCTGGTAGAAGGTGTCGAGCCCCATCGGGACCGGATTGATGCTGATCCCGATCTTCTGCAGGTCGTTCTTGAGGAGGAGCGCCATGTTCGCCCAGTCCGGGCCGGTGTTGAGGTACTCGTAGTTGAGCGTGGGACTGTACCCGTTCGGGTACGGGGAGTTGGCCATCTCCTGTTTCGCGAGGGTGAGATTGTAGGGGTAGGGGGGGAGATTTTGTGGATTGTAGCCGGGGTACGACGGGGGGACGGGGCCCACCCAGCTCGAGGCGTAGCCGCCGAACGCCTCGGTGATAATCTGATTGATGTCGATCGCGTGCACGACCGCCTCTCGGACCGAGAGGTTGTTGAACGGCGCCACGGACTGGTTCATGTACACCCACCACGCGCCGGAGGAGGAGCTGTAGACCAGGGATTCCGCCCGGACGGTGAGGCACGACGACGCCTGCAGTTGATGGACCGTGTCCGGCCCGAGGTAGGCGAACGACGCCGAGGCCGCGGTCTTGCTCTTGAGGTCCTGGACGTTGATCGCCGGGTCCAGCTGGAAATTGACCTGGATCGTCGATTTCGCGGGCTGGAGGTTGACGTTCCACGGTTCTTTCGCCGCGGCGCCCGCCGCCCAATAGTTCGGGTCGGGCGTGAAGGTCATCCCCGACACGGGGTCGAACGAGGAGATGAGGTAAGGACCCGTCCCGACCGAATGGGTCGACATCCACGCGTTCAACCCGTTGGTGACCCCGCCGTTCGCCTGGATGACGACCGGATCGACCGCGACCCCGCCCGGGGTCGCCATCTCGGCGAGGAGGAACTTGTACGGCACCCCGAGGAACGTCGTGGAGTTCTCGAGGTAGCCGTTGCCGAGGTTCAGCTCGATCGTGCGGTTGTCGAGGACCTGGAACGACTGGTTCGGCGCCGTCATCGCTGCGATCGCCGCTCCCGACGGGTGGAGGAAATCCCACGTGTTCAGTTCCTGGGTCAGATTCGCGAACTCCGCCTGGTTCTGGGTTGCCGGCGCATAGTAGTTGAGCCCGGGGATCCAGAAATTCTCCGAGAGCAGGTACTGGTCGGCTCCCTGAAGGGCGAGGAGCCGGTAGAAGCTGAACCACATCGTGTACGCGGTTACCGGGTCCCCGTTCGAGAAGTGGATCCCGGGGAACAGCGTGAAGTTCCAATGAAATCCGTCGGCCGAGCTGCTCCAGTTCTGCGCCAGCATCGGCGAGAAGTTCGTGTAACTGGTCCCGTTGTACATGACGAGCGGCTGGTAGGTCTGCTGGACCGCCCCCCATTCGGGCGTCGAGAACGCCGCATGCGGGTCGATCGACGCGACCTTCTCCGCCTGGTCGATCACGATCGGGTTCTTCGATTTCAAGGCGCACGAGGTGTTGCCGCCGTTCCGGACCACGAAGTAGTAGATCCCGATCCCGGAGACCACGACCCCGACGACCACGGCCACGGCGATGATGCGAACCCAAGTCGGATTCATTCAGGTCCTGCGAACGGGAGCGCCCACGCGGTCCGGAATGATAAACGCTAGTGTCCCCGGCAGGACGACAAGTCGATCGTCGTCGATGGCCGGTTCGGCGTCGAGGGTGCGCTCGACGGGCGACGGTTTTCCAACACCGTTATCTGTCGGCGGGAGCGTTTCCCGGTGATGCCGGCGAACGGGGAAACGGTCGCGCCGGCCGCCGGGGTGGAGGCGACGGAGTACCTGGCCGCCAGCACCCCGCCGGGGACGGTGTTCTGGGACGAACCGACGTTCCGTCTCGAGATGGAGCGCCTGTTCTACCGGAACTGGCTCAACGTCGGGCACGAGAGCCAGCTTCCCCATTCCGGGGATTTCTTCACGCGGCAGATCGGGACGGAGAGCGTCATCTTCGCCCGAGGGAACGACGGGGAGACCCGGGGCTTCTACAACGTCTGCCGCCACCGCGGTACCCGGTTGATCGAGGCCGCAACGGGATCGGGACTCAGCTCGATCGTCTGCCCGTACCACTCCTGGAAATACGGGCTGGACGGCCGGCTCCAGGGCGCCCCGCACACGCAGGACCTCGCGAACTTCCAGAAGGAGGAGTTCGGGCTCCACCCGGTCCGAGTGGAGAAGTGGGGAGGCTTCCTCTGGGCCAATCTGAGCGCGACCGGTCCGACCCTGCGCGAGGAATTCGGGCGGTTCTTCGGCCAGATGGACCGCTACCCGATCGGGGAACTCCGCCTCGGGGCCCGACGGGTCTACGAGGTCGAAGCGAACTGGAAGCTCCTGATCGAGAACTACTCTGAATGCTACCACTGCGCCCCGGTCCACCCCGAGCTCAACCGGCTCACCCCCTACCTCTCCGGCGACAACGACTACCACTTCATCGAGGGGGAGAAGCGGTCGAAGGTCAACGGCGGCTACATGACGTTCGCGAAGGACTACACCTCGATGACGCGGAGCGGCTACACGCGCCGCCCGATCATCCGCGGGATGACCGACGCCGACAGGACGCGCGTCCAGTACCATACCCTGTTCCCGAACATGTTCTTCAGCCTCCACCCGGATTATCTCATGATCCATCGGGGCTGGCCGATCTCGACCCACCACACGCTCGTTGAGTGCGACTTCTTCTTCGAGCCCGCGGCGGTCGAGCAGCCGGATTTCGACCCGAACGACGCCGTCGACCTGTGGGACGAGATCAACAAGCAGGACTGGAAGGTCTGCGAGCTCGCCCAGCAGGGCAGCCGCTCGCGGTCGTGGCGCGGGGGACGGTACAGCGACCAAGAGTCGCTGGTCTACGACTTCGACGCGTTCGTCCGCGACCAGATGAAGGCGCCGTAGGCGCCAGCCCCGGCGGTCGGCGCGCTACTTTCCGCGCCCGAGCAGCCCCATCCGCTCGAGGTAGTACTCATCGATGAGGTGCACGACCTCCTCGTCCGAGCTGTACCGCCCCTGGCGGTAGGCGAGGGTGCGCGAGCCCAAGTGCGCCATCTCGCAGATGTGCCAATCCTGCCGGTTCGTCGTCTCCCAGAACTCCATCGCGTCGTCCGCCGGGTCGCTCTCGTCCTGGTCGACGTAGAGGTCGAAGACGAGCCGGGTCCGGTCCGGCCCGAGCGGCAGGAACCAGTCGAACGTCACGTAATCCGGGAGGAGCGAGATGAAGTTCGACGGGTACAGGACGTAGTAGTAGACGCGCCGCAGGTCGGCCGGGGAGAGGCCCGGGAATGGTCGCCGCGGGCTGGTGCCCGAGGCCGTGAGCGTGTTCGCCCCGTCGACGAAATCCATCCAACCGCCGAACACCGGACCGTCGGTGAGGTCCTCCTCGCCGGACCGGTAGGGCGTGATCTGGGCGAGTTGGGGGTGAACGCCGGGGCAATGGTAGCACTCGTTGGCGTTCTGGACGATCAGTTTCCAGTTGGCCGCGATGTCGTAGACGACCCGACGCGCGCGGCGGAGTCGCTCGAGCGGGTACGGCGCGGCCCGCCGGACGAGGCCCCCCAGATACTTCGCGAGGGACCCGGCCTTCGGGTCGAGGTTGATGAAGACGAATCCGCGCCAGACCTCGAGCCGAACCGGGAACAGGCCGAACTCCTCTCGATTGAACTCTTTCGCGTCCGTCATGAGCGGCGACCCGAGCAGGCGGCCGGTCAGGTCGTAGGTCCAGGCATGGTACGGACACTGGATGCGGGTCAATCCTCCCCCGCTGAGCGGCTCGACGAGGCGGGTTCCCCGGTGACGACAGACGTTGTGGAACGCGCGGAGCTGCTCGTCCGCGCCACGAACGATCACGACCCCCGAGCCCGCGACCTCGAAGGTGAGGAAGTCCCCGGACCGGGTAATCTCGTCCGTTCGGCCGACGCACTGCCAGGACGGGAGGATCAGCCGTTGAAGCTCCTGGTCGTAGACCGAGGGGTCGGAGAAGAATCCTCCGGGGAGCGTCGCCGCTCGGTCGAGCGGACGTCGCACCCTGCGGATCTCCGCAGGGTCGACCGGGCGGCGTCCCCCCGGACCTACGGAGCTTGTACGACGCGAGGCGCCCATGGGATCCTCCCGCGGAGCGGGGGCCGCCGAATCCGGAAGGCGGGATAACCCTTCGGAAGAACGTGGGATCCCGCCGACCGGCCGCCGACTCGGTTCCCAGCCGGTAGGGTCCGGACTCCGCGCCCGTGGCCCGCTCGAAAGGCCTTTCCGATGGGCCCCTCGTTGGGCCGCGGAGCCCCCCATGCCCGACTTCGACGTCATCGTGATCGGGGGCGGTCACAATGGGCTCGTCACGGCCGCCTACCTCGCGAAGGGCGGGGCGCGCGTCGCGGTGCTCGAACGTCGACCCACGGTCGGCGGCGCGTGCGTGACCGAAGAACCGTGGCCCGGGTTCCGCATCAACACCTACTCGTACGCCTGCGGGATGCTGCGGCCACCCATCGTCGAGGAGCTGGAGCTCCGGCGATGGGGATACGACCCGATCCTCTGCGACCCCCAGCTGTTCGTTCCGTTCCCGGATGGCCGGTCGATCACCTTCTGGCTCGACGACACCAAGACGGCCCACGAGATATCGCGATTCTCGGCCAAAGACGCGGCGGCCTACCCCCGATATGTGCGGTTCTGGACGGACGCGATGGCGCTGTTCGAGCCCGCCCTGCTCCGGCCGCCGATGCCGCTCAACGAGTTCCTCGCCTCCCTCGGCGGCGATGCGGAGCGATTGCTCCGCGACCTGTTCCTCACCAGCGCGAGCGACCTCCTCGACGACTGGTTCGAGTCGGAGGAGCTCAAGGGCGCCTTGGCCTCCTCCGCGATCATCGGCACGTTCGCAAGCCCGCGCACGCCGGGGAGCGCCTTCATCCTCGGTCATCACAACCTGGGCGTCCTCGACGGCCACCGCGAGGTCTGGGGTCTCTCCCGGGGTGGGATGGGCCGGATAACCGAAGCGATGGCGAAGTCGGCCGAGCACCTCGGGGTCACCATCGCGACGGGAACCGCGGTCCGTCAGGTCGTCGTGAAGAACGGCGTCGCCTGCGGGGTCGAGACCGACGACGGCCGGACATGGATGGCGCGGGCGATCGCCTCGTCCGTCGACGCGAAGACGACGCTCGGTCGGTTCCTACCGCCGGACACCCTGGCCGCCGACCTCCGTCGGCGGGTCGGCCAGATCCGCACCCGCGGAGCGTGCCTCAAGTTCAACGCGGCGCTGGATTCGATGCCCCGTTTCCACGCGACGACCGGCACCGACCGGCTCGTCGGGGCGGTGGACATCTCGCCGTCGGTCGACTACCTGGACCACGCCTTCGACGAGGCGAAGTACGGGGCGTTCTCGCATCGGCCGTTCGTCGACGCCTACTTCCAGAGCCTGCTCGACCCGAGCGTCGCGCCTCCGGGTCACCATACGATGACCGCGTTCGTCCAGTACGCCCCGACGGAACTGGGGGGCGGCAGTTGGGACGACGTTCGGCCGGAGGTCGCGGAGACGGTGCTCGAGACCCTCGAAGAATACGCGCCGGACATCCGCTCGAAGGTCCGGTCCTGGCAGGTCGTGACGCCGCTCGACCTCGAGCGGACCTTGGGGATGACCGGGGGGAACATCGACCAGGGCGACATCACTCCCGACCAAGTGTTCTCGCTCCGCCCGATGCCCGGCTGGTCGAACTACCGGATGCCGGTACCGGGGCTCTACCTCTGCGGCTCGGCCGCGCACCCCGGCGGGGGCGTCACCGGGGCCCCCGGGTACAACGCGGCCAAGGTGATCGCCGCCGACCTCGCGGCCGGGCGCCCGACCTAGACCTCCGAGCCCCCGACCGAAACCTTATTTTCAGAGCCGGGTCGGAGGCCGCGCGAGGGTCGACACCATCCCGACGGAAGCTCCCTCGGTTCTCCTGATCGGGGCCGGCGCCGTCGGCACCGTCATCGCGACCCACCTCGCCGCCTCGTCGAGCGTGGGCGAGCTCCTCGTCGCGGACGTCGATCTCCGCTTGGCCGAGGCGGCGGTCCGCCGGACCGGCCGCCCCAACGCTCGGGCAATCGCCGTCGACGCGAGCGACGCCAGCGCGGTCGCCGCAGCGGGCCGCGGCTGCCGCCTCATCGTCAACGCGACCCTCCCGCGGTTCAACCGGAGCGTGCAAGAGGGGGCGTGGGAGGCCGGGACGAACTACATGGATCTCGCGTCGGATTCGGCCGACCCGTACGCGGACGCCGAAAGCTGGAAACGACGTTCGCTGACGGCCCTCGTCGGCGCGGGCGAGGATCCCGGCATGAGCAACGTCTTCGTCCGGCATGCCGCCGACGCCCTCGACCGCGTGGAATCGATCCGCGTCCGTGACGGCGACTCCGCCACCAGTTCCGAGTTCCCGTTCCTGTGCCTCTTCTCCCCCGAGACGTTCATCGAGGAGACGCTGCACCGTTCTCGGATCTTCGAGGCCGGCGCGTACGTCGATGTCCCACCGTTCGGGGCGCGCGAGGAGTACGACTTTCCGGCCCCCGTGGGCCGCGCCACCGTTTATTCCGTCGACCACGAGGAGGTCGACAGTCTCCCCCGGTTCATCGGGAAAGGCGTGCGGTACGTCGATTTCAAGCTCGCCTTGGACGACCCGACCGTCCGCACGCTGCAGCTGATCCGCGACCTCAAACTATTCGAGGTGGGAACCCCGGGAGGTCCGAGCCCCCGCCGAACGCTCCTCGGCACGTTGCCGCGCCCCGGCGACCTCGCCGGACGGATCGACGGCAGCGCCGCCCTGGTCGTCGAGGTCACCGGGGAGAAGGGGGGACGACGGACCCAGGTCACGCTGGGGACTACGCTCGGGCACAAGGAGGCCTTCGCCGCGCACCAGACGACGGGGACGGCGTACCTGACCGGAACGCCGGCCGCGGCCGCGGCGCTCCTCCTGATTGATGGCGAATTTGCCGAGCCGGGCCTCTTCCCGCCGGAATCGCTCCCGCCGGCGCCGTTCCTCCACCATCTGGCGGAGCGCGGAATCTCGGTCTGGGAACGGGTCAGCGTGGAGCGGACGCTCTCGGCCTGACGCCGCCAGCGCGAACATCCGGACCTCCTCGCTCTCCGTTCCTCCGCGCGCCGTCGCGGAGCGGATCATCGGTCCGATGAGGATCGTGTCCTAGCCGGCGGTCCGTGAGAGCTGGTGGCGCAACGACGACTCCAGAGTGTCGAGCGCTTGATCCAGCATCGGCTCGTCGATGGTGAGGGGTGGCTGGATCCGGATCACGTTGTCGCCGTAATTGTACAGCGGGAGCGTGCCGTGCGCCACGCAATCGAAGAACACCGACCTCGTGGTCGTCGGGTCGGGTTGCTGGGGGTCCTTCTCCTTCACGAGTTCGACGCCGAGGCACAGCCCGAGCCCCCGGACATCCCCGACGCCGTCGAACTTCCGCCATTCCTCCATCCGCCGCAACGCCAGCGTTCCCAACCGGGCGGAGCGCTCCGCGAGACGGTCGCGACGCAGGATGTCGATCGTCGTCGACGCTGCAACGCAGGCGGCGGGGTGACCGCCGAACGTTGTGCCGGCGGCGACCCCCTCCTCGCCCATCGCCCGTTCGTCGCCGAGCACGGCGGCGATCGGCATCAGCCCCCCGCCGATGGCCTTGCCGATGGTCACCATGTCCGGAGCGACACCGAAATGGTCGATCGCCCACATCGACCCGGTGCGCCCCAAACCGGTCTCGACCTCGTCCGCGATGAAGTACCAGCCGTGCGCGTCGCAGAGCTTGCGCAGGCCCCTGACGAAGTTCGCCGGCGGGATCCAGATCCCCGCTTCGCACGCGACCGGTTCCAGGATCGCCGCCGCGATCCGGTCGGGGGCGGCCTCGTACCGGAGCAGCTGGTCCTCAAGGTAGCCGAGCATCGACTCCCCGAGCTCCACCTCGCTCATGCCCGGCGGCCGCCGGTACGGGAACGGGTATGGCGCGTGGACGGCGCCCCCATGGTACGGTTCCCAGTGTCGGCGCTCCTCCGAACTCAACGAGCCGATCGCTCCCGTGCCGATGCTGAGCCCGTGGTACTGGCCAAGGAAGCTCAGCACGAGCGGCCGGCGGCTGGTCTCGACCGCGTGCTTGACGGCGGCTTCGACGGCCCCCGTGCCGGAGAGCTCGAGGAAGACCCGAGAGAGGTTGGGGGACGGCCGGATCTCGAGCAGCTTCTCGGCGAGCTCGATCATGGGCAGATGGGGGTGGAGGAAATAGATCAGGAACCCATACTGTTCGAGCGCGTCGATCGTCGCGCGCAGGACCTCGGGGTGCACGTTCCCGAGATTGTTCGTCGACCACTGGCTCGTGAGGTCGATGTACGTCTTGCCGTCCGCGTCCCGGAGCGTGGAGCCTTCGGCCCCGGCGACGACGATCGTCGCCGAACGGGTCTCCTCGGCCCAGAAATACTTCGGCGCGACCACCTTGTACCGGGCCCAGTAGGCCGCGGAACTTCCGGAGCTCCCGACGGCGGGGGCGGAGAGCGGCTCCGGCTTCGACGGGCCTTCGCTCACGACCTTCCCCCCTCGCCGCGGGGCGAAGCCCCCGGGTGATTTGGACGTTCTGGCCCCAGTTCTCACGCCACGTTCGCGTCGGATACCTCCCGAGGGCGAAGGTCAAGAAGCCCGACGCCTCGTCCGCCGCTCCGGGGGGCGGAACGCAGATGCCGTCGGCTCAGGCCACGATTCTTTGCCCCGGACCGGCCGACCAGATCGCCCACCTGCTCCGGGACCTGAACTTCCTCGCGGGCGCGATCCCGCACGTCACCGCGGTCGAGCGGGTCTCCGACACCGTCGCGAACTGGACGATCGTGACAAAGGTCGGATTCGTCAGTCGGACCTCGGTGTTCCGGGGGGAGGTGCTGCCCGGCGACGCGGATACGGTCCGGTTCCGGGCGGTCGCTCCCGAGGCGACCGTCGAAGGGTCCGTGAAGCTCGCGCCCCGCGGACCGTCGGAGACCGAACTGAACGTCGTGCTCGAGATGCACGGCCAGGGCGCGCTTCGGGCGATCATCGACAACCTGGTCCAGCGCCAATTGCCCGCCGACGTGCAGAGCTTCGCGGCGGCGATCCGGCGGCAGCTGACGGACCGAGCCGGCCCCGCGGCGCCGGGGGCCCCGACGACGAGCGCCCCCGCCGACTACGGCAGGTAGTCGCGCGGGAGCGTCTTGAGCTCCGCGAACGTCTGGTTGATCGTTGCGAGGAACGTTTCCACGTCCTTCTCCGTGTGGGCGGAGGAGAACGTCAGCCGCTCGTAATTGTCGGGGTGGATGTAGATGCCGCGGGCGAGGAGCAGCTGGTGGTGCCGAAGGAACAGGTTCCAGTCGATCTGGAGCGACTCCCGGTAGTTCGTGATCTTCTTGCGCCGCGTGAAGAAGAACTGGAGCATCCCATTCACCGACTGGGCGAGCACGTTGACCTTCGCGTCGCGCGCGGCCTCCTCGATCCCGCGCTCCATCTTGTCGGTGAGGCGGCCAAAGCGGGCGTAGAGGTCCTCCCCGCCCCGGCTGAGGAGCTTCAGGTTCGCGAGCGCGGCGGCGAGGCTCAGGCTGTTCGCGAAGTACGTCCCACCGAACGAGATCCGCCCCGGCGCGATCAGGTCCATGTACTCGGCCTTCCCCGAGACCGCCGAGATCGTGATGCCGCCGCCCAACGCCTTCGCCCAGCACGAGATGTCCGGCTCGATCTTGTACATCTGCTGCGCCCCGCCGGGGGCCACGCGGAAACCGGTGAACACCTCGTCGAAGATCAGCAGTAGGTCGTTCTCCGTCGTGATCTCGCGGAGTCGCTTGAGATAATCCGGCGCCGGCGGGATGATGCCGGCGTTCGCCATGATCGGCTCCAGGATCACCGCGGCGAGCCGGTCGCGGTACCGGCGCACCATCCGCTCGAGCGAGGTGAGCGAGTTGTACGCGGCGACCATCACGTAGTCGGTCACGCCGGGCGGGATCCCGGCGGAGTTCGGGAGAGGGCGCGGGTACTCGTCCAAGCCCGCCACGATCGGCGGCGCTTCCGCGCTGATGAGCGCGTAGTCGTGCTGGCCGTGGTAGTGGCCCTCGAACTTCAGGATCCCGTCCTTCCCCGTCACCGCACGGGCGATCCGGATCGCGTTCATCGTCGCGTCCGATCCGTTCGAGCAGAACGCGACCCGCTCGGCGTTCGGGACGAGCTTGCGGAACGCCTTCGCGACGTCGATCTCGAGCTCGGTTGGGGCCGCGAAGTGGAGACCTAGTTCGGCCTGCGCCTGGATCGCCTTGACGATCTCCGGGTGGGCGTGGCCGTTGATCAGGCAGCCGTAGGCCAGGTTGAAGTCGAGGTACTCGTTGTCGTCGACGTCCCAGATCCGGGCGCCCTTCCCCCTCTCGATGAACGGAGGGCAAGGGTCGTACGATGCGACCCGGATGAGGGAGCTCGACGAGTTGGGGATGAGCTTCTTCCCCTCCTCGAAGAGGCGGGCGCTTTTCCGAAGACGCGGGACCAGCCGAGCGATCGGCACGGGGAGCGGGACGCTCTCCGGCTCCGCTTCCTTGGAAGGGCGCTCAGGATTGGGTGCGGCGCCCGTGGGGCCGACCGGCACGTCGGCCGGAACGGGGAGGGTGGGCGCCTCGCCCTTCTTGACGACCCCGCCCTCGGCTTGGAGCGGGGCGAACGGCGACGGGCCTGTCGGGAACGGAGCGAGCGGAGGCGACGGTGGGCCTAGGCGCGGTACGACGGGTACGATGGGGGCGGGGTCCGATTCCGCCACAAATAACACATCCAAGTGGGTTTGGCCAGCCGGGGGACCCTATATATAATTGGCGCGGGACGTGACACGGTTATATCTCGCATATAACGCAAACCATTTCTTCGCTATCGTAAGCCTGAGGGCCTTCGAACTGAATAATCGGTAATCTGCGCGCTACAAAAGTAGCGGAAAGCCCTAAAATCGTACCGTTCCCGCTCGGATTCAGGCCGGCCCGAACGGGGGCAGGGGGGATTCCGGGGGGGTGATGGAAGTCGCGACGCCGCGCCGCTCGAGGGCGGCCCGGAACGGCCCGGGGGGCACGCAGCGTTCCGGCGGGAGCACCCCGGTCCCCACCATCGCGCCGGCGGCGAGCATCTCGGCGCCGATCGCCCCGCAGATCCCGACCGCGTACTCCGTCGCCGAGGCGCCCCACCCAGGCTTTGGCGGGAACCGGCCGAGCGCATGGCGGGTCGTCGGCCCCTCCGGACCCTCCCCCCGAATCTCCATGTCGAGGACCTCCCAGTCGTCCACGACGACGTCCGAGGGGTACCCGAGGAGCTTCTCCCGCTTCACCAGCGCAAGGAGAAAGTCACGGGGGATCACGGGAGTTCCGCGGACCTCGACCGGCCGGTCGGAGCCCAGCCCCACCGCCGCCAGGATCCGGAGCACGTCGATCCCCGGCCCGCCTTCCTTCCATTCGCAGTGGCGCAGTCCCTTCGCGGCGAGGCTGTCCGGGAGCGTCGCCGGTTCGGAGTGCAGGGTCCGGTAGACGGTGGTCGGTCCGACCGGCGGCGGGAACGCGTACAGTTCGGCCCCGCTCATCGGGGGGTACTCCCGGAACGCTCCGTCCTCCCAGACCATCGCGGGGAGGTTCATCTCGTCGAGGAACGTCGACGGCGACCACGTGAACGTCACTGGAGGGCCTCCCTTCGTCCGGTCGCACCATCCGTCCCGGATCACGATCGACTCCACGCGGGGCATGTCGGCCGTGGCGGCCATGACGAGGACGTTGGAAGCCCCCGGGACCTGACCGAGCCCAGGAATCGCGAGCAAGCGCTTCGCGCGGTACCTCGAGTCCAGCTCGAGCTGCCGGCGGGTCATGTGGAACAGTCCGCCGAAATCCAGGTACGGCACTCCCGCCGTGAGACACGCCTCCATCACCGTCAGGTTGAACGCGTACTGAACGGCGTTCACGCAGACGTTCGCGCCGGCGAGGAGCTTCGCTACCGCCGCGGCGTCGCGGACGTCGACCCCGGTCGCCCGGACCTTGGAGCTCCCGGTCGCGGCGGCCGCGGAGGATGCAAGCCCGGCATCGAGGTCGGCCACGACGATCTCGTCGAACCGGCCCCCCTCCGCAAGGTCGCGGACGGCCACGCGCCCGGTGAGCCCGCCGCCCCCCAGCACCACGGCCCGCATCGACCTCGCCTCCTCGACGGCGCGCGCTCGACCGCCGTTCATCTATCTCTAGGTTCCGGCCGCGGCGCGCCGGCGCTCGGCGCGGACGATATGGGGAGGAGCGCCTCCCGCTCCTCGGATGGGGGCGAGCCACCTCCGGGTCGACTTTGCGATCCTTCGCCAGGGGCTCCTCGTCGGCTGGGAGTTCGGCCTCAAGTCGCTCGAGGACCTGGGCGCGTTCGCCGAGCTGCTCCAGCACAGCGTCTACGAATCCGGGTCGCTCACGCACGTCCCGGGCGGCCTCGGATTCGTGTTCCGCAACCCGCCCCTTCGGATGGGGGCGTTCTCGGCGATCCGGATCTTCCTCGACGGCGAGCGGCATCCCGACGCCTCGGCCTGGGTGCATCCGGGTGGCGTGCCCCGAGCGATCCCGCTGGCGGAGATTGGCCCGGACGCCCCGGTCGTGATCCCCGTGGGCCAACGCACCCACTTCCTCCTGACCGACGTCGGCACCATCGCCGCGGGGCGTCACAAGGTTCGGCTCGAGCTGCAGAGCGTCGCGATCCCGCCGCTCGTCTGGTTCGAGTTCGAGGACGACCTCCCGCCGGCGGAGACCCCGTGAGCGGCGACGGGAACGGAGCGTCGCCCACCCCGCCGACCCGCATCCTGACGCGCCCGGACGCCGATGTCCCGGTCCTGTTGACGTCGCTCGCGTCGGCGGCGATCACCAGCGGGAGCAGCGAATTCGCCCTGCGGCAGGATACGCGCGGGGCCCCGCTCGAATGGGGCGGCGTCTACGCGCAGGGGGTCCGGTTGACCGGTCCCTGGCGGGTCCGGATCACGGTTCCCGGGGGATCCGTCGAGCTTGGGGCGTCGACCCTGCAACGGCTCGCGGTGTACCCGTGGGCCGCGGTCAGTTCCCACGCCGGCCCGTCGGTCGGTATCGTCCAAACGATCGCGCCGTTCGACGACCCGCCCGGCGTACTTCGCCGCCTTATCCTGACTTCGACCAGCGACGAGCCGTGCGCGGTGCACGTCGAGTCCGAGCTAATTCCCTACCTCGCCCCGGTGCTCATCGAGGGGATCAAACCGTACGAATACAGGGTCTCGACCAATGCCGCCGCCGTCCACGTCCACAGCCACGGCGCGGCGTTCGCGCTCGCCCACGACCCGCTCCCGACCGCGCTCGAATTGAGCGGGGCCCCGTGGCTGGGCGGGACCTTCACGGGGGAGGTCGCCACGTTGACCGCGCACTACGGCCTCGTGCTGCCGGCGCGCGGTACCGGCCAGATCGCGTGGGTCGTCTGGGGAGGGCTCAAGCGGACGGTCGACGCTGCCCCCCACGCCGGCAGCCTCGCCCTCGCCGAGAGGGCGGAGCGGATCGAGCGCGGAGCGCAGGCGTGGACCGCGTGGCGGCAAGGGACCCCCCACCTCCGTTTCCCGGACGCCCCGTGGCTTGAGGAGGCGTACCGGTCCGCTCGAGACGCGCTTCGGGGCCTCTACACGGCGCCGTCGCCGGACCTGACCGGCGTCGTCGCCGGGTATCCTTGGTACGCCACGATCTGGTGCCGGGACCTCGGCTGGATGCTGCCGGCTTTGATCTGGCTCGGGGACCACGAATGGGCCGAGCGGTCGTTGCGCTCCGTGTTCCGATTCCAGGCACGGAGCCGGCTGCCGATCTTGAGCGCGGCCGCCGGCGAGCTCCCGATGCAAATCTCCCCGGGACCGATCTTCCTCTATGGAACGTCCGACACCACGCTCTACTATCCCCCGCTGGTGGCCCAACTCGTGGCGCACGGCGGCCGTCCCGAACTATCGACCGAGCTGTACCCGGTGCTGGAGCGGATCGCGGCCTGGGGCGAAGCGAAGGTCGACGCGGGTACCGGGCTCCTCTCGAACGGGAACGAGCTCGATTCGATGCGGGGCGCCGCGCAGCTCGTCGGAAAGGTTCACTACGGTTTCGACGCCCACGACACGACGATCTGGGATTCCGCCGACCGGCGCGACCACGCCGTCGATGTCCAGGTGCTCTGGATCCGGGCGCTCGAAGCGCTGGCGCGGACTGCTGCCACCGTCGGGAAGACGGCGGCAGCGGACGACTGGCAGGTCGCGGCGACGAGAACCACGCGCACGTTCGTCGAACGATATCCGTGGGCCGCGGAAGGTTACCTCTACGACTCGCTCCACCACGACGGGAGTCCCGTTCGTCACGTTCGGCCCAATGCGCTCCGGGCCGTGAGCGCCGGCCTGCTCGGACCGGATCTCGCGCAGTCGGTGGTCCTCCGGGCGTCGCGGCCGGACCTCACGACCGACTGGGGCGTCCGAACGCTATCCGCCAGCGACCCGACGTACCGCCCGACCGCCTACCACGAAGGTCAGGTGTGGTCCGTCGCGACGGCGTGGGCCGCGGATGCCGCGTTCGCCGCCGGCCAGGTCGACCTCGGGATGCGGTTCCTCCGCTCCCTCGCCGACCGGTTCCGCGTCGAAGGCGGTTACGGCCACGAGTGCTATCGGGGCGACCGCGCCGAGCCGTACGATTCCTGTTTCCTCCTCGGTCTGAGCATCGCGCCGTTCCTCACCACGATCTTCGAGCGGCTTTGGGGCCTCACGATCGATCTGCTCGGGCGACGGATTACGGCGGCACCGCGATTCCCGGCGACGTGGAATTCCGCGAAGCTGAACGGCCTCCGAATCGGCGGGGGGCACCTCGACCTCGACTGGCGACCGGGGCAGCTCGCGGCGATCTGGTCGGGAACCGACCCTATCGACCTGGTGACCTCGAGCGGGATCACGCGACTCACGTCCGGGCCGGCGACCACGGTCCAGCTCGCCGTCTCCTTGGACCGGGCCCCAATATAGGGACGGGGACTGACGCCCACGTCGGGCCGCCTCCTACGCGGAGCGCACGGCAGCGGACGTGGATCGGGTCGTGGCGGGTCGGGTCTGTCCCGTGTGCGGTCACCTGAACCCGCCGCTCGCAGAATGGTGCGAAAGCTGCGCGCGCCGGCTCCCGACGCCCGCCGCGGACCTTCCGGCGGCCGGATACGGCCGCTCACTCGACACCGACCAAGCGGGCGTGGGCGCCGCCTCGGTGCGCCGACTCCGGCGCTGGGTCATCGTCGCCCTGCTCCTGGGCGTGGTCGGCCTGGTTCTCGGGGCGAGCGCGCTGCTCCTACCGTTCGCGGTGCCGGGCTACGCGGGCTCGTTCGCCCATCACCCGCCCATGACGATCTACGACCGGGCCTTCGCGGCCCCGGTCACCCGCCATTGCATCTCCCCGTCGCCCCCCCCGTGCACGAGTTACGACACCATCGTCGTCGGCTTCGACAATGCGTCGGTCCCGGGCAGTCCGTCGGGACTCGCCCTGGTCAATCTGAGCTACCAGCTCAACCGTTCCTGCTCGACGTGCATCCTCGAAGTCTTCCACGGCAACGTTTCGACGGGGGGCGGGCTCCTGGGCAATAACCAAATCTTGTTTCTCTTTGTCAACGGGACCGGCAATGTCACGGGAACCCTGGCGGGAGGCACCGACCAGATGGTGCTGGTGAACGAGCTGACCTACGGCCCGTCCGGGGGTCCGGTCACTCTGCACCTGAAGATCGTCTACCTTGGCCAGCTGCTCTACAGCTGAGCGGCGCGGGCCTCGGGGGTTCCCGGGCGCGAACGGCGTGAGCGGCGGGCGGGTCGCGTAGTCATTAAAAGCCGGCGTGCCCGCGGGCCTCCCGTCGATGCCGGACACGATCGAGGTGACGAAGCTCACCAAGACCTACGGTCCGGTCACGGCGGTCAACGGGATCGATTTCACGGTGCGCCAGGGCGACGTCTTCGCGTTCCTCGGTCCGAACGGCGCCGGCAAGACGACAACGACCGAGATCCTGGAGGGCCTCCGCCCCCGCACCTCGGGCGAGGTCCGCGTGCTCGGGCTCGACCCGTGGTCGCAGGGCCGCGAGCTCCACCGCCAGGTCGGCGTGATCCCGCAGGAGTTCCGGTTCATCGAGAAGATCACCCCGACCGAGGCGATCCACTACTACGGCGCGCTGTTCGACACCCACCCGGATGCGCCGAAGCTCCTCGAACAGGTCGCCCTCTCCGACAAGGCGAACGCCCGCTTCGATACCCTCTCCGGCGGCCAGAAGCAGAAGCTCGGCCTGGCGCTCGCGCTCGTGAGCGAGCCCAAGGTCTGCTTCCTGGACGAACCGACGACCGGGCTCGACCCGCAGGCCCGGCGGGCGATCTGGCAGGTGATCCGGACGCTGAAATCCGAAGGTCGCACCGTCTTCCTGACGACCCACTACCTCGAAGAGGCCGAGCTGCTCGCGGACCAGGTCGCGATCATCAACCACGGGTCGATCATCGCGCGCGGGACCCCCGAACAGATCATCGAGGCGCACGGCGGCGCGGAGCGGCTCAGCGTGGAAGCCCCGCCGTCGATGGCGGAGTATCTCAAGCGGAGCCTTCCGTACCCGGTCCAGGCCGCGGACGGACGGGTCAATATCGAGATGCGCGAGAAGGGCGACGCCCTCCGCATCCTCACCGCGATCGAGGCGAGCGGCATCCCCTGGAAAGGTTTCAGCACCAAGACCGACACCCTCGAGGACGTCTTCGTCCGTCTCGTGGGCCGCATGGATGAAGGCGAGATCAAGGGGACCGCGCTCGCATGAGGCCGCGTCGCATCCTTGCCGACTTGAACATCTACGCGCGGAACTACCTAAGGAACCCGGCCGCGCTGTTCTTCACGCTGATCTTCCCGATCATCCTGATCACGATGTTCGGGTTCATCTTCAGCAACACCGGGGCGAGCTCGATCAAGGTCCCCACCGTCAACCTCGACCACAGCTCCAACGAGAGCGTGCAATTCCTCGCGGCCCTCAACCACACGGGCGTTGTCTCCATCCAGGTCGTCTCGCTCGCGCCCGGCACCAACTTCTCGACGTGGCTCGGTCAGAACGGGAATACGGTCGGTCTCGTCATTCCGGCCGGGTTCGCCCAGAGCTACGCCGCCCACCGTCCGGTCAACGTCACCGCCTACGTCGACCCGCAGGACCCGACGTCGAGCGGGTTCCTGCAGGGGGCGCTCAACGGCGTCGCCAACGCGTACAACCTCCGGGCGGCGGGCGGTCAGCCGGTCGTCGGCGTTCAGTCATCGACGGTCGGCTCGGCTGTGTTCAAGTACATCGACTACCTCGTTCCCGGGCTCATCGGCTTCGCGATCCTCACGAGCCCGATGTTCTCGATCGCGGAGCTCGTCTCGTCGTACCGGAAGGACGGCCTGTTCCGCCAGCTCTCGCTCACGCCACTCACGCGGGCCGAATGGTTGGTCGCGAAGATCATCTGGTACACGTTCCTCTCGGTCATTTCGGCGGTGATCATGGTCACCGTCGGCGCGCTCCTGTTCCACTCGACCGTGCGGTTGTCCCTCGGGGTGATTCCGTTCCTCATCTTCGGACCGTTCCTGTTCGTCTCGCTCGGGATCCTCGCCGGCTCGGCCGCCCCCACGCCGGAATCCGCCGCGGTCGTGGCCAACATCGTGACGTTCCCGATGATGTTCCTCTCGGGCACGTTCTTCCCGGTATCGACGTTCCCGCCCGGGCTCGCGCTCATCGCGCACATCTTCCCGCTGTACTACATCATCGACGGGATGAACCAGGTGATGCTGTTCGGCAACGCCACCCGGGCGCTCGGCGACATCGGGATCGTCCTCGTCCTCGGGGCCATCCTATTCGTCGCCGGGGTCTACACCTTCCGCTGGCGCGAGAAGTGAGCGACCCCCCGGTCGACCCCACGCTGTTCCGGCAGCAGATCGCCCGATGGGTGACGGGCGTCGCGATCGTCACCGCCCGGGAGGGTTCGGCCGATGTCGGCCTCACGGTCAACAGCTTGACGTCGATCGCCCTCGACCCACCGCTCCTCCTGGTCTCGCTGAGCGAGCAGGCCGATACGACCCCGGTCGTCGGGCGCGTCGGGACGTTCGGGGTCAGCCTCCTCACGGTCCATCAACGGGCCTTGAGCGAACGGTTCGCTCGGACGCTCCCGCCCGCGGCGAAGTTCGAGGGGGTCGCTCTCCACCGGGGAGCGACCGGGAGTGCGTTGCTCGACGGGGCCCTCGCGACCTTCGACTGCCGCGTCGAAGCGAGCCATCCCCACGGGGACCACCGGCTCGTCATCGGCCGGGTGATCGCCTCGGAGACGGGTTCCGACGCGCTCCCGCTCGTATTTTTCCGGAGCCGGTACGCCCCGCCCGAGGCGATCCCGGGGCTCGGCCCGAGGGCCTCGAGCGGGCCGTGAGTCGTTAAGAGCCGCTACGCCCCAGTACGGACATGCCCGCCGCCGCTGCCATTCGGAAGGTCCGGGTGGCCATCCTGGGCAGCGGCCCGGCCGGCCTCACGGCCGCCATCTACTGTGCGCGGGCCGACCTGACCCCCCTCGTGATCGGGGGGGTCCCGGCCGGTGGCCAGCTGATGATCACGACCGACGTCGAGAACTATCCGGGATTCCCGGAAGGTGTCCAGGGTCCCGAACTCATCGAGAAGTTTCGCGCCCAGGCCGCCCGGTTCGGGACCGAATTCGTGGACGCGAACGTAACCGCGGTCGATTTCCGGCGACGGCCGTTCCGCCTGACGGTCGGCTCCGGGACGACGATCGTCGCCGACGCGGTGATCATCGCGACCGGCGCGAACGCCCGATGGCTGAACCTCCGGGGGGAGCAACGGCTGCGCGGGCACGGGGTGAGCGCCTGCGCCACCTGCGACGGCTTCTTCTTCAAGGACAAGGAGCTCGTCACCGTGGGCGGGGGCGACTCCGCGATGGAGGAGGCACTGTTCCTCACCAAGTTCGCGAGCCACGTCACCGTCGTCCACCGCCGCTCCGAGCTCCGCGCGAGCCGCATCATGCAGGACCGGGCCCGCGCGCACCCGAAGATCTCGTTCCTGCTCGACACCGAGGTCGTCGACGTGTTGGGCACGGTGACCGTCGAGGGCGTGAAGATCAAGCACCGCCGGACGGGCAAGGTCGAGACCCTCCCGGCGCAGGGGCTCTTCGTCGCGATCGGGCACGACCCGGCGTCGGAGTCGTTCCGCGGCGCGCTCGAACTGGATGCGAAGGGGTACATCGTGACCCACGACGTCACGCGCACGTCCGTCGAGGGCGTATTCGCTGCGGGCGACGTCGTCGACCACCGCTACCGCCAGGCGGTCTCCGCGGCCGGCCTCGGTTGTATGGCCGCGCTCGACGTCGAGAAGTTCCTGTCGGAGCACGGCGAGGCCCCGATGGAGATCGCCGCCGGGGTCGCCGCTCAGACCAGGAAAGGGAAGAGCCGCCACGTGCGGCCGATGTAGACCCGGTACTCCGGACCGAATCGGGCCAGCAGGGCGCGCTCCTCCACCGACACCCGGTAGCCGATCACGCCGCCCACCCCCGCGGCGACGACCAACGCCCCGGCCCAGCTCCCCACGATGACCGCGTAGCCGAGCGCCGCGAGGATGACGCCGGTGTAGGAGGGGTGGCGCAGCCAACGGTAGGGCCCCGCGGTGACGATGCGGTGCTCGGATTGCAGCTCGACGACGTACGAAAAGAATCGACCCAGGCTCCGTACGGCCCACAACCGGACCGCGATCCCGGTCCCGAGTAGGGCGAGTCCGACGGCGACGGTCCACCCGGGAAGCAGGCCGACTCCCGCGCCGCGCAACAGGTTGCTCGCCGTGATCGCCACGAAGATCCCGACGAAGACGACCAAGAACGATCCCTGGTCGGACCGCTCGCGCGGTCCTCCGTGCCGGGAGCCCCGCCGGACCTGGGAGGCGACCCACACCTCGCTCGCGAACCACGCGAGGACCGCGACGTCGAGAAGGAGCGCCGCCGGTGCGACCCCCAGCCCCGCCGCCAGCGACATGACGTACCGGGCCACCGGAACGGGAAATCTGTTCCCCGAGCGCGGCGCGTCGCTGCGCGACGGCCGAAACCCTTTAACGGACCGCCCCGGTGCGAATCTGGGGGCGGCGTGACCGGCAAGAAGGACCTCCACATCGAGTCGAGCGGGCAGCTGTGCATCTACTGCGGCGCCTGCGTCGGCATCTGCCCGCTCAACTGCATCTACCTCGACGAGACGCGGATCACGTTCGACGAACGGATCTGCACGCGGTGCGAGATCTGCGTGAAGGCGTGCCCCGTCGGCGCGATCGAGATCGGCTAGTGCAGAGCGCCGTCCGGAGCGTGCCCCGATGGTGAAGGACCTCAAGACCGACGTGCTGGTCATCGGCGCCGGCCCCGCCGGTAGCATGACCGCCAAGTGGGCGGCGAAGAACGGCGCCAAGGTGCTCCTGCTCGAAAAACGGCAGGAGATCGGAAGCCCCGTGCGCTGCGGGGAGGGGATGAGCAAAGACTGGCTCACCGAGGTCGGGATCGCCCCCTCGATGCGGTGGATCAACGTCGAGGTCGAAGGGGCCCGGATCTACAGCCCGAGCGAGAAGGTCCTGGAGATCAACGAAAAGCACGCGGGGAACGAGGTCGGCTACGTCGTCGAGCGCGACTCGTTCGATAAGCAGCTCGCGATCGACGCCGCGAACGCCGGCGCCGAGGTGCTGCTGAAGACCGCCGCGACCGGCATCCTGAAAGAGAACGGCAAGGTCGTGGGCGTCAAGGCGAAGGCGTTCGGGGAACCGTTCGAGATCCGCGCGCCGGTCACCATCGGCGCGGACGGCTTCGAGTCGCAGGTCGGTCGGTGGGCCGGCCTTCCGACCAACCTGATGCTCCGCGACATGGACACGTGCCTGCAGTACCGGATGACGAACGTCGACTGCGACGTCCGCTACTGCGATTTCTACCTCGGGAAGGTCGCCCCTGGGGGATATGTCTGGATCTTCCCCAAGGCCGACGGCCTCGCGAACGTGGGCATCGGCGTGCAGGTCAGCCAGGTACAGAACCCGGCCGACGCGCGGACGTACCTTGACAAGTGGATCGCCGCGCACCCTGCCTACGCGAAGGGGAAGACGATCGACGTCGTCGGCGGCGGCGTCTCGATCTCGCCCCCGCTCAAACAAACGGTGACCGACGGCTTCATGATCGTCGGGGACGCCGCGCGGATGATCGACCCGCTCACGGGCGGCGGCATCGCGAACGGTTGCATCGCCGGCAAGATCTGCGGGGAGGTCGCCGCGAAGGCGGTCACCGCGAACGACGTGAGCAAGGCGTTCCTGATGGCGTACGACCAGGGCTGGCGGGCGCGCTTCGAAGAGAAGCTCTACCGCAACTGGCTCGCGAAGGAGAAGCTCGTGACCTTGAGCGACGCGACGTTCGACAAGGTGATCGACGCGCTCCAGGGCGTCAAGCTCGAGAAGCTCTCCGTCCACAACATCCTGAAAGCGGTCCACGACAAGTACCCCGAAGTCACGAAGGAGTTCGAGGCGTTCCTGTAGCCTCGATACCGCGGATGCCGGGCGCTCCCAATCGTCCCCCGTCGCCGGACGCCCCGGTGGCGACGACCCCCGTAGTGCCCGTCGCCGCGGCGCGCGTCGCGCTCCGCCGACTGGCCCCGATGCGGGTCGCCCTCCGTCTCGACTTGTGGAAGAACGCACCGTCCCGGGATCTCCTCACCCCGTTCGAGCGCGCGGAGACCGCCTACGCGGCCGGCGACTTCGTCAACACGGAGAGTGCGCTCGACCAGCTCGCGGTCCGTTTCGCGGAGCCGCGGTGGCCCTCCCTCCCGCTCCCGTTCCGCCTCTTGCGCGTCGCGATCCCGGCGCCGATGCCACCCCATTGGGATCCGGATTTCGCTCTCCCTCAACCCGAGAAGGAGGCGAAGAAGGCCCGGAAATCCGCCGAGCTGGGGGTCGCGCTCGCCGAAGGGACCCTCGCCTGGGCGAGCACCCACGCCGTCGCCGCCGAGGATCTCCGCCCGTTGGTCGACGCCGCGAAGACTGCGCTCGACGGGGCGGCCCTCGAACCGGTGCTCGAGCCGCTCGACCAATTCTGGGAGGCGATCCGGGAGCGCATCCCGGCCCCCGGCGCGCCGCCCGTCGCCGCCCCCCGCCCCGTCGCCCCGGTTCCCGAACCGTCCGCCGAGGAGGCGTGACGGCCGGACCGAAGCGAACCCGACCGTCCTCCGTCGCCGACCTCGAGGGCCTTTTCGCGGGAGTGGCGCACCGCCTCTCCACGCTTCCGCCGGGGCCGGGGCGCACTCAGGCGACCGAGTTCGCCGAACAGGGCCGGGTGGCGATGCGGCGAGGGAAGCGGGACGACGCGCTCGCGCTGTTCTTGCGCGCCCACGAGATCCTGGATTCCGAGGAGCGCGAACCCGAACTTCGGGAGTTCCCCCGCGGACTCATCGCGTACCTTCCCCGCGGGGACCCCGGCGTGCCCGTGGGACCCGAGGAGGACGCCCTGGTCAATCGTCTCCGCCTGGCCCTGCGGCTCGCCGCCGTCCGGCGGCGGGACGGCATGGACACGAACGAGGTCGAGGCGTGCCTCCGGGCCGCGGACGTGCAGTTCCGCAACGGGGACCGACCGGCGGCCGTCCGCAGCATCAACGCGGCGTTGGGGATGCTCGAGCGGGCGTCGCCACCTCGGCCGGCGCCCGCGGGGCCCCGGGACCCGGGGGTAAAGCGATAGCCATAAGCCCCGGACCTCCGTCGGCCCCCCTCGCATGTCCTCCCCTCGGTTCGGCACGTTCTCGATCGTCGCGGCCGATGTCGAACGCGGGGAATGGGGCGTCGCCGTGCAGTCCCGGTTCATCGCCGTCGGCGCGGTCGTGCCGTGGGCCGAGGCGTCGCGCGGCGCGCTCGCGACCCAGGCGCGGGCGAACGTCACCTACGGGCCGCGGGGCCTCGAGCTCCTTCGCGCCGGCAAATCGGCCGAGGAGGTCGTGAAGCTCCTGACGGGGGCCGACCCGAAGGCCGCGCACCGGCAACTCGGCGTCGTCGACGCCCGCGGCCGCTCGGCCGCCTTCACCGGCAAGGAGTGTCTCAACTGGGCCGGCCATCGCACGGGCGACGGCTTCAGTTGCCAGGGGAACATTCTCTTCGGGCCCGCGGTCGTCGAGGCGATGGCGCGCACCTTCGAGACGACCCCGGGCGACCTCCCGGAGCGGCTCCTCGCGGCCCTCGGCGCCGGCCAGCGGGAAGGCGGGGATCGTCGCGGCATGCAGTCGTCCGCGCTCCTGATCGTCCGCGCGGGCGGCGGCTACGATGAGGGGAGCGACCGGTGGGTCGACCTCCGGGTCGATGACCACCCCTCCCCGATCGAGGAGCTGCAACGACTGTTCCAGTTGTACGACCTTACGCTCCTCAGCCGAGAGGACCCGACCACGCTCGTCCCGCTCACCGGCGACGTGGCCCGGACCGTGCAGCATCAGCTCGCGGTCCTCGGGTACCGCTCCGGCCGCGACACCGGCGCCTGGGATGCCCCGACCCAGGCCTCCTACCAGCGGTTCCTCGACGAGAACAACTTCGAGAACAAGGCCCGCAGCGACGGGACCGTTTGGCCGTCGATCTTGACCTACCTCGCCGACCGCGCCCGGGCCGAGGTCGAACGACGCACCCGCACGGCGCCGATCGTCCCCGGCGCCCTGGACCGGGGGCCCGGGGCCGCGGCCGGGGGGGGTGGCGCATCCGGAAAGACCAAGCGTCGCGACGACCATCCGACCCACTGATCGTTCGGCTCCGACGGAGCTGGACGTCGCCCGCGATCGCGGAGCGCGTGACCCGGGCGTTGGGTCCGGATCAGGCCGGGTTCGTGGAGACGCGCCGACGCGGGGCCGTCGTGGAGTTCGTCATCCGGGCTCCGACCGCCGGGCGCGCCCGGGCGACCGCCGACGATCTGCTCGCCTGCCTCGGTACGGCCGAGCGGGCGGCCGCGCTCACGGATCCGTTCGCGCCGGCCCTTGAGCCTCCGCGGGAAGCGCGGCGACGAGCGGCGGGAGGATCTCCTCCCACGGGCCGACGATCCCGACGTCGACGCTCGTGAACACCGGCGCCGCCGGGTCCTCGTTGATGGCGAGGAGCGCCTTCGCCCGACGCCACGCCACGAGATGATTGGGGGAACCGCTCACGCCGACGAGCACGGCGAGCTCGGGGGCGAGGCTCCGCCCGGTCAGCCCGAGCTGACGTTGGGGGGGCAGCCATCCGGCATCGACGACCCTCCGGGTCCCGCCGACCGCCGCACCGACGCGCTCGGCGAGCTGCTGGACCCGCTCGACGCCCGACGGGCCCCCGATCCCCATCCCGACGGCGAAGACGACCGGCGCGCGGCCGAGGATGCCGTACTCGGGATGGGATTCCGGAGATCGGTGCAGCCAGGAAACCCGCGAGGATCCGGGAGTGAACGGGATCGGAACGATCTCAGGTTCCACCGGATCGACCCAGAGCGACGGCGGACCAAAGGCGCCGGCGGCCACCGTGGCGAGCGCAGGTCGAGTCCGGCAGACGACCTCCGCGAGGGCCGACCCCGAGAATGCCGGCTTCTCCCACGCGATCACCCCGTCCGGGCGGAGGGTCCAATCGATGGCGTCGCCGACCAAGCCGGCTCGGCGCCGCGCGGCCACGCGCGACGACACCTCGCGACCCCACGTGGTCGCGGGGAAGATCATTCCCGCCGCGTCCGGTCGACGGTCGAGGATCGCGCCGATGACGCGAGCGGTCGCCGGGACATCGGGAGGCGGATCGCTGCGACCCGTCGCGTAGATCCGCACGCAGCCCGCCGCCGCGAGGCCTTCTCGGGCCGCCGGGCTGATCGGCTCCCGACCGACCAACACCGCGCTCGGCCAGGCGCCGTCGCCGGAGCGACGCACCTGGGTGATCGCTTCGAGCGCATCATCCGCGAACCGGCCGTCCTCGTCGGTGACGAGGACCAGCATCTCGCGCGTCGCGCGCAACTCGTTCGGAAGCGGAGGCGTCCGCGCCGGTTTCACGCGCGGGGCGGCGAGAAGGGGCGCGAGCGCGGCCATCGCGGACGCGACCCGCTCGGAAACGTTGCCTTGGTCAAATCGCCGGCCCGCCCGTCGGGGCACGTCCGCGCGGAGGGCGGTCACGATGGTCGGCGAGCCATCGAACCCCACCGTGGAACGGTCGAGCGCCAGATCGGCGAGGGCCCATCGCTCGACCGCCGGGCCATCTCGGGTTGCCGCGTCCGTGGTCGGACGGGACGGTTTCGCGATCTTCTCGCTCACGCTCACGACTGCCGGGAGCGGAAACTGCACGGTGTCGGCCCACTCCTCTCGTTCGGCGACGGCCGTGAAGATCGCTCCGTTGCGGGTGAGCCGACGGACGGCGGTGAGCAACGTGCGGTCGAGCAGTTCGGCGATCTCCGGGGGTACCTGGGCCGTCTCGGCGTCGGTGCTCGCGCGGCCGGTGAGCACGAGATCCCCCCCGAGGCGGGTGACGGACGCGGCGAGGGCACGCGCCGTCGCCAGGGTGTCGGAGCCGGCGAGCGCCGGGTCGCTCAGGAGCACGACGCGGTCGACCTCGTGAGCATACAGATCCCGAAGCAAGGGCTCCGCCTCGGGTGGACCCATCGAGAGGACGGTCACCTTTTCCCCCGGGGAGCGAAGTCCCCGGGCCACGGCGAGCGCGCGCTGATCGAGCGGGTTAAGGTAGAGCGGTGCCCCGGCCCGCACCAGGCTGCGCCGCTCCGGGTCGATACGGAGCTGATGGACGTCCGGTACGACCTTGACGAGGATGACCCACTCCACGCCTAAACCCGCCGAGCGCGCGGGAGCGAGCATCGGGATAAGTAGCCCCGCCCGGCTGGCGAAGTCGTGGTGCCGTCATCGCCCGGTCCGGCCCCTGAGCGTACGGCGCACCCACCGGCCTCGGCCCGAGCCTACGCCCTCGCCCTGATCATCACCGCGGCGGCGGTCCTGAGCCAGTACGTGGTCCCGCAGACGTTCCCCGGGGCACGGATCCTCTACGGTTCCCTCCTCCCGGGGCTTCTGATCGTCTACGGCATACCGATACTTGCCTTCGCGTTCCTGGTCGGGGCCGACCCGCTCCGCAACGCGTTCCGGAACCTCGGGACCGCCGCCGAGGCCGGGGTGCGGTGGACCGGTCTGCTCCTCCTGCTCAGCCTCGTGGTCATCGGCCTCCTCCTGACCCTCTACGCTCGCTTCGACCCGGGCGCCCTCCACCTCCTGAGCCGACCGAACCCCGCGCTCCAAGCCGCCGCTTCGAATCCGTACTTCTGGATCGCCTTCTCGTTCGTGATCGGCGCCGTCGAGGAGACGATCTTCCGGGGGTGGGTCTTCGGCTACTGGTTGCGCCGCGACGGCCCGCGGTGGTTCTGGCACGCCCTCTGGACGAGCGGCCTGTTCGCCGGTTTCCACCTCTACTACGGGACGACGTACGGACCCGTCGCCCCGATCCAGTTCACCACGCTGTTCCTGCTCGGGTTCGCCTACGCCGCTACGATGCGCCACTCCGGAGGGAACCTCCTCGTGATCGCGCTCCTGCACGGAGCGAACGACGCCTCCGCCTTCAGCACGCTCGTCACCCCCGTCGGGGCCGACCTCTATCTCGCCGCCCTCATCCTTGGCGGCCTGATCCTTGGCATCCGCGCGTTGGTTCGTTCGGGACGCCCGACCGGGGCGGCCGGCTTGCCGTTCGCTCCGCCGGGCCCGCTGGGCTACGACTTCGGGGCGCCGAGCAACGCCCCCTACCCATGGACGTTTCCGCCACCGCCGCCTCCCGGACCTACGGGAGGGCCCCCGCCGGCACCTCTGCCGCCCGAGATCCCACCCCCGACGGGGTGAGCTCCGGCGTCATCGTCATCTGCCGGCGGGGTGTCCAAATCCGGATGGCGGAGTTCGACCACGACCTTCGCGATCTCCTGACCCGGGCCCGCACCATCGCGGTGGTCGGCCTATCGGACAAGCCGGATCGGGACTCGCACCAGATCGCCGAGTACCTGCAGAGCCAAGGGTACCGGATCATCCCGGTCAACCCGAAGCTTGCGAATGTCCTCGGCGCGACGGCGTACCCGTCGCTCTCCACGATCCCGCCCGAGGTGACGATCGACATCGTGGACATCTTCCGCCGGAGCGAGGAGGTCGGGCCGATCGTGGACGAGGCGGTGCGACGCGGCGTCGGCGCGATCTGGATGCAGCTGGGGGTGCGGAACGCGGAGGCGGCGTCGATCGCCCGCACCCATCGGATACCCGTCTACGAGGATCTCTGCATTCGGGTCCAGCATCGACGGTTGAAGATTCCTCCCCGCGCGCCGGCGGCCGGGGCGTAAAGGAGGGTCGGTCCCCTGTCAACCCCCGCGTTGCCCGCCGTCGCGGCGCCGACCCCGGCGCTCCCGCCCCTCGCGCCGTTCCTCCACGATATCGTGGTGACGCGACGGGACTCCGTCCGGGCGCGCGAATACACGGCGCGGGGAGCGATAAAGATCTTGGGGGACGTCGAGGTGGAGGTCGGGACCGTCCACGACGCGCTCAGCGTGGGGGGCCGGCTCACCGCGACCCGCTTCTCGAGCGAGCGACTGCTCGAGGTCGCCGGGCCGGTCCGGGTGACCGAGAAGTTGCAGCTCGCCGGCGTCACGATCCTGGAGGCCGGGGTCGAGGCCGGGGAGTTCCAGGCCCGCGGCGCGGTCCGCATCGGAAAGGATCTCATCGTTCGTGAGCACCTCACGACCTCGGGACGACTCGAGGTCGGCGGTTCGGTCAAAGCGACGACGATCGATTTCCGCGGGCGCGTGGCGATCGGGGGTGCCCTGGAAGCCCGGATCGTCGACGGTCGCATCGTCGGTCCCTCGCGGATCGGTCGGATCAAGGCGGAGACGGTCGGCATCCGCACCGGAAAGCTGTTCGGCGGCCGTCCGATGCTCGTCGTCGACCGGATCGAAGCGGCGACGGTCGACCTCGAGGCGACGGAGGTGGAGTTCGTCCGCGCCCCGACGATCCGGCTCGGCCGGGACGCCCACGTCGTCCGATTCGAAGGGAACGTGGTCCACCGCCACACGACCGCGCACGTCGGGCCGGAATCTCACTCGCCGCGACCCCACGGCCTCTCACGTTGACGCGGGGACCCCCGCGCGGGGGGGTTTATCTCCCGGTCCCCGCTCGCGGGCGCCGATGGCCGAGGAGCGTCGCGCGGCCCCCCCGGTGTCGCTGACCGCGATCAGCGGGGCGGTGCGCGCCTACTGGGCGCAGGGGGGCATACCGGCGACCCTCGTCCACGGGACGCCGGGGGGCCCGGAGTTCCGATTCACCGAGGGTCCTCCCACGGCGAACGGCCCGCCCCACCTCGGACACGTGATCGCGCGGACGTTGAAGGACGTCGTGCTCCGCTACCAGCGGATGCGCGGAAGCCGCATCGTCTCCGCGAACGGCGGCTGGGATTGCCACGGGCTGCCGGTCGAGCTGGAGGTCGAAAAACGGCTCGGCATCAAGGCGAAGAAGGAGATCGAGGCGTACGGGATCGCGAAGTTCAGCGAGGCGTGCCGCGCGAACGTCTTCGACGCGATCACGGCGTGGAACCAGACCAACGACCGGCTCGGTTACTGGCTCGACTACGAGCACGCCTACGCGACGATGCAGGCGCCGTACATCGAGAGCGTCTGGTGGTCGCTCAGGACGCTGTTCGACCGCGGCCTCCTCGAGCGGGGGTTCTACGTCCTCCCGTACTGCCCGCGCTGCGAGACACCCCTCTCCTCCCACGAGGTCGCCCAGGGGTACCACGAGACGACCGACCCGTCGGTGACGGTCCGGCTCGAGCTCCCCGCTTCGGGCGAAGGACCGCGCCAGTTCCTCCTCGTATGGACCACGACGCCCTGGACGCTGCCCGCGAACCTCCTCGTCGCCGCCCGGGAGGATCTCGACTACGTCCGGGTGGCCCAGGACGACGGATCCGAGTACCTGCTCGCCGCGGAGGCGTTGCCCCGCTACTACCCGGCCGGCGGCCGCGTCGTCGGCCATCTCGCCGGTCGCGACCTCGCCGGCCGGAACTACCGCCCGTGGTTCCCCGTCGCCGGCGACGGTCCCGGAAGGTACCGGATCGTCCTGGACCCGATGGTCGACGCCAAGGAAGGGACCGGGTTCGTCCACATCGCGCCGAGCTTCGGGATCGACGACCAGCGCATCGGGGCGCGCGAGGGCGTCGGAGCGTTCGACCCGCTCGACTCGCGGGGCGTCTTCACCGACCGCGTGCCGAACTTCGCCGGTCGCAAGTTCAAGGACGCGGACGCCGCCATCCTCGCCGACCTCGCGGAGCGCGGAGACCTGGTCGTTCGATCGACCGTCCGGCACACCTACCCGTTCTGCTGGCGGTGCGACCAGCCGCTGATCTACCGGGCCCTCGACTCGTGGTTCGTCCGGGTCTCCCGGTTCAACGACGAGCTCGTCCTGAACAACGCTACGGTCACCTGGTGGCCGGCCCACATGCGCGAAGGGCGGTTCGGGAACTTCCTCACCGAAGCGAAGGACTGGGCCCTCTCCCGGAACCGGTTCTGGGGAACCCCGCTCCCGATCTGGTCGTGCCCCGACGGGCACGCGACTTGCGTCGGGAGCTTCGCCGAGCTCGCGGAGCTCACCCACGTTGCGATCGGCCCGCTGTTCGACCCGCATCGGGTCACCGTCGACGCCCTCAGCTTCCCCTGCCCGCAGTGCGCCCTGCCCACGAAGCGGGAGCCGTACACCATCGATGCCTGGTACGATTCCGGAGCGGCGCCGTTCGCCCAGTTCCACTATCCGTTCGAGCCGGGCCCGTTCCGGACCGACGCCCCGCTCGACTACATCGCCGAGGGCCTCGACCAGACGCGCGGCTGGTTCTACACGCTGCTCGTGCTCGCGACGCTCCTCTTCCACCGGCCGGCGTACAAGGTCTGCGTCGTGAACGGCCTCGCGCTCGACGAGCGTGGGCAGAAGATCTCGAAATCCCGCGGCAACGCGATCGACCCGCTCGGCCTCCTCGACAAGTTCGGGGGCGACGCCGTCCGATGGACGTTCCTCACGGCGGACTTCACCGAGCCGATCCGCGTCTCCGAGCGCCTGATCGCGCAGGGACCGTCCCGCAGCCTGATCACGCTCGCGAACGTCGTGGCGTTCTACCGCGACAACGCCCGCGCCGACGGGCTCACCCCGGCGCACGAGCGGCCCGAACCGACCTCCGCGCTCGACCGCTGGATGCTCGAGCGTCTCGCGGCGACCCGCGAGGAGGTGACCCTCGCCCTCGACGCCTTCGACCTGCGCCGGGGGGCGCTCGCGCTCGACCGGTTCCTGGAGGAAGTGAGCCAGTGGTACCTCCGTCGCTCGCGCCCCCGGTTCTGGGGAGAAGCGGGGCCGGAAGCACGCGACGCGGCGAACGTGACGCTCTCCTTCACCCTCCTCTCCGTCGCCCGCCTGTTAGCCCCGTTCGCGCCGTTCCTCGCCGAATGGATGCACCACGAGGTGGCAGGAACCGGTCTCGCCCACGGGACGACCTCCGTTCACGCCGAACCGTGGCCGACGGCAGCGCCCCCGCCCAAGACCCCGCTCGCCACCGCGATGGCCGAACTCCGCGAACTCGTCGAGGCCGGACGGGAGCTCCGCCAGCGGGCGCAGGTCAAGTCGCGGATCCCGCTCCCGACGCTCGTCGTCGGCGCCGCGTCCGAGCGGTTGGCGCCGCTCGGGGCCGAAGCCGACGAGCTGCTCGCCGACGAACTGAACGTGCGGGCGGTGCTGCGGGACCCGGCCGCCGCGCTCACCGACTATCCGGAGAGCGACTGGGTGCGGCGCGAAGAAGAGGGCCAGCTGGTCCTCGCGCTCGCGCGACGCCCGACGCCCGAGCTCCAGAAGGAGGGGTGGGTACGGGAGACGTTGCGCCGGCTCCAGCAGACCCGCAAGGAGCTGGGCCTGGCCTACACCGACCGGATCCGCGTCACGATCTGGGTCACGGGGGACCTCAACACGACGCTCGAGGCGGCGCGCGACCGGATGGCGCACGACCTGCTCGCGAACGAGCTCGAGATCCTCCCGCTCGATCCGCCCGCCGACGCGTCGATCCGCCGGTGGGACGTCGACGGCACGGCGCTCGCGGCGCGGGTCGATCGGCTTACGTCGTCGGCCGCTCCGTAGCCCGTTCGGCCACGACCGGGCCGTTCGGGGTCCGTTCCCGATAGATCTCCGCGCGGAACGAACGGACCTCGATGTCCCGGAACTTCCACGCCCCGACCGGTAGCCCCGCCTTCCGGCAAGTCTGCGCCAGAAGCTCGTCCGCGTCCCAGCCGAACTCGGGCGCCACTTGCGGGAGCAAGAGGCCGCTTGTGCCCCGCCCGTCGACGATGAGCCCGTCCCGCCCGATGACGATCCGTCGCGGGATCTCCGCCCGGGGTTCCGCGTCGATCCTCTCGGGGACCGTCAGAACCGAAATCTCCAACGTCAACCGACCGAGCTCCGCGGCCCCGACCGGCGGGAACCTCGGGTCGGCCGTCGCGGCCGCGAGGGTGGCGCGGGCCAGCGCCACGCGCAAGGGGAAATCCGGTTCCGGGAACCCGATGCAGCCGCGAAGGTCCCCGCTCGGATGGTGTTTCAAGGTCACGAACACCCCGCGGGCCTCGTCGAACACCGGGGTAAGCGGGCGGTCGGAGACCGCCGGGAGATCGTCGGCGCGCGTGCGCTCGGCCAGGAAGTTCTCGAGAGCCAGCCGGGCTCCCTTCACCGCCGACTCCCCATCCTCCGCGCGCATGGCCGAGCCAGTCGTGGTTCGGCCATAGGCCCATCGTCGAGACACTCCCGTCGCGCGAAGCGAAGGTTCGGCGCGAGCGACGAGGTCGTGGCGCGGCCGGACCCACCCTCTCTCGGACGTTCGCGACCGGAGAACGAGGCGGTGCGCGCCCGCGGTCGTTTCGGCTGAGCTTATAAACGGCGGGGCGTCCGGCGCCTCCCATGCCGTTCCCCGAGGCGGTCGCGCGACTTCTCATCAAGAAGGTCTGCATGAACTGCTCGGCGAGGAACCCGATCAAGGCCGTCCAGTGCCGCAAGTGCGGCTACCACGGACTTCGCGTCAAGTCGCGCGAACGGTCCGGCAAGACCCAGTAGGTCCATCGGGTCGCTTCGGGAGCGGGCGAGGTCCCCCCGGGCTGCGTTCGCTACCGGGCCGATAGGGCCCGCTTCGAGGCCCGGCGGTGCGCTGAACCGGCCCCCGCGACCCGCCCGACCGCGATGCGCTTGCGAACGAGGAACATCATGTTCCGGCTCCCGTCCTTCCAGCTCGACAGCTTCGGCGCGCCCCACCGCTCGGCGTACCGGATCGGGACCTCCTCGAACCTGAGCCCGTTCAGGAGCACCTCGAGCTTCAATTCCTCGCTGAACGCCATCCCCTCTTGCGTCAGGTTCAACCGATCGAGGATGCGCCGGCGGAAGATCCACATCCCGCTTTGGCTGTCCACGAGACCGTCGCCCGGAAGGTCCCGCACCAGGTGGCGGTACGCCACCTGCACGAGCAGGTTGAGCAACGAGTTGCCGATACGGTGCTCCGTCGTCATCGCCCGTCGGTCGATGTGCGCGAGTCGGTTGCACGTGATGAAATCGAGCTCGCGGTCGAGGAGCCGCTGCACGAAACCGGGGATCAGTTCGACCGGGTACGTCGCGTCCCCGTCCGACGTGGCGATGATCTCGCCGCTCGCGGCCGCGAATCCGGTCATGTACGCCCGGCCGTACCCCCGCCGCGGCTCGACGAGCACGCGCGCCCCGGCCGCCTCCGCCCGCTCCGCCGTTCCGTCGGACGACGCGCCGTCCACGACCAGGACCTCCCAGTCGAGCGGTTCCCGGGCGAACGTCGTGGCGTTCGCTTGGGCGGCCGCGTCGCGGAAGCCGCGGATGACGTGGCCGATCGCCTCCCCCTCGTTCAGGGCGGGGATGACGAGCGTCGCTCGCATGGCGCCAGCTAGTCGGGCAATCGCTTAAGCCTCTCCCACCTGTTACGCCCGACGGAACGGAGGCTCCGGTCGTTGGGCGGGCCGCGGCGCCGGATCCGGTACGGCAGCTTTCCCACCACCGCCGATGTGGGGATCTGGGCGAGCGCGCCGGAACCGAACGGCGTGTTCGAGGGGCTTGGGCGAGCGCTGTTCGCCTTGATGACCGATCTGCGCACGATCCGTCCGACGGAGGCGCGGGCCGTCTCCGCCTCGGGCGCGGACCCCCCGAGCCTCCTCGTCGCCTACCTGAACGAGCTCGTGCAACTCCACGATACCGAAGGGTTCGTCGCGCGGGAGGTGGAAGTACGCCTCGTGGGTTCGCCCCCGTCCGCGCTCGTCGCGTCGCTGCGCGGCGAGCGGTTCGACGCGGCCCGGCACCCGTCGCACCAACAGGTGAAGGCCGTCACGTGGCACGACGTTCGCCTGGACCTCGCGGCCGGTCGGGGCCGCGTGATCGTGGATATCTGACCGGCGCCGGCCGCGCCTACGGCATGTGGCGGGTGATCGCCTCGAGCGAGGCTCCGGGCGTTCGGAGCCGCCCGGCCCGTGCGAGGATCCGCTCGAGCGCCGCGAAGACGACGAGGAGGTCCGGCCAATCCGCGATCCCCATGTGCCCGATCCGGAAGATCTTCCCCTTGAGCGCTCCCTGGCCGCCCTGGACCACGACATTGTACCGGTCCTGGAGGACCTTCCGGACGGCGGCATCGTCGAGTCCCTCCGGGTTGCGCAACGCGGTCACCGTGTCCGACGCGTAGGCGGGGTCGGGGAACAGCTGAAGGCCGAGCGCTTCGGCGGCCGCGCGCGTCGCTTCGGCGAGCGCCCGGGTGTGACGGAGCCGACCGTCGAGCGTTTCGGTCTGAAGGAGGAGCAACGCCTCGCGCAATGCGAGGAACAGGGGTACCGCCGGGGTCCATGGCGTGTCGTTCTTCCGCAGGTCGGCGACGTGCGGCGCGAGATCGAGGTAGAACGTCCCGCTCGCGAGCTCCTTCGACCCCCGTTCGGAGAGGTGGATCAGCGCAAGGCCCGCCGGCGCCGCGAGCCCTTTCTGGCTCCCCGCGACCACCGCATCGACCCCCCACTCCTCGAGGGGGAGGGGGATCCCAGCGACGGCCGAGATCCCGTCGACGAGGAACAGCGCACCGGATTTCTTGATCGCCGGGACCAGCGCCGCCAGATCGTTCTGCAGCCCGACGCTCGTCTCGTTGCGGACGACGCAGACGGCCCGAACGTCCCCCTTCTCGAGCTCCTTTTTCGCCGCCTCCAGTGGGATGTGCTGGCCCCACGGCGCGCTCAACGTCGTGACGTTCTCGCAGTACCGACGGGCAATGAGGTCGCTCCGGTCGCCGAAATTGCCGTTGGCGAGCACGAGCGTCCGTTCCTTCTTGCGGAGGAGCGCTGCGTACATCGCCTCCAAGCCGGCCGTACCGCTCCCTGAGAGGATCGCTTGATGCCCTTGCGCGCCGAACAGGACCGGAAGGAGCTCCCGGATCTCCGCGACGACCCCGTGGAAGTAGTCGCCCCGGTGGTTCACCGACGGTAGGCTCATCGCCCGCAGCACCCGCGGGTGGATCTTGACCGGGCCGGCGATGAGGAACGTCGCGGTCTCGGGGTCGAACGTCATGGCGGCGAACGCACCTCGGGGTTCACCTGGAACTTAAGCGGCTCGCCGCGGAGCGCTCGGAGGATCTCATCGACCACGACCGCCCCGGCCCGCGCCTGCGCTTCCGGCGTCGACGCCCCGAGATGCGGGGTCGGAATCAGCTTCGGGTGCGCCAAGAGCGCGGTCCTCGTGGGCGGCTCGGTCTCGAAGACGTCGAGGGCGGCGCCGCCGAGGTGGCCGGACTCGAGGGCCGCGAGGAGCGCCGTCTCGTCGACGAGCGGGCCGCGCGCGACGTTGACGAGCACGGCCCCGGGTCGCATCTGGGCGAGGCGACGGGCGTCGAGCAGGTGGTGGTTCTCCGCGGTGAGCGCGGCGTGGAGGCTCACGACGTCGGCCCGGGCGAGGAGGTCGTCGAGGGAGACCAACGCGGTCGCGTCCACGGCGGTTGCCACGTACGGGTCGAACGCCATCGCGGTGACGCCGAACGGGGCCAGGCGCTGCGCGACCTCGCGGGCGATTCGGCCGTAGCCCACGAATCCGACCGTCTTCCCGGCCAGCTCGTGCCCGGCCAGGCCGCGTTTCCAGCTTCCCGCCCGGGTCGCGGCGACCGGTCCCGAAAGCTCGCGGACGAGCCAGAGGATCAGGGCCACCGCGAGCTCGGCCACGCTCGTCGTGGCCGCGGTCGGAGCGTTCACGACGCGAATGCCGCGGGCCGTCGCCGCCGCCACATCGACGTTGTCGACGCCGACCCCCGCCCGGGCGATCAGCGAAAGTTTCGGAGCCTTCGCGAGCGTGGCGGAGGTGACCTGGGTGCGGCTCCGGACGACGAGCGCCCACGCCGTGGCCAGGTGCTCGGAGAGGGTCGGGGCGCCGCCGCTCGCGTCGACGACGTCGCACGGGCCGCTCCGTATCCGGTCGATGGCCCCGGCGTCGATCGGGTCCGCCACGAGGACGATCGGCCGCCCGGTGGACACGGGTGCGCGACCCGAACTCCCTTGAAAACAGTTGCCGCCGTAGATCGGTCGCTCGGGACGGAGGCTTCGGTCAGGCGACGCAACCGGCGACCCGAACATCGTGGGTGGCGAACTCGGCGTACCCGAGGTCCTGGTAGAGGTCGGTCTCCTTCACGGTCTGGTGGTGGACGGGATCGTAGTACACGAGAATCCCGGTCGTCCGCTGGTAGACGAGGACGACCGACGGCCCCAGCACGTGGTGGAGGTGGTGGAGCGTCGCCTTGTTGATCACCGGATTGTCGTGCTGACAGAGCGCCACGGCGACGACCGCGCTGCCGTGCGCCGAGCCCGAGTGGTTGGCGATCGCCGGCGGTCCGTACGCAGGGACCGGTACGGTCGCGACCGAGAGGAGGAACACGAGTACGACGCCCACGCCCCCGGTCATGCGACGCAGCGGCGACCAGCGCCGCGACGGCCCGAGGGCCCGCGGCCCGCTCGCGGGAGCGCGCCAGCGTCCCGCTTCCTCGAGGGCCCACTCCCGGCGAAGTACCCTGCGCAACCGGATGGCGACGGCCATCGCGTTGCCGACGAGGAGGGCCAGCGGGAGCGCCAACGTCGGGACCCCGAGCGGGATCACCGAGGCCGCCGTGGCGATCGCCGCGCCGTAGAGGAATCCCAACCGGGGATCGGCCGGCGCGCTCCGGGGATCGGGGAGCAACAAGAGCCCGAAGAACAGCACGGTAGGGTCGGCGACGGCGAGCGTCGTCAGGCTCAGAGCTCCCGAGCTCCCGGTCCCCACCGCGGCGAGGAGGCGTCCCAAGATCGCCAATCCGGTGAATACCGAGAAGAACGCGACCGGAACGCGCCATCGCGGGAGGTTCCAGACGAACACCGCTGCACCCGCCGCGATCACGGCCACCTCGTTCGCCGCCCCCCACCACGCGGGGGCGAGGCCGAAGGCGACCGCTCCGAGCACGAGTCCGGCCGCCGCCGGGTTGAACCACGGGCGGCCGCGCGCTCGAAGGACGTGCCGGAGCCCGATAGCGGCGAAGGTCACCGCGCCGGCCGCGGCGAGGGGGACGGCCGGGGGAAAGAGCAACGCCAAAAACAGCCCGGTCGCGAGCGCGGCGTCGGGGAATCTCGGGCGCGGGTGCCGGACCTGCTGAAAGAGGAGGTCCGTGCTCACCGCAACGAGGGGGAGTACCACGAGGGACTCGATCCCGAGGCCGCCACCGAGGAACTGGACACCGACGACCCCGAGGACCGCGAGGACGACCCAGAGGAGGCGACGCGCCGGGAGCCAGCGACGGACCGTCACGACGATCGGGCGCGGCACCGGTGTGGAGGCGGGGGGCGGCGCGGCGCCTATGGCCTCCATCACCCCAGGGTACGTCGGGGGGGAAATTAACCCTGCATGACGGGTCCGAACCCCCGCACACCGCCCCGAAGGGGTCGCTACGGCACTTTCGGTACCGGCACCCGATCGACGCAACCGCGGAGGATGTCGCCGCTTCGGATGCCCCGGATATACGGCTCCGGCTTCACGATGATGCGATGGGCGAGCGCCGGAATCGCGAGGAGTTTTACATCGTCCGGAACGACGTAATCCCGGCCGTCGAGCAACGCGCGAGCGCGGGCGACCTTCAGCAACGCGAGCGATCCGCGCGGCGAGGCGCCGACCTCCGCCCTCGGGTCGAGCCGGGTCTGGGCGACCAGGTCGACGGCGTAGGCTTCGACGGCCGGATCGACCTGGATATCCTCGGTCGCCTGCTGAATCGAACGGAACTGCCCGGGGGCGAGGGCGACGGGGACGACCGCGTCGTCCTCGCGCCGCTCCCGCCGGCGGCGGAGGATCTCGCGTTCTTCGTCGCGCGTCGGGTACCCGACCGCGAGCCGCATCAGGAACCGGTCGACCTGGGCTTCGGGCAGGGGGTACGTCCCCTCGAGCTCGAGCGGGTTCTGGGTCGCGAGGACGAGGAACGGCCGCTCGAGGCGCCGCGTGCTCTCTTCGCCGGTGACCTGGTACTCCTGCATCGCCTCCAGGAGCGCCGACTGGACCTTCGGCGGCGCCCGGTTGATCTCGTCGGCGAGCAGGATGTTCGTGAACAGCGGACCGGGCCGGAACGTCAAGGTCCGGGTCGCCGGGTCGATCACCTCGCCGCCGAGAATGTCGTGGGGGAGCAGGTCGGCGGTGAACTGGATGCGGCGGAACCCGAGGCCCAGGGCCTGGGCGAACGATTTCGCCATCAGGGTCTTGCCGAGCCCCGGAAGGTCCTCGAGAAGGAGGTGGCCGTCGGCGACGAGCCCGGTCAGGATGAGGTCGAGGACGCTTTCCCGGCCCACGACCGCCTGGCTGACCGCCCGGCGGACCCCGGCGGCGAGGTCCCGCGCTTCCTGGCCTTTCACTCCAGAACCTGCCTTCGGCGCGAGCGGCGAGCTCCTATATCTGCGAGGAGCCGCCGCGACCCGCCCGTATCCCCCGGCCGTAACGGAGCCGCGTCATCGCAGGCCGGTCGGCCGCCTCGGGGTCCTGACCAGGCCGGGGCTATCGGATCCCGGGGTTGTCCTCACGTCACTCCGTACGGACGACACGTCCGTGTTCGGTCGAGAGGGACCCTTCGTCGGTATCCGGGCCGCGCCGTTGGGCGGGCCAATGACGCCACGGCGCACCCCCCTATCACGCTGACGCCGACGGTCCGGGACGGGTCAACATCCACACGATGACGGCCGCCACGACGAAACCGAACCCCGCCAACGTCGCGCCGGCGCCCACGAACGCGAACCCCGAGGGCGCGACGAGCGAGAGGGCCAGCGCCACGCCACCTCCGAAGGCCGGAACCACGACGCCGGCCGCCAGGTCGGGGAGCTTTCGGGCCGGGTTCGTGGCCACGGCGAGCCAGAGGAGAATTCCGACCGCGACCGCGAGGGCGAACAACTCGCTCGCGGGGCCGGGGGCCGCGAGACCGATAAGGATCCCGAGTACGACCATCGGGGGAAGGAGCGCGACGTCGGGGTACCGGACGTTGAGCCACCGGAACAAGACGACGGCTCCGGCGGCGACCGCGGGTAGCACAACGGCGGCCGCGACGGGAACCTGTCCGACGAGGGCCAGGGCGAGGGCGGGTACGAGCAGAAGCCCGACCGCCGATGGGACGCTTCGGAGAACACCCGCGAGATCGGTCCGACTCATGCGTTCCTCGGATTCCGAAGCGGGCTCGTGAGGAAGTTCATCAACGGAACGAGCGACCAGTAGTCGGTCCAGTCGATCACCGGCGCTTCCCGCCAGACCGCCGCGATCCTCCGGCGGCGCATCAGGGTGAGGAGGCGCCCGGCGGTCGCCGTCGACGGGGCGATGGACGATCGCGCCTCCAGCAGCAGGGGGAGCGGGGACGGGGTCAGGACGAAGACGGGGAATCCGCGTCGGCGGAGGTGCGGCAGGACGAGCTCGCTCTCGTCTTCGGCCAGGGAGCTGATCAGGACGGTGCTGACCCCGGGCGGGAAGAAACGTCGGAGCGAGATCGCGAGCCGCTCCGCCGGGCCCGCTTCGGTCGCGAGCTGCGAGCGCTCCAACGTCCGCGCGATCCGCGACCGCTGGATCCGACCCCGCGCGAGCGGGACGGTCGTCGCGAATTCGCCGAACGTCGCCAGTCCGACGCGGGCTTTCGCGTTCAGGAACGCCGAGGCGATCCCGAGCGCGCCGGCGCGGCCGATCGCGAGCAGGGTCTCGTCGGCGTCGGCGCCGAGGGAGGTGGGCCGGAGGTCGAGAACGATCAGGAGGTCCCCGGTCCGCTCCAGGTAGAACTCGTTCGCCATCGTCTGACCCGTTCGGGCCGTGGCGCGCCAGTTGATCCTCCGCGCCGGGTCGGAGGGAAGCGCCGGTCGCAGTCCAAAGAATTCACCGGACGTCCCGAGTCGGCGCGAACGCGTCTCCCCGGGCAACAGGGTCGTGCGTCGCAGGCGGACGGCGCCGAGACGAGCGACCTCCGGGGGAAACCGCTCGATGTGAAGCGCGGAACCCTCCACGGGGACCGGCCGATCGACGAGCCCGAGCGGGTCCCGCCACCGGACGTCGGGGATCGCGATCCACGCCAGACATGGGAACGGGGCGCGGAACGCCGCCCGGAGCGCGAGACTTCCCTCCTCCGGCACGACTTCGGGATACCCGACCGTGACCAGCGGATCGGCGGTGTAGAAGGCCACGGCGAGATCCGTCGGCCGCATCGCGGCGGGAACCTCGAGACGGCCCTCTACCCGGACCTCGGACGCACTCCCCTCGGCCGACCACTCCAATCGGACGACCTGGTCCGAGGGAGGGGCGAGCAAGGCGGCCGCGGCGGGCGCGAGAGCGAAGGGCACGGCGGCGAGGAACGCGGCCGGCGAGCGAGCGACGACCCCGAAGCCGACGAGAAAGGCGGCGGCGCCGAACAGGAGGAGGGCCCGGGGCCGTAGGGCCAGCGGGGTGTCGCCTTGGGGTGCGCTCACATTTCCCGTTCCAACCGGTCAAGATGCGAGCGGACCCAGGCGTCGAACTCGGCCGGGCTCCCGGCCAGCAGCTCCTGCTCCTCCCGTAGGCTCAGGCTCGGTCGTTCCCCGGGAGGTAGATCGCGTTCCAGGCTCGCGACCGCGCCGACGACCGCCTGGCGCCCGAGCGGGTTCCCGCGGAACCCCTCGACGAGGATCGACAACGGCGCGCCACCCGCGGGCTCGGAATCGACCACGCGCCAGTCCGCCCGTTCGCTCAAGAGGAGGATCGCGAACACCGCCGCGCTTGCGACCGCGAGCAGCCCGGCGGGAACGGCGGTCGTCTCATCGCTTCCGGCGATCACCGCGACGGCCGAACCAAGGATCGCCCCCGCGAGCGAGAGCACGGCCCAGCCGTTCACGTTCGTGGCCCGGCGCGCCGTCGGTCCAGGTCGGCGAGGGCGACCTCGAGCGCCGCGCGGGCGCGTCCGACCATCGCCCCGTCGATCTCATGGTCGGAGTACCGAGCTTCCTCGAAAAGGCTCGTGAGCTCGTGGGCGGCTTGGGCGCCGATCCCCAGCGATACCCGGCACGATGTCTCGATCTCGCGAGCCGTCATCCGGTCGAGGTCGCCCGCACGCGGGCCGACGCGCCGCAGAAGTCGCTGGTAGACTCGAATGATCCGCTCGCGCGGGACGAGCGAATCGTCGTCGAGCTCGCTCAGGGCGTCGGTGATGGCCGAGCGGCCGCGCGAGGGCTCGGGACCTCTCGGCGGCGCCATCCTCGCCTCCCGGCGGCCGATCGCAAACGGCACCGCGACGGCGCCGGCGAGGACCGCGACGACGCCGACGATCACGTAGAGCACCCAGGAAGGGAGCAGGATGCCTCCCGGGAAACCGACGCTCGCGTTGCCCGAACTCCCCGGCGGCGGGGGTGGGGGCTTCGTACCGTTCGGTCCGGTTCCGGTGCCGGCCAAGCCCGCCGGTGCCACGAGATGCAAGGCGATCACGATCAGGACCCCGACCAGGAGGTAGACGAGCGCGAGCGTCACGAAGCCCGAGCCAAGACCGCGGCGTCCGCCGATGAGAGGTATCAGGAGGGCCGCGATGAGCAGGAGAAAGAATCCCGCGATGACGAGACCGATCACCTCGAGCGTGACCATCGCGGGTTTCGGGGCGACCTGGAGCGGGGCGCTCGGGAGCGGGCCGACGAGCAGCGCCGCCCCGATCCCGAAGGCGACGGGTGCGAGGAGGAGGAGCGCGAAGATCGCTCGGGGGGTGGTCGACCGTCGGCGAGGGGCGACCGACACACGCGTACAACGTCGGCGCTCCCCATTAGGTTCGCACCTCCGCGCCCGGGGGACGAGGTCCGCGGAAGCGTAGCTCAGGGCGCAATCGTGTACGTCCGACGTCGACGAACGTGTCGTCGAAGTTCGCGCCATTCGATCGCGACCCCTAGGCCGACCCCGGACGGAACACGCAGAGTACTCCCCGGCCCGAGCGCGAACGGAGGCTCGACGATGTCATCGGCGAAGTACCGGTCGCTCGCGGAAAGGTCGGCCGGGAGCGTGAACGGCGCGGTCGAGGCGAGCGCGACGTTGTGCGCTCGGCCGATGCCGGTTTCAAGCATCCCACCCACCCAGGCCGGGATCCTCGACCGGCGGGCCGCCCCGGCGATCGTGCGTGCGGGACCCAGGCCGCCCACGCGACCGGGCTTCACGTTGAGAGCTCCCAGCGCCCCCAGGTGGCGCGCTTCCTCGAATCCGGTTCGATCCTCGACGGATTCGTCGAGGGCGACTCGGGCGGCTCCCGTGCGGGCGAGGCGAGCATGCGCCGTGAGAGCGCCGGCAGCGAACGGCTGCTCCACGATCTCGACGGCGTATCGCCGGAGCCAGTGGGAGATGCGTTTCACCGCCGAGGCCGGATAGGCCTGATTCGCGTCCACCCAGATGCGGAGATCGGGGAACGAACGCCGCACCGCGCGGACCGGCCCTTCGTCCCTCCCCGGGCGCACCTTGAGCTTCACCCGGCCGTAGCCGGCTTGCTGGTACTGCTCGATGGACCGGAGAAGGGCCGTTGTCGTCGGATGAAGCCCGACGCTGACCCCGACCTCGACGCGATCGCGTCGCCCTCCCAAGACCCGGGCCAACGAGATCCGGCGACGCTGCGCCGTAAGGTCCCACAGCGCCATCTCGATCGTCGCGCGCGCCATCCGATGCCCGCGGATCCAGCCCACCGCGCGGTCGAACTTCGCCGGTGTCGGTTCGCGCGACCGCGCAAGGGCCGGTAGCAAATGCTCGACGATCGTCCCCCGGACCGTCTCGACCGTCTCGCTCGAGTATCGTGGCTCCCGTGCGGCGACGCACTCGCTCCAGCCCGTCAGGCCGTCCGCCGTCGTGAGGGCGGCGAGGAGGACTCGGCGACGGCGCTCGACGCCGAAGCTCGTCGCGAACGGTGCGACGAGCGGGAGGTCGAGCTCGATCAGCTCGGCCGAGACGACGCGCATCTACGTCGGGGTCGTCCCCGGGCGCGAGGCATCCGGCGGCGTCAGGAAGTAGAAGCTCCGTCGCTCGTGCTCCGCGGAGACGACCGCGAAGTCGTCGACGGTGTAGCCCAGGTCGAAGGCGGCGCGCAGCGCATCCCGGACCGCATGGCGCCAGATCCGGAGCTTCGCGGGTTCGTGCTGGCGGACGAGGGCGAGGTCGAACGGAATCTCGAGGTGGGACGGTCCTCCGGTCGGCTCCGCCACGACGGTCGGGACCCGGAGACCACTATCGGACGGCTCCGTGGTCACGAGCGGCGTGCTGGCCTCCCAGCGCTTCCGGTCGGCGTCCGCCGTCGGGAGCTGGCCGGCCAGGCGTTGCTCGACCTCGGGCCGCTTGAGCTCCCAGATGACCCGTACCCGGTCCGTTTCGAGACCGCGGTTCACCTCGGAGTCGAGTTGACCGTAGTAATGGACCAGGTATCGGTCGGGGCGAGCCCCCAATCGTCGTAGATTGAGGTAGGCGTTCCGGCTCTGCAGCGGGTCGAACGTCCACCGGATCGTTGCGAGGCCCTGCCGCAGCACCTCGTCCCGCTGGAACGACTTGAGACGGAATCCCAGATGGTGGTTCTGGTACGGCGGCCGGACCGCCGTCATGTGCGAGTAGTGGTACAGGGCTTCCCCGTCCCACCCCAGGAAGCCCAAGGTGAATCCGGCGAGGTAGATGTCGGTGAACGCACCGAGGACGAGGCCTCCGTTGTCCTGGGTCGCCCGTTGCAGCGCGGTTGGCACCGGCGGTTCGGTGCTCATCCCCCAGGCTTCGCGCTGGAGCTCTTCGACCGCCCGGAACTCCTCGGGCTTCTCGATCCGCCGGAAGCGGAACTCCTCGCGCCCGGCCGGGCCGCCGGTCGACGCCACGGGGGCTCGACGGGACCACGCTACTTAACGGCGGTCCGAACCGGAAGAGACGGGGTGCCTAACGGCGGACGCGCAGGTCCGCCTTCTTCTCGAGGTACCGCGTCTCGTCGTCCGGGGTGAGGTCCCAGAGAAGGTCCTCGAGGTCGGGGAGGTTGCGGAGGAACTCCGCCTTGCTCTTCGTTACCATGAGGTGCTCGAACTTCCGACGCGCGAGGTAGTACGACCCGACGAGGTACGCGCCGATCAGGACCACGATCGGGCCGGCGACGATGAACACCAGGTTGTAGTTGACGCCGCCCGAGGAGCTTCCGTCGGTCACGCTGTTGATCGACGGGAACGGCGCCGTCGTCATGAGCGGCGTGAAATCCCCGACCGCGAGGACGGTCATCAGGATCCCGAGCGCGAGGAGGAGGATCGAGAGCACGAACCGGTTGGTGCGGAGGAACCGACGGAGCTTGCGCGAGAACGGAGACCGTTCCCCTCCCCGGACCATCGGAGGCGGACGGAGAGCCTGCCGTTTATGACTCCTCCGGGGCGCGAACGGTCGGCGCGGTAAGGCCCTCGAGGGCACCGTGCCGCCCAAAGGGAGGGTTTATCTCGGCGAATCCACGAACCGGTTCCGATGACCGATGGCGTTGCGCCCGGGCCCGCGCCCCCGCCGCCGATGTGGATGCCCGTCGCCCCTGCGGGGACGATGAACCCGTGGCCGATGATCGCGTTCTGGGGACGCGTGATCGGATTCGTGCTGCTGTTCGTCGGAACCCTCGTCCAGGTGATCTGGGGGAGCTTCCCCGCGAACTGTGTGGCCGGATCCACCGGGTGCACCGCTGGGAATCTGAACTCGTACTTGCAGGCCAACGCCAACGCCGTCCTGGCGTCCGGCATCATCTGGTCGCTGGGGTTGTTCTTCCTCGGAAGTGGCGCCGGCGTCAAGCTCCACTGGGTGCTGAAGCGCCCGCCGGCTCAGGCCTCTCCGGAAGACCTCGCCGCATGGGTCGCGGACCGCCGCCTGAACGGACTGATCGTCCTGTTCTCGATCGTGCTCCTGTTGATCATCATGCTGGCCGGGCACGGCTACACCGGACACGCGTAGGCGGCGCCTTCGCGCGCTACGGTCCGCGCCGGCCGAATGGCGTGGGCACGGGCACCGGCGCCCCAGGGGGATGGATGGTTCCGAGGGTGACGTCCCGTCGTCCGCGGTATAGGACCGCCGCGATCGCGATGACCGCGCCGGCTCCAAGGATCCCGTCGACCGTCCCCGAGGACGTAGCGACGACGAGCAACCCGAGCCCTCCGGCCGCGAGCAACGCGGCCGAGACGGGCCGTCCCAAGCGCGGCGCCGAAACGCCGCGGGCCGGTAGCCCGACGAGGCCGGCCGTGACCTGGATGGCCAGCAGGGCGACCGATTCGATTAGGGTGAGGGCGAGCCCCTCGAGGGTCAACGTCGACCCCTCTAGATACTGCGTGACGATCGCGAGGGCAAGGATCCCTCCGATGCCGGCGCGGAGTCCCAGCGCGTAGAACGGGGCCGAGGATCCCTCCCCAAAATACCGGCTTCGAAGCAGCGCCCATTGGGCGAGCTCGCCCCCGATGGCGAGGAAGGCGACGTCGACCAGCGCCGAGGTGAGGGCGCCGTTGGCCGCCGCGTTGGTGAGGAAGATTAGGAACAGCGATAGGGGGACCCCGACGAACAATCCGATGACGAACGAGTAGACCTCCCGGCGTTCATCGAACAGGGAGACCGGGACCTGCGGCGCCGCGTACCGCCCGACCTGCCAGTACACGAATCCTCCGGAGAGGAGCACGCCAACGAAGGCGCCCAGGGAGAGCGCCCCGTTGACCATGCTCACTCCATCCGGCGCGCACCCGTCAGGAATCCCGTGTGCCCCAGCATGTCGAAGTCGGGTCGGGTCCCGCCCTCCCCGACGTGCAGCGCCCGTTCGAGGAGCTCGACGCTGCGGATCTCCTCGAACCGCTCGCTCCGGAACGCCCGCACCGTCCGTTCGAGCTGGTTGTAGGTGGGAGTGTACGTTGCCACACGGCCTCCCGCGCGCACGTTCGCGCGCGCGGACGGGACCACGCTCCACGGCTCCGGAAGGTCGAGGATCGCCGCATCGAACGGCCCTCCGTCCAATCCTGAGGCTTGGACATCGCGTTCAAGGAATTCCACGCGATCCGCGAATCCTGCCGCGGCGACGTTATGGCGCGCGTTGGCGAGGAAGTCGGCGCGACGGTCGAACGACACCACGCGTCCGTCCGGCCCGACGGCGTGGGCCAGCACGATCGTGAGGGCCCCGCTACCGGAACCGGCCTCCGCGACCCGGGCACCCGGACCTACCCCCGCTAGGTAGAGGAGATACATGGCGTCCTTCGGGGTGACGATCTGGGCCCGCCGCCGGAGGTGGCCCAGGAGGTCCGCGAGCGACGGACGGAGCACGCGGAACGACGCACCGGCCCATGGGAGCATCGTTCCCGGGTCCCGGCCGATGACCGGTCCTAGGTCGACCACGCCGATCCCTTCGATCGCGGTCGGTTTCGCGGCTAGGGGCACGAGGTACGACAGTCCCTCGCGTTGCCGGAGGAGGACCACCTCCCCCTCTCGCAACGGGGCGGGCCGCCGAAAGTCGACGCTAGATTCCTCGGTCATGCACGGGGGACTTCGCAGCCCGGCTTCGCCCTCGACGAGGTCGACGGCGTCCCCGCGCGCGCAGACTTATAAGTGGGGACCTAGTGGCGCGCCGCGCCGAAGGCCGTTGGCGCCGGCGCGTGCGGGCATAGTGTAGTCTGGTTATCACGTAGGCTTGCCAAGTCTACAACTCGGGTTCAAATCCCGGTGCCCGCATTTGAACCGGCCCGCCGGCCTCGCCCGCGAATTGGGTGATGGCACACGGCGTGGCCTATGCGCTGCCATAGGCTACATATCGCGCCACATAATATCATATAGCCGGGGTTCCTCGTCGGGTCGATGGCCGTCACCACCATCCAATTGTCCCCGGCGACTCGAGAGCATCTGAAGGCGGTAGGGCGCAAGGGCGAAACCTACGACCAGATCGTTCGCCGCCTCCTGAAGGCGGCCGAATACTCGGACTTCATGGACGACCAGTATGAGATCCTCCGAAGCGAGAGTCACTGGGTTCGGCTTCGGAACCCCTCGTGACTCGCGAGGTCCTTCTCTCCGGAGCCGCGGAAAGGACCTACAACCACCTCCCCGTGATTGTTCGACGCCGGGTGTACGCGGCGCTTGTAGAGTTCTCGCGGTCCGGACAGGGCGATCTAAAGCGACTGCGCGGGACTCGTGGCCGAGAGGACCTCTTCCGGCCGAGGGTTGGAGACTACCGAGTCATCTTCGCCCTCTCAAGCACGGAAGTTCGGGTGACACGGATCATCCATCGGGGCGAGGGGTACGACTGGCTCTGAACCCTCTCCTCGGACGGTGGGTACGGGTTCCTCGGCGAACGGTCGGGTCGCTTTGAGAATCCATGGGGGGTACCTCACTCGAAGGGCGCGGTCAATTCGAGGGAGTGCGCTCCGTGAGCGCGTCCGTCGATACTTCGGAAGCGCGGACGGAACGCCGGGGAGGATCATGATCGGACCTCTCGGCGGTTTCCCGGGGCCAGTATCCCGCCAAGTGGCCTGCTGCCCAGGTGGTTAGATCTTGAGTGCGTCCACCCCCGGCTCCCCGCTTTTCCTACGGCTGGTTCGGAACCGGAACTTCTCCTTGCTCTGGCTCGGGGCCGTGGTCTCCGCGAGCGGGTTCTATGTCGGCAACGTCGTGATCGAATGGCTGATCTACCATTCGTCCGGTAACGCCCTCTACCTAGCGAGCCTCGGCGTCGTCGAATTCGTACCGACCCTGACCATCGGGGTCGTCGCTGGGGCGTGGGTCGACCGGTTCGACCGACGTCGACTGATGATCGTCTCGGATCTCGCCCGCGCCGCGACGTGGGGAGCGCTTGCGGTCGCCGTCCTCACCTTAGGGTTCAATCTCCCCGTGCTCCTCCTCGCGGTGCTGATCGCCGGCGCGTTCGGGACGATCTTCGGCCCGAGCTCGAACGCACTCTTGCCGTCGCTGCTCGGTAAGGACAACCTCGCCAGCGGGAACGGGGTCCTCGAGGCCGGGAGAACCGTCGCCGGCTTCGTCGGAAGCCCGATCGGGGGCGCCCTGATCCTGATCGTCGGCATCGCCGGCGGACTGATCTTCAACGCCCTCACGTTCGCCTTCTCCGCGCTCATGATCGGTTTGATGATCGTTCCGACGGCGGTGGCGCGAAGCGGGGAGCCGGCCACCCCCGCCGCCCCGTCGATCCTCTCGGACGTTCGCGCGGGCTTGCGGTTCCTCCTCACGCAGCGAGCGCTGCTCGCCTTTACGCTGGGCGCGATGGCACTGAATTTTTTCACGTACTACCTGATCTTCATCGTCGTCTACGTCACCAACCTCCTCCACGCCGGTCCCGCGGTCTTCGGACTCCTCGTCGGCGTCCAATCGGCCGGGTACGCCGTGGGGGCGCTCCTGATCGTGGGCCGCCTCGGCATCGACCGTTCCCCGGGGCTATGGATCTCGGTTCTGTGGGCCCTCAGCGGGCCACCGTTGATCGTGATGGTGCTCTTCCCCGTGATCCCCGTCGCCATCGCGAGCTTGGCGGCCCTCGGGTTCCTGACCGCGGTGAGCAACATCACGTTCCTTTCCGCCGTCCAGAAGGTCGTCCCCGGCGAATTCCTCGGACGGTACTTCGCGATGGACCAGGCAGGAAGCTACGCGATGGTCCCGGCGGGGCTCGCCGTGGGTGGGCTCCTCGTCGTAGCGTTCGGCGTCGGGTTCGCGTTCGCACTGGCGGGAGGGGCGACCTTGGTGGTCGGACTCCTCTTCCTCCTCCGGAGCGACGTCCGCAGCTGGGGACGCACCTAGCCGTCCGCACGCGCCGCGATTCGAGCCGACTCCGCCGGCGCTCCGGCAGGGCTTATCCGCCGGGGCCGTTCGCCGGTCCGTGGCCCGCACCCGGTACGTCAAGGTGCATGGCGGTCGCTCGTTCGAGTACATCTCGCAGGGCCAAGGTCCGGCGACGCTGCTCGTCCACCCGGGAGGGCCCGGCTTCACCTACCATTACCTCCGACCCCTGCTCAAGCTCGCGAACGCGCATCTTCGCGTGGTCCTGTTCAACCCTCGGGGGGTCGGCAAATCCTGGGCGCCGCGACGCCCGAGCGAATACACCGTCGAACAGCTCGCGGAGGACGTCGAGGGGATCCGCCGTGCCTTCGACATCAAAGAGCTCCACCTGCTCGGCTTCTCCGCGGGAGGATTCGTCGCGCTCGAGTACGCCCACCGGTACCAGGAGCGACTGACCTCCCTGCTGCTGTGCGCGACCGGCGGTAGCGCCGCCGAGATCCGCGCCTCGAACCAGATGATGCGGGCCGCCGCCCCCGAGCCCCTCAAGCGTCGGCTGCGCGAGCTCGAGAAGGCGCGCAAGTTCGATACTCCCGAATACGCGGAAGTTGCCGAACGGATCACCGCCCCCTGGGCCCACGGCTTCGTCACGCCGCTTCCCCCGGAGCTCTCGCCGAAGCACCTGAGCCCGACGGTCTACCGTGCGATGATGACCCGAACGGGGGACGAGTTCAAGGTCGACGGGACGCTCGCGCGGTGGGACGGCCGAAAGTACTACGCGCAGATCGAGGTGCCGACGCTGGTGCTCGTGGGACGGTACGACTTCTTCCTCGAAGCGTCCCGGGACATGGCCGACCGCATCGTCCCCGCGCACCTGCGCGTGCTGCCCCGGAGCAGCCACCTTGCGATGTACGAAGAACCGTTGCAGTTCCTCAAGACGATCCGCGAGTTCCTCCTCGACGTGACGGGGGATTAGGTCCGGACTCGGGGCCCGACCGCCCTAGTGGACGAAGATCCACACCAGGTTCGCGGCCGCCAGCGAGGCCAGCATCGTCGGGAACGCGATGCGGAGGTACCTCGGCCACGACACGACCACGCCCTCGTGTTTCGCCGCGGCGAGCCCCACGACGTTCGCCGACGCGCCGATCGGCGTCCCGCTCCCCCCAATGTCCGTACCCAGCGCGGTCGCCCAGACGAGCGGTCGCGTCGCGAGCCCCGGGCTGCCGCCGAGGATGGCGATGAGGGGTGCCGCCGCGGCGGCGAGCGGGACGTTGTTCACGACCGAGGAGAGCAGCCCGAGGGTCCAGAGGAGGAGGGTCCCGGTGACGAGGAGATTTCCTCCCCCCGCGCGTTGCAGCCCTCCGGCGAGGGCCGTGATCGCCCCGGTCGTAACGAGCGACCCCACGAGGACGAACAGGAAGAGGAAGAACAGCAACGTCGCGTAATCCAGCCGCGCGACGATCTCGCGCCCGTGGCCGAGGCCCCACGCCAGCCCGAGGGCGACCACGGCACCGCCGACCCCGATGGCCCACACCGGTATCCCGAGGGCCCCCTGGAAGGCGAACACCGCCAACGTGCCCCCGAACCCGCCGAGCGCCGCCGCCGCCGGTCCGCGGCGCAGTACCTCCACGCGGACGGGAATCGCCGCGACGCTGGGGGGCAGTGCCGGGCGGACCGAGCGACCAAAGATCAGCAGGACCACAACGAACGCTGCGAGGGCCGGGAGAAAGGCGTGCTCCGCGAAGTCCGCGAAGCTGAGCTGGAAGTACGTCCCCAAGATCACGTTCGGGGGGTCCCCCTCGAACGTGGCGGCCCCGCCCGCGTTCGAGGCAGAGATCTCGGCGAGGAGGTACGGAACCGGATCGAGGGCCAGCGCGCGGGCGACCTTCACCGTCAGCGTCGCCAGGACGAGGAGGACCGTGATGGAGTTGATGAACGCCGAGAGGCCGAACGCGGCGAGCGCCAGCCCGAAGAGCAGGTACCGGGGTCGCCCGTGGCTGCGGGCCGCAATCTCCTCGGCGAGCCACCGGAACAGGCCGACCTCTTCGAGGAGCGCGGCGAACAGAAACAGCGCGAGGAGGAGGGCGAGCGTATTCCACTCCACGACGGAGCCTTGCCCCGAAACGCCGGTCGGGAGAAGCCGGCCGAACGGAACGAGTCCGACGACCACCACGCCGCCCGCGGCCACGGCTGCGATGAGGAGTCGATGACGCTCTCGGAAGGTGAACAACAGGTACGCGAGGGCGAAGACCGCGACCGCGGCGACGAGGGCGAGCGAGACCATCGCGTCCGCCTAGCGCCCTTGGTCGATCCCGAACAGCTTGCGGCACTTCTGCAGATTGTCCAAGGAACCGAGCATCAGGAGCGCGTCCCCGGGGCGGAGCCGGAACGTCCCGGGAGGATTGATCGTGGTCGTGTAGTCATCATCGACCGCCCGTGCGTAACCGATCGTGATGCAGCCGGTCTCGTTCTGCACCGTTCGCGTGGCCTCGGCGAACGTCTGCGTGGAGATCGGAAGCTCCTTCGCGAGGACGTACTCGTGGATGTCGGCCCCGGACGTTTCGGTGGTCAGCTCTTCGATGGCGCTCGCCACGTCGGGGCGGAACGCCGCGCTCGAGCAGAGCCGTCCGCTGAGGTCCGACGGCGACGCGACGTAGGTGACCCCGGCGGCCCGCAACGTCTCCTTGAGCTCGGGGGCCGAAACCGACACGACGATCCGGACGCGGGGCGCCATCGCGCGCACATTCAGCGAGGCGATGAGATTCGTCGTGTCGTCGTGGGTGCAGATGATCACGCTGTGCGCCGTCGCCACGTTCGCGCGCTCGAGGATGTGCGTGTCCGACGGGGAGCCGTACGTCGCGTAGAGGCGGGATTCCGGCCCGAGCGAGCGGATGTTCGCCACATCCTCGGCATGCTCGGCGACAACGGCGACCGTCTGATCCTCCAGGAGGAGCTCCCGGACCGCCGCGCGGCCAACGGGGGAGTATCCTAGGACCACCACGTGGTCCTTCATCGACGTCCCCAGCGTCCCGAGCGCTCGGTTCTGCGCTTCCGTCGTCACGATGCCGGTGATGACGCTGAATAGATAGCCGAGCAGGAAGATCTGCGTGTAGAGCAGCCCCGCCGTGAACCAGCGCGCGGCAGGACCGACGGGAACCAAGTCGCCGTAACCCGTCGTCGAGATCGTCACGATCGCCCAGTAAAAGGCATTCGGGAGTGTGATCGGCGCACCCTGGAGAAAGTAGAACCCGACCGCGGCGACCAGGTTGATCCCAATGAAGAGCGCAACGAACTTCCAGACCCGCCGAAAGACTCGGACCAGGAACCGCCGTCGGATCCCGGCCGCCACGGGGGCCGGCGAAACGCAGCCGAGCTAAGTAGCTACCCCGACACCCGGAAAGGTTGGGCCGACGGCCGTTCCGAGGGAGGGTTCGTCCTACGTTTCTTCTCGGGGTCGTCGACCGCGCGTACCGGTTCTCTGGGTCGAGCAAACTCCGGGGACCGCCGACGAAGACGGCCGCCTTGGGTCTCGCCTACGAAGGGCGGGGGCGGGCCCCCCCGGTGCAGAGGTGAGCGGAGATGCCGGCTGAGATCCCGATGAATGCAACCCCGATGCCGCTACCGAGGATTGAGCCCGTCGCGGTGACCGTCACGAGACCTCCGACGATCGCGAGACCGTACAATCCGGTGAAGATTCCCATCATGAACAGAGCATCCCACGGTTCGCGGAGGGTAGCGATCGTGAGTCGAATGCGCCGAAACCTCGTTGCCTCGCGCGAACCGCGTGGCCCGAGGAAGTCCACCTTGAGCCTCCGTGCCTTGCGAAGGTCACTCCGAAGCCAGCCCGCCAAGCTGGCGAAGGCAGTTCCAGCGGCCATTTTCTTGCCCGAGGGGATCGTACGAGCCACCGCTCCGGGGACCAATAATCAAATCGGTCGGGTGTCGCGAATCGTTCAAGAACGGCGTTGGGCCCAGTCGACCGACTGCAGCACCTTCGCTCGCGTAAAGCGTAAATACCATATGCCGGCTGGCGGCTTTCTTGCTGGCCGCAGAGGAATCCGCGGCCCCGAGGTTAGCTGTAGTGTCGGAGAGGGCCCCCGGGTCGCCTCCGGCTACCTCCGAGTTCACGCGCTTCGAGCGCGCTCGGATACTCGGGGCTCGAGCACTTCAGGTCTCCTTGGGAGCCCCGATTCTCATCGAGATCCCCCCGACGCTGATCGACCCGGTCGAGATCGCCGAGCGCGAGTACGCGGCCGGTGTGATCCCGATCACGGTCCGACGCGGCCCGCGCTAGATTCCCCGCGGCGTTAGACGCCGGCGTGGTCCAACGCCTGGCGGCAGGCGCACGTCGGTACGCCCCCCAGCCGCGGCAGCAGCGACGCGAGCCAGCCGCGCATCTGCCCGACGTTGGCGTGCATCGTCGCGACGATCTGGTCGAGTTCGACCGGTCGCTCCGCCCATACGTCGAAATCCGTCACCATCGCGAGGCACAGGTAACAGATCGCGCGCTCGCGGGCCAGGGTCACTTCCGGCACCAGCGTCATCCCGATGATGTCCGCGAGCGATCGGTAGAACCGGGACTCCGCGCGCGTCGAGAAGCGCGGCCCTTCCACGCAGACATAGGTCTTCGCCATCGCAAGGGGTAGGCCGAGCTCCCGACCGGCGCCCTCCGCGGTGCGGGTCAGGTCGGGGCAGAACGGATCGGCGAGCGAGACGTGGTAGACGCGACCGCCGTCAAAGAACGTCGTGGGGCGCCCCTTGGTAAAATCGACGAACTGGTCCGGGACGACGAACGTCCCGGGAGGGAGCTCGTCCCGCAGCGAGCCGACCGAGCTCACGGTGACGATCGCCTGCGCGCCCAGGCTCACCAAGGCGTCGACGTTCGCCCGGTAGTTGACGCGGTGCGGTGGGATCGAGTGACCCGGGCCGTGTCGGGGGAGGAAGAGGACGCGCATCCCGCCGAGCTCGCCCTCCTCGATAGGGCCGGAAGGGGGGCCCCACGCCGTCGCGAGCCGGTGGCTTTGAACGGGTCCCTCCGGGAAGATGCCGGTCACCCCGGAGCCGCCGATCACGGCGACGGTGCGGCGGGGAGCGTTCACTCCTTCCCTCCGCTCCCTCGGGCCTCCCCGGAGCGGTGCCGCTCGAGGAGATGGGCCATCGTCACATCACCGCGCGTCCGTTCGAGGAGCGAGCGCGCAACGTCCTGCTTCGGCTTGAGCGCCACGATCGCGCGCGTCGTGTCGAACCGCATGAGGACGCGAACGACCCGGTCCATGAGCGCGAGCGTCGCATCCGCCCGCGCGAGGTCGCTGTGGACGAGGTGATCCAGGGTGAGCCGACGGAGCTCGCCCACGAGGTCGCCCAAGCCCAGCAGGTACGGCTCCGGCTCCACCCCCAGTTCGACCGGCCCGGGCAGCTCGGTGCCCTGGACCACCGCGCCGAGGAGGCACGCTTCGACGGCCTCCTGCAGGGCGTCGAGGGCGACCGACGCATCGCCGCGGGCGTCCCGCTGGACGAACTCGGCCAGCTCCGACGCCCCGCGTCGCACCTGGGCGACCTCGGACGCCGCGCCGGTTCCCTCGTGGAGGCGGATCATCGTTCCCTGCGCGAGCCGCCGCAGGCGGCGCGCGCGTTGGTACAGATCGTCGCGCCGAACCTCCCGCTGCTGGAGGTGGCTCTCGATCGCGGCGAGGATGCTCTCGGCGAGCGGGTTCTCGAGCGGCGGGGGGATCTTACCGGTAGAGGGTGAATCGGACATCGTCGCCGCCCGCCTCCAACAGGCCGAAGCGCACGCCGGCGTCGAGCCAGCCGTGCGCGTAGCTCACGGCGGCGAGCGCGCGATCCCGGTCCCCCTGCGCGAGGAAGTGCTCCGCGTCGGTCACGTACGCCCGGGCCATCGTCAGGAAGTCGGTGCTCGCACCTTCCAAGAACGAGCGCGCGGGCGCCGCGGCCTTCACGCGGGAGAGCGCCTCGTGCGTCAGGGTCAGGTACTTCTCGAGTAGCGCGGTCCCTTCCGGCATCGGAACGTCGGCACCGTCCCGGCGCAATATAACCCGCGGCGGCCGCGCCGCTACCCTTTCGGTACCTTCTGCCAATCCGCCAAGAACCGCGCGAGCCCGATATCGGTCAGCGGATGCTGAACCAGCTTTTCCATCACCGCGTACGGCATCGTGCAGATGTCCGCGCCGATCTTGGCCGCTTCCAGCACGTGGATCGGGTGCCGCACGCTCGCGACGAGCACCTCCGTGGCGAACGAATAGTTCCGGTAGATCTGGACGACGTCCTCGATGAGCTCCATCCCGACCTCGCTGATGTCGTCGAGCCGACCGATGAACGGACTCACGTACGCCGCGCCGACCTTCGCCGCGAGCAGGGCCTGGTTCGCCGAGAAGACGAGCGTCATGTTGACGCGGGTACCCTCGCTGGCCAGGATCTTCGTCGCCTTGAGGCCCGCGGGGGTCATCGGGCACTTGACGTAGATCGAGGGGTGGATCTCTCGGAGCCGCCGCCCTTCCGCGAGCATGCCGTCGGTGTCGGTCGCGACGACCTCCGCCGAGACGGAGGGGATGCCGAGGGCCGTGATCTCCTTGAGGACGTCGTCGAACTTTCGCCCCTCCTTCGCGACGAGCGAGGGGTTGGTCGTCACCCCGTCCAGGATGCCGATGTCCCACATCGTCTGGATCTCGGTCAGGTGCGCGGTATCGAGGAACAGCTTCATCGTCGGGTCCCGGGCGCGTCCACTGGGTTCGGGTACTAGACCTTGCCCCTGCGTCGCAAGAGGTCGAGGCACGCCTCAACGACCCGCTCGCGGGAAAGTCCGAACGGGTCGGCCTCCTCGAGGGTCGCGACCGGTGCGGCAAAGAGGTCGGGGACCCCGAGCCGGCTCACCGTGACGGGCCGATGCTCGGCCACGAGCGCCGCCACTTGGGAACCGATTCCGGCCAAGGCCGTGTGGTCCTCCAACGTCACGATCGCCTCCGTCTCCCGGGCAGCCCGGAGGATGGCTTTCGCATCGATCGGTTTCACGCTCGCGGCATCGAGCACGCGCACCCTGAGCCCCATCTGGGCGATCTCGGTCGCTACCGCGATCGCCCGCGCGACGAGCGCGCCTACGGCGACGAGGGTGAGGTCGTCCCCGGCATGCACGGCCGGGGCCACGCCCAATTGAAACTCCGTACGCCCGACGGAGGGGCGATTTCCGGTGGCGAGTCGCAGGTAGGCGGGTCCCTCGTGATCGAGGACCGCCGCGAGCGCGGAGCGCGCGCTCGCCGCGTCCGCGGGGGCGACGACCGTCATCGCGGGGAGGGTCGCCATCAATCCGACATCCTCGAGGACCGGGGCGGAAGGCGGAACCGGGGGTCCGATGAGGCCCCCGTCCATCGCGATGATCTTGACGTTCGACTTCGGGGTCGCGACCTCGGAACGCACCGCTTCGTAGGTGGCGCCCAGGTAGCCGAGGTGCGGCAGGAGAACCACCGTGGTCGCGCCCGGCCCGCGCCGTCGTTCGACCTCGCGCCAGAGCCGGTCCGAGGCCTCATCCAATACGGTCGCTCGTGTCGAGAGGGTCGCGACCAGCCGCCGATGATCCTCCCGTTCGCTCGGCCCGGTGACGAGGGAGATGGTCGGGTCCTGCGCCGCACGCTGAGCCAGTATGTCCAGCCCCGCGGTCGCCGGACTCCCCGGACCGCCGTTCATCGCCGTATCCTTCGTCCCGGCGGTCACGGGCGACTACGGGGAGGTTCGGCGACGGGCCCGCTTGGCGGCGACCGGTTTCGTCAACCCGCGCAGGGTCGTGAGGTCCTGCTCGTAGGCCGCGTACCCATCATCGTCCCCGAGCGGCGTCTCGAGATAGCCGGCCCGGTCGGCCCAACGGGGGTCGGCGAGCCACGGCCGGAACCCGTCCGCCCCGATCTTCCCCTGGTCGATGTTCTCGTGCCGGTCGAGGTGGGAGCCGACGTCGGCTTTGGCGTCGTTCAGGTGGAACGCCCGGACCTGGTCGACCCCGAACGTCGCCTCGATCCGATCGATCAGTTCGCCGTACCCGATCGCAGTGCGGAAGTCGAAGCCGGCCGCGAAGAGGTGGCAGGTGTCGAGGGCGATCCCCACCCGCTGCCGGTCGACGACGCGGCGCAGTACGTCCGCGAGGTCCTCGAAACGGGTCCCCATCGCCGTCCCCTGACCCGCCGCGTTCTCGAGCAAGACTCGGACCTTGAAGCCCGGCGTCGCGTCGAACGCCGCGTTGAGACTCTCGGCGATCGTCGTGACCCCGGTCTCCGCCCCGGAGCCCATGTGCGCGCCGGGGTGCAGGATCAGGTGGTCGACCTCGAGCAGTTCCGCGCGCTTGAGCTCGTCCAAAAACGCGGCCTGGGACCGCTTGAGCTGTGGGGGCTTCGGCGAAGCGAGATTCGCCAGGTAACCGTGGTGGACCGCGGTCGTCCGAAGGCCCTCGTGCCGGACCGCCTCCGCGAACGCCTTGGCGGAGGCTTCCGCGAGCGGAGGGCCGCCCCACATCTGCGGGCTTTTCGAGAAGATCTGGATCGCTTCGCAGCCGATCTTACGGCCCACGACCGGCGCCTCGGCGAGACCGTCGGCGATACCGATGTGGGCGCCGAGGATCACGACCGAGCGACCCGCACGACCGATTTAACGTAGAACCGAACGCGACGTAAACTTCACGGCGCGCGGAAAGGGAGGCTGACAGCTTTCCACGGTTCCCGTAGGCTCGCGCACTTCAGTACCGCGTGGAACGCCAGTGGGCTTAACTGCCGGGTTCGGAATGAGACCGGGTGTTGCCCCACCGCTTTGGCCGTCAGCCGAGCGGGCGACCGGCGTTCGGTATTTAAGATTGGTCCGGGCGAACTCACTCGAGGCTTTCCATCAGCTCTCGCGTCGCGCGCTCGGCGACATGGAGGCCGAATCGGCCCACGCGGGCGGCCATCCTCCAGCTCAAGCGAGCCGCCGCGACCGCGTCCTGGGCCATGTCGCGGGTCATCGCCTCGAACTCGTCGCGCATCGGCGGTTTTGGCACGCGGCTTCGAGCGGGCATGAAGAAGGGAACGTCCTCGGGGCCTAATTCATTTCGGTGCGTCCGATTGCGGGTCGCTCGGGTCCCGGCGGCACGTCGTCGGCTCAGCGTTTCTTTGGGCGCCGACGGGTCGCCACCACGCGGGGAGGCGGAGGCGCTGAGGGATCCGACGTCGACCAGATGTACCAGGTGCCGTGGGCCTGGCTCAGCGGACGGCCATCCTCGTCAGTGAGATGGCCCTGCACGAAGGCCAAGTGGCGACCCCGACGGACGACCTCCCCGACGGCACGGAGATGGTGCCCCTCGCTCGCCGGTCGCAGGAACTCGACGTAGAGCGACGTCGTCGCCGTTACCTCGGTCTCGCCGAGCGTGGTCACGACCGCGCCGCCCATCGCCGTGTCAAGGATCGTGGCGTAGACGCCACCGTGGACGACGCCGTTGATGTTGAGATGCCGTCGTTCGACGATGCCGCGCACCGTACAGCGACCGTGACCGGACTCGGCGGCGTCGATCGAGAAGCCGACCTCACGGTGAAACCCAGCGAGCTGCGCGACCAGCTCCCAATCGCGGGGCGTCGCGGTCGGGCGGGGTTCCGGCGCGGGGGGGCTCGACGCCATGGTGCTTCGACCGGACGGCGGGAATATGTACTCTTCCCCGTGGTGGGCCGGCGCCGATGGCGAAACGCGGACGGTCGGTGGAACGGAGCGCCACCTACACCGCGTCGCCCAACATCGCCCTCGTGAAGTACTGGGGGATGCGGGATGTCGCGCTCGGTCTTCCTTGGAACTCGTCCCTCTCCGTGACCCTCGCCGGCATCGCCACGACCACCACCGTCCGATTCGTGCCGGGCCAGACCCTGGACACTTTGGTCCTGAACCACCGACCCGCGACCGGCCCGCCTCTGGAAGCGGTGCGCAGATTTCTCGACCGGGTGCGGGGCGCGGCCGAACTTCGGGAGGGGGCCGACGTCGCCTCGTTCAACAACTTTCCGACCGCGAGCGGACTCGCCAGCAGTGCGAGCGGATTTGCGGCCCTCGCCGGGGCCGCGAGCGCGGCGGCGGGTCTGCGCCCGTCGCCCCGGGATCTGTCGAGGCTCGCGCGGTTCGGCTCCGGTAGCGCCACCCGCTCGATCTTCGGGGGCTTCGTGGAATGGCGGGCGGGCGTTCGCGTCGACGGGAAAGATTCGTACGCACGTCCGCTGTTCGCCGAGGAGCACTGGCCGGAGCTCGTCGACCTCGTCTGCCTGCTGCGTAACGCCCCCGAGAAGGCGGTCCGATCGGCCGAAGCGATGCAGGGGTCGGTGGCGACCTCCCCCCGATTCGCCGCACGGCAGGCCGCCGTCCCGAGCCGTTTGCGTCGGATGGTGCGGGCGATCCGCGACCGTGACGCCGGCGCGTTGTTTCCGCTGGTCATGGAGGAGTGCGACGACTTTCGAGCGGTGTGCGAGACCACGATCCCTTCGCTCGACTACCTGACGCCCGTCTCCCGGGCCGTGCTCGCCGAGGTCCGGGCTGCCAACGACGAGCGCGGAGCGACGATCGCCGCCTACACGCACGACGCCGGGGCCCACGTGCACGTCTTCACGCTCCGGGAGCACGCGCCGATGCTGCAACGTCGACTCCGGCGGATCGCCGGCGTCGACCAGGTCCGGAGCCTCCGCCCCGGGTCGGGCGGCCACATGGTCCGGGGGCCGGCGCGCTAGGCCCGTCCGGTCACGGAGACGACGGCCCGGGCGTTCAGATCGTGCTCCTGCGCCCATCGCCCCAGGGCCCGGTAGATATCGCCGAATGCGCGCGCCTTGTCCGTCGCCTCATACTCCACGCGCGGAGGGATCTCGCTGTACGAACGGCGAAGGAGGATGCCGGTCTCCACGAGCGTCTTAAGACGGGAGGAGAGCGTCGTGGGGGCGAGTTCGAGCTCCACGACCAGCTCGCTAAATCGGGCGCGTTCCCCCTCACGCTCGAGGATCGCATGGAGGATGCGCAACATGTGGGGGCGCCCGAGCATGGTGAACAGCGTTTCAACCGGGCAACCGGTCCTCTCCGGCGCCGGGCCGGCCCGGCGACCCGCGGGCGATTTTGAACGGTCAGGCACGGTCGGTCCCTCTTACCGTTACTATCCGTTGGGGAGCTATAGTCATTGTGGTAGTGATGGAGAGCGCGGAGTGTCGTTCCGTGAGGAGGATGGGCCGAGTGACGCCCGGGTAACCTGAGGCATTAGTAGTAATAGTATAGTGTAAATACTACGCTTTCGATACCTATTCTCATGAGCGCGACGTCCGCAACCCGATCGGGTCCTTCGACCTCCGCCCTCGCCGACCGTGATACCTCCAGCGAGATCCTCCGGTCGCGTCCGACCGAATCGGGGGTCTCTCCGTGGTTCGTGAACCGGTGGTCGCCGCGCGCCTTCACCGACGAGCCCGTCGACCCGGAGGAGCTCCAGGCCATCTTCGAGGCGGCCCGGTGGGCCCCTTCGTCCAGCAATGAACAGCCGTGGCTCTTCGTCTACGCCCAACGGCCCGAGGACCGCGCACGACTTCTACCGGGATTGCACCCGTACAACCAGGCCTGGGCGGTGCATGCCCCGGTACTGATCTACCTGTTCGCCCGACGTCACCTTCGCTCCCAGGATCAAGGCCCGGTCGTGAACGCCAAAGCCTCGTTCGATGCCGGCGCCGCGTGGATGTCCATCGCCCTTCAGGCGGAACTGTTCGGTCTCTCGGCCCACGCCATGGGCGGGATCCTACCGGAACGTGTCTACGAGCTCACGGGCGTCCCCGAGACGGAGTACGAAGTGATGGCGGCGATCGTCCTCGGCCACCGGGGGGACGCGCGCCGGCTCCCCGCCGCCTTCGCCGAGCGGGAGCACCCGAGCCCCCGCCGACCGCTGGACGAGATCGTCCGGGAGTCCCGCACTCCCCCGACGGCCGACGAGCTCGTCGCCTAGGGCCGCCGTCGGCGGGTCGATTTCGCGGCGGGGCGCCGCACCGACTTGGGCTTCGCGCGCTTCTTCCGGGCCGGCGGCACGCTGTACACCTCGAGCACGATCTGGTCCGGGTCGACCCAGGTGGCGCTGACGTACCCCGGCCGGAACTCGGGGTGCTCCGCGGCGCGAAAGATCGGGTAGATCTCCTGCTTCGCGAGGTCGTCCTGGACCCGCTGGACCTCCTCCGCGGACGGGACCTCGAAAGCGAGGTGGTCGGAGATCACCTCCTCATCGCCCGTGGGCGGCTTGCGGTGGACGCGGGAGGAGCTCGGACGGATCAACCAAAGCGTCGTCGGCCCGTTCGTGTACCCAAGGTACCCCGGATCCTCCACGAACCGTCGGAATCCGAGCCGGCCCAGGACGCGGTCGTGGAACCACTTCGAGTGGCGCGGGTCGCTGATCTCGAGGACGACGTGACGAAGCTCGGCCCGCACCGACGCCGGGGGCATGACGGGTGGAAGGTCGGTCGGGGCTTAAGCCGGCGCGGAACGGCGGCTACAGGATGTGCCGGTCGAAGTCCGACGACGGCAGTTCGAGCCCCATCGATTTGACGAGCGGCGTGACTTCGCGGATGAACCGCTCGCGGGCCTCTTCGTTCGTCCAGCGCTTGAGGCCGTGCGCGATCGCCTTCCGGCTCGTCTCGGAGTTCGAGTGGCCGAACATGTCGAGCGAGCGGGGGTACCACTTCTCGATCGACGCCTGCGCCTCCTCCTTCGAGCCGTTGTACTTGGCGCCGTCCTTCGCCATCCGCTTCAGGACGCTGAAGCCGAAGTTGAGGTGGAGCTGCTCCTCGCTGAGCATGAGCGGCATTGCGCGCGCGAGCGGTCCGTACGAGCACTCCTGGAAGGCACGCAGCTGGTACACGCCGACCCGGTCGACGAAGCAGCAGAAGGCACCGACGTCGCTCCACCGGTCGAACGCGATGTTGAACGCGTCGAGCTTGTGCTCGCCCTCGCGCTTCGTGAGCAGCTCGTCGATGTACTTCTGACCCTCTTCCCCGAAATCCCGGAGGATGCGGCACGCCTGCAGGCCGTGCCGAGCTTCGTCGGCAACGATCCGCGCCTCGATCCAGCGGTCCTCGAGCGTCGGGGCGCTGTCGAGCCACGGACGGTGCTGCTGGATCGACGCGAACTCGGTATCGGCCTGGACCACCATGAGTCGGATCACGAGCTTCCGCAGGTCCTCGGGGAGCTCCTCGGACGTCTCATACTTCCGGACGCCGGCTTGGTCGCCCCAGAGGATCTCCCGGATCGGCTCGATCGTGCCGCCCTCCTTCAAGCTCCGGGACGCGGGCCCCGGGGTTCGGGGGGGCGCGGGGCCGGGCGGCGGGGCAACGGGGGCTTCCATCGTCACCTGCTCCGATCGATACTAGCCGTCAACGACCCTTAAAGTTGGGCTTCCGTTTTTCGACGAACGAGGCCAGTCCTTCCTTGGCGTCCTCGGTGACGAACAACCGGTTCTGCAGTTCGCGCTCTAGGGCGAGGCCGGCCGTGAGGGGCATCTCGATCCCTTCCTGGACGGAACGCTTGATCAGGTTCACCGCACGGGACGGTCCGTGGGCGAGAGCGTGGGCGTAGTTGCGGACGTCGGTTTCGAACGACTCCTTCGGATAAACGTAGTTCACGAGTCCGATATGGAGCGCGTCGTCCGGCGAGAGCAGCTTCCCCGTGATCATCATGTCGAGGGCCCGGGCCGTGCCCACGAGCCGCGGGAGGCGCTGGGTCCCCCCGGTCCCCGGTAGGACGCCGAGCGTGACCTCCGGTAGCCCGATCTTGCCCGCGTCCTTCGCCATCATGCGAAGGTCGCAGGCGAGGGCGATCTCGAGACCGCCCCCCACGCAGTGGCCGTTGATCGCGGCGATGACAACCTTCGGGGTCTGGGCGATCTTGTCTAGCGTCTCCTGACAGTAGAGGCAGAACATCGCCTTGAAGTCGGGCTGGCTCGTTTTCAGCATCTCGATGTCCGCGCCGGCGCTGAAGAACCCGGGCAGCTTGCTCGTGAGGACGATCACCTTCGCGGCGTCGTCGAACCGCATCGCCTCGATCGCGGCGTTGAGGTCGTGCATCATGTCGAGGTCGTAGGTGTTCGCCTTGCCCTTCGCGATCTCGATGTAGCCGACCCCGTCGTCGACGCGCGTCGTCACGTACCTTCCGTCCATCTTTCCTCGTTCCTTCGGCGGCGGCGCCGAGCTACGTCGTCTCGATAAAGGTGACGCCACCTACGAGAATGGCGCGCGCCCGAACGGCCTACGCTGGGGCCGGCCGGACGATCTCCCGCACGGTACCATCGGCGTGACCCAGGTACGCTCGGTGGGCGAGTCCGACGAAGAGGCCGGTCTCCACCACCCCGGGCAGGTCCCGGAGCGTGCGGTCGAGCCGCGCGGGGTCCGTGATCGGGGCGAGCGGCGTGAGGTCGAGGATCTCGTTGCCGTTGTCGGTCCGCCACGATGCGCCCCGGACGCCGCCCGAACGTAGAGCGACCGTGAACCCAAACGCCCCGATCTGGCGGGCGACCACCGGTCGGGCGAACGGCACCACCTCGACGGGCACGGCGTGACGGGATCCGAGGTGGTCGACGAGCTTCGAAGCGTCCGCCATGATGACGACCTCGCGGGAGAGTCGGGCCAAGAACTTCTCCCGGAACAACGCCCCGCCCCCTCCCTTCGTCAAGTCGAGGGACGGGGTCAGTTCGTCGGTACCGTCCAGCATCAGGTCGAACTGGGCGTCGGCGTGGAGCGGCTCGGGAGTGATCCCATGGGCGCGGATCTCGGAGGCGGTTCGCTCCGACGCCACCACGACCTGGATCGACCGGCCCTGGGGGAAGGCGCGTGCGAGGATCTCGAGCGCAGCGTCCACCGTGGTCCCACTTCCCAGAGCAAGACGCATTCCGGGGCGGACGCGGCCGACGCCGGCGGCCGCGGCCGCGACCTTGGCCGGATCTTGCTGCCCCGGCATCGTGGGTTCGGCGACGAGCGCCGCTCTCTTGAGGATTCGCTCGAATACACGGTACGTTATCGGCCGGTCTCGGTCCCCGGGCACCGTGCGACGGGTTGCTCGTTCCACCCCCGGCTCGGAGCCGCCCCGGGTGGTCGTTTCGGTCGGCGGCTCGGTCCTGTTCACGGGATCCGGGGACGCCGAGTATCATCACGCCCTCGCGTCCCTGCTGCACCGGATGGCCCGTCGGTTCGCCCTGGTCGTGACGACCGGGGGCGGACGCACCGCCCGCGAGTACATCGCGACCGGGCGTTCGCTCGGGTTGACCGAGGTCGAGCTCGACGAGCTCGGGATCGACGTGACCCGGCTGCACGCGCGGCTTCTCGCCGCCCGAATCGGTCCGCCGGCCCCTCCGGTGCCTCCGACGTCGCTGGCCGCCGCCGTCGACCTGGCGCACCATCGTCGGCTGCTCGTCCTCGGCGGGACCGAACCGGGGCACACGACCGACGCGGTCGCCGCCCTCCTCGCGGTCCGGCTGCGGGCGGCCCGGGTCGTCAACGCGACCCGTGTCCCCGGCCTCTACGACCGGGATCCCCGTCACGACCCGGCGGCGCGTCGCTTCGACCGACTGAGCTGGCCAGAGTTCCGCGAGATCGTTCGTCGCTCGACGGACGGCCGGGCCGGCCAGGAGTTCGTCTTCGACCGTCCCGGTGCCGACGCCCTCGCGCGGGCCGGCATCCCCCTCTGGATCGTCGCGGGACGCGACCTCACCAATCTCGGCGTCGCGATCGCGGGCGGGCGCGCCGTCGGCACGCTCATCGGCGGCGCTCGGGCAACGGATAAATCGTCCGGCCGGTCGGCGCGGCCGTGAACCGCATCGCGTTCCTCGGCCCCCCGGGGGCCGGCAAAGGTACGCAGGCGGCGATCCTCGCGACGGAGCTCGGCGTTCCCCACCTCGCGACGGGCGACCTACTTCGTACGGCGGTGGCGGCCCGCTCGCCGCTGGGGCTCGAGGCGGAGAAATTCATGCGGGCGGGTGAGCTCGTGCCGGACGGGCTCGTCGTGGACATCGTGGCCGACCGTTTGGGCGGGGATCACGGCCGGTCCGGATTCCTGCTCGATGGATTCCCCCGAACCCTGGCGCAGGGCGTGAGCCTCGACCGGATCGCCCCCCTCGATCACGTGGTGGCGTTCGAGATCCCGGAAGGCACCCTCTTGGAGCGCCTCACCGAGCGCCGGCAGTGCCCGAAGTGCGGTACGGTGTACAATCTGAAGACCGTGCCCCCTCGGGTTTCGGGCCGATGTGACCGCGACGGGACGGAGCTCGTGAGCCGGAACGACGACCGGCCCGACGCGGTGCGAACGCGGTTCCGGGCCTACCATGAGCAGACGCAACCGCTCGTCGAGTTCTACCAGAAGCGGGGGATCCTACGACGGATCGACGCGGTCGGGGACACGGCGACCGTCGCGGCGCGGGTCCGGGCCGCGGTCGTGGACTGACGGCGACGGGACGGTTTCCCAGCACACTTATAGGTCGGAGCCCGCTCGGAGGGAGTACCCGGCTTAGCTCAGTGGTAGAGCGGGGGACTGTAGAATCGACTGCCGGTCACCGGCAGCCCCCACGGATATCCTCAGGTCGCCTGTTCGAGTCAGGCAGCCGGGACCTGAACTCTCGCGCCCGAGCCCGCGTTGGGCGCGCGACCCATTAGGGTCGATGCGGTTGTCGGGATTTGAACCCGAGTAGGTAGCTTGGGAAGCTACCGTCCTAACCACTAGACCACAACCGCGCGCGCCGTCGGAGGAGGCGGTCCGTATCAGGTTTGTGAGAACGACCGGGACAATCCATTAAGGAGGGTCCCCGCGTCGATCCAACCGATGACGCAATCGGAGGCCAATTCGGTGGAAGTATGGTTCTCGATGATCGCGCAGGGACAGACCGACCGGGTGGTGGCGGTGGCGCAGGCGACCCCGAAGCTGCTCCGGTCGAAGAACGAGGCCGGGGAGACGCCGGTCCTCGCGGCGACCTACCGCGGGAGGACGGAGCTCGCCCAGCGTCTCGTGGCGATCGGCGCCCCGGTCGGTCCGTTCGAAGCCGCGGCGCTCGGGGACGTCGCTCGTTTGCGGGAGCTCCTCGATCATGACCCCGCGCTGGTCCACGCCTACAGCGACGACGGATGGACCCTCCTGCACCTCGCCGCCTTCTTCGGGCATCCCGAGGCGGTCGAGCTCCTACTTCACCGGGGCGCGAGCCTCGGAGCGAAGGCTCGGAACGATACGGCGAACGAGCCGCTCGAAGCCGCGTCGGCGAACGGACGAATCGAGGTCGTGAAGCTCCTGCTCCTCGGCGGGGCGACCGTCGATGCGACGACGGGTCGCGGCATCACCGCGCTGCACGCCGCCGCCCAGAACGGGGACCCCGACCTGGTCGAACTGCTGCTCGAGCACGGGGCGGACCCATCCTTGCCCACCGGCGATGGACCGACGGCCGCGGAGATCGCCGGCCGTGCGGGCCACGTCGAGCTGGCGAGGCGTCTCGAACGCCGCGCCCGGATCCGCGACTAGAGGAGCAGGCCGACGGATTCGCCCGGGATGGTCGGGGCGGCCGCCAGTAGGTCGCGGTTGCTGACCAGTCCCTCCGCGCCGCGCGAGAGGAATCCACCGCGCTCCAGGAGCCGCCGCGCGCGCGGAACATCGTCGCACGAGAAGGCGATCAGGCTCTGGGCGCCTTCCCGGGCGATCAGGATCGCGACGCTCTGGATGTTGATCTTTTCCGCGGCGAGGACGTCGAGCACCCGGAGGAAGCTTCCGCTCCGATCTTCGAGGTGGACCGCGATGAGCTCGTGGCTCTCGACGGGGTAGTCGGCCGCCTTGAGCAGCCGCTCCGCCCGGTCCGGGTCGCTCACGACGACCCGGACGCGTCCCCGGACCCCGCTCGAATCGACGGAGATCGCGGCGAGGTTGATCCGCTCGGTCGCCAGGATCCGGGCGACGCCGGCGAGCGTACCGGGGCGGTTCGGAAGCCGCAAGGCGAGCTCGCGCAGCACCATCGTCCCCCCGCCGCGACGGGCAAGCCCGCGTTGGCAAAAGGGTGACGTCCGGGGTCCCGGAAGCCTTCGGCTCGGCCGCGCGCTCGGCGCGGCTTGCGCCGACCGAACGCTGTTCGTCGCTGTTTCGGCGAGGGTTGCGACGCACGTATTTATACCGGGAGGAAGCTAAAAATCGTTGCCTTGACCGCCCGCGGTCGGGGTTCGGTCGGCATGGGGGAGTTTCATGGGCGGAACGACGGCCTGCGGTATCGCCGGGCGCGGCGACTCCGCACGAACGACCGGGGGATCGTCTCGGTCGTCGGTACCCTTCTCGCCCTCCTCGTCTTCTTCGCGTTGTTCGGGATCTTCCTGACCCAGTACCTTCCACTTTGGATGACCGAGAACGAGTCGGCCTTCACCGCGCAGTCCCAGCAATCCCTCGCGGAGCTCAAGTCGAACATCGATTTCCAGGTCGCCGCCCGCTCCCCCCCGGTCCTGGCGACGCCGTTCGTGATGAACTCGCAGGGCGTGCCGATCCTCGCGCAGCCGACCGCGGCGGTGCTGAACTTCGTCCCGCACCTCCCCGGGGTGTTCCTGAACATCTCGACGAGCGTCGGTCCGGGCAACGGACCCGCCTTCGCCCAGAACTTCTCGCTGGGGACGCTCCAGGTCCTGCTCCCGAACCGGTACTTCTCGCCCCAGACCTTCGAGGTCGAGAACGACGCGGTGATCCAAAACCAGCTCGAGACCCAGCAGATCCTCCTCTACCCGCCGTCGCTCCAGGTGTCGACGGTCGGGAACAACACCA
>JAKIWS010000010.1 GCA_022749895.1 Thermoplasmata archaeon
CCGGGAGTACGCTCCGCTCGACCAGCGGGTCGCGGCGATGGCGCGGACCTTGGAAGCGGTCCCCGCGCTGCTCGAACAGGGGCGCCGTCGGTTGGGCGGCCGGCTTCCGAAGCCGTTCCTGGAGCTCGCCCTTGCCATCGGGGGCGGGCTGACCGCCCACTTCGCCGAGGCCGAGACGTACGCCCAGGGCGGCGGGGGCGAACCGGCGGCGCGCCTCGCGGAGGTGCGACCCCGCGCGGAGGCCGCGGTGAACGACTTCCTCGCGTGGCTCCGCTCCGAGCTGCTGCCGAAGGCGACGGACGATTTCGCGCTCGGGCCCGAGAAGTATCGGAAGCTGCTCTGGGTCCGCGAAGGGATCCGGACCCCCATCGAGGAGATCCTGCGTGCCGGCCGCGCCGACCTTCGGCGGAATCAGGTGCGTCTGGACGAACTCGCCCGGAGCCGGAACCCTCCCACGACGCCCCACGCGCTGATCGACGAACTGTACCACCAGCACACGACGGCCGACCGGTTGCTCGCGACCGCGGCGGAACTCGTTGAAGAGACGCGCAAGTTCGTCGAGGAAAAGCACCTCGCGACCGTCCCCGTCCCCGCCGTCTGTCGGGTGGAGGAGACGCCCGTGTACGGGCGCTCGCTCTCGACCGCCAGCATGAACCCGCCGGGTCCGTTCGACGTGGCGGGCGACGTCGGCGTCTACTACATCACGCCGGTCGATCCGACGTGGACGCCCGAACGCCAGGAGGAGTGGCTCCGCGTTTTCAACGACGCGATGCTGCTCAACATCACCGCCCACGAGGTGTTCCCGGGCCACTATCTGCAGTTCCTCCACCACCGGCGGGCGGCGAACAGCCTGGTCCGCAAGGTGTTCCTCTCGGCCGCGTTCACCGAGGGGTGGGCCCATTACTGCGAGCAGCTGATGATCGAAGCGGGGCTCCGGGAGCGTTCCGCCGCCGCCGAAGCGGCCCAGCTCCACGACGCCCTGCTCCGTAACTGTCGCTTGATCGCGTCGATCGGCCTCCACACCGAGGGGATGGACCTCGAGGCGGCGACCCAGCTGTTCATGCGCGAGGGCCATCTGGAGCGGCTCCCGGCCGAGCGCGAGTCGATCCGGGGGACGTTCAATCCCGAGTACTTCTGCTACACGTTGGGCAAGCTCGCGATCCTCGACGCCCGGACCAAGTACCTCGGCGCCCGGTTCGGGGGATCGCTTCAGCAGTTTCACGACCGGTTGCTCTCCTTCGGCTCGCCCCCGGTCGGCATGCTCGACGAGCTGCTCGCGGCCGATTGACCCCGCGGGCTCCGGGATCGGTTACCTCGAGGACCCGGGTCGGATGGACGGATTCCGCCTCTCCCCCGGCATCACGCCCTTCCTCACCGACCTCTTCGTCGTCGAGCTGCCGATCGCCGTCGCCCTGGGCTTTCTGCTGGGACGATCGCGCGGCGTGTTCGGAACCTTGGGGGCGAACGCGCTCGCGCTCGGTGCGATCAAGGTGGTCACGGACTACCCGGACCTTCCGGACGATGTGGTGGCGTTCGCCGCCCTCGTGGCCGGCGGATTCTTCCTCCTCCTCGGTCTGCGTGCGAGCGCCCGCGTTCACCGACCGACCCCCGTCGTGGCGTTCGGGGGGGTGCTCCTGGTCGCGATCGGCGTCCTGAAGATCTATTCCGATTTCTACGACCCGTTCGACGTCCTCCTCGCGGACCTCACGTTCGTCGCCGGATGCGCGGCGATCCTGCGGCACCGGGGCGCGGAGCCATCGTCCCCCTCGCGTACGCGCGAAGCGACCCAAGCCCCGTAGCGATCCGGTCCGTCGGACCCCGGAGCCCCCTCGGCGTTGCGAGGTTATCATCGACGACGCGTCGACGTGCCGCGAGGAGCGACCCCGCCCATGAGTTCCCCGAGGGAAACGCCGAACGATCCCGAGGTCAGCGAGGCCCAGATCGCGGTCCACTGGAAGGAGGAACCCCGGATCGACCCGCCCGCCGAGTTCGTGGCGCAGGCCAACGTCGCCGACGTCGCCGTCCGCGGGCGGTTCGCGATCGGCCGGTTCCCGGAGTGTTTCCGGGAGTATGCGGAGCTCCTCGACTGGGCGACACCGTGGCACACCACGCTCGATACGGAACGCGCCCCGTTCTACCGATGGTTCGTCGGGGGCACGCTGAACGCGGCGTACAATTGCGTCGATCGCCACCTCGCCCGCCACGCTTCGAAGCCCGCGTTCATCTGGGTCCCCGAGCCCGAGGGGGAGCCGTCCCGGGTCCTCACGTACCGGGACCTGTACGAGCACGTGAACGCGTTCGCCGCGCTCCTCCGCGATCGCGCCGGCGTGAACGCCGGCGACCGGGTCACGATCCATCTCCCGATGGTCCCGGAGCTACCGATCTCCATGCTGGCGTGCGCCCGGCTGGGGGCGATCCATTCGGTGGTCTTCGGCGGCTTCAGCGGGGACGCCTGCGGGGTCCGGATCGCGGACTCGGGAAGCCGGGTGCTCGTCACGATGGACGGCTCCTACCGGAACGGGAAATGGCTCGACCACCGGGGCACCGCGGACGTCGCGGTCGCGGCCGCCCGACGGGAAGGTCAGGAGGTCGACCACCGGTTGTTCTGGCGGCGTCACCCCGAACGCCCCGGGGCCGTGGCCCCCCCGGCCGCGGGCCGGGACCTCGACGTGAACGCCGAACTTCGACGACGGCGGGGATCGTTGGTGCCCCCGGTACCGATGCCCGCCGAGGCGCCGCTGTTCCTGATGTACACGAGCGGGACCACGGGTCGCCCGAAAGGCTGCCAGCACAGCACGGGCGGTTACCTCGCGTACGCGGTGGGGACCTCGAGGATCTACCAGGATCTTCACCCCGAGGACATCTACTGGTGCCTCGCCGACATCGGCTGGATCACCGGCCACTCGTACATCGTCTACGGACCCCTGGCCCTGGCGACGACCTCGGTGCTCTACGAAGGCGTCCCGACGTTCCCCGACCCCGCCCGGACCTGGAGGATCGCGGCGAAGCTCGGCGTCACCACGCTCCACACGTCCCCGACGACGATCCGCCTCCTGCGGAAAGCCGACCCGGACGGACCCCGTCGGTTCGACCTCCGTTTCAAGCACCTGACCACGGTCGGGGAACCGATCGAACCCGAGGTCTGGCGGTGGTACTACGAGACCGTCGGGCGGAAGCGGGCCGTGATCGTCGACACGTGGTGGCAGACGGAGACCGGGGGGGTGCTCTGCAGCACGATCCCCGGCCTCGACCCCATGAAACCGGGGAGTACCGGTCCGGCGGCCCTGGGGATATTCCCGTCGATCGTGGACGACGAGGGGGTCGAGGTGCCCGCCGGATCCGGGCGCGCCGGGAATCTCTGCATCCGCAACCCGTGGCCCGGCATGTTCCAGACGATCTGGGGCGATCCGGAACGGTTCCTCGCCACGTACTTCCGGAAGTACAACCGCGCGCCGCACAGCCGCGATTGGCGCGACTGGCCGTACTTTGCCGGCGATGGAGCGACGCAGTCGGCCGACGGGTACTTCCGCGTCCTCGGGCGCGTCGACGACGTGATCAATGTGGCGGGGCACCGGTTGGGGACGAAGGAGATCGAGTCGGCCTGCCTCTCGGTCCCCGACGTGGCGGAGGCCGCCGTGGTGCCGGTCCACGACGAGCTCAAGGGGCGCCGCCCGGAAGTCTACCTCGCGCTCAAGCCGGGGTCGGCGGACCCGGGGGCGGTCGTGCTGGCCGTCGCGCGAGCGATCGAGAACCAGATCGGCAAGATCGCCCGTCCGCGCGCGATCCGCGTCGTCCCGGACATGCCCAAGACCCGCTCCGGCAAGATCATGCGGCGCGTCCTGAGCGCGCTATCGAACGCGCAGGACGTGGGGGACATCACGACGCTGGCGAACCCGGAGGCCGTGGCGGCCATCCAGGCGATGATCGACGTGCGCGGCCGGGCCTCGCCGGCCCGCGTACCCGACCCGGCGGGCCCCTCCGACACGAACCAGTGACGAGAGCTGCGCCGAATCAACTTGATTCACGGCGGAATCCGGGGGCGGACGCCGTCGAACACTCGGTTGCGGGGCGGCAACGGTGGAATCGGAGGATCCCGGGCGGAAAATCGAGTGCGCGCCTGACGAACATTTAATACACATGTATGCACGAACCCCCCACCACTCAGCACGACCCCCAAACGCACCGGGTGCGGATGGGGACCACCGAGCAGGGGCGGAATTACATGCCGAGGCCCAAGGGCGGAAGAGCAAAACGGGGAATGGTCGTGGCCGTGTATCTGACCGAAGACCTGCACTCGGAGCTGCGGTCGACCGCCGAACGGGAGCGTCGTTCGGTCTCGATGCAGGCGTTGCTCTACATCGAGCGCGGACTGCACGGCGAAGCGGGTCCGCTCGGGGGAGCGGCCCCCTCCCGGTCGGGGCGGTCGTCCCGGTAGACCGAGGCGCTCCGCCTTCGGCGCGGAACCCCTCCGGGGGCGGGCCCACGCTGCCGTCCGTGCCCACGTCGACCTAAAGTCGGGGCCGCGCACGTCGCCCCCCGTGCAGTTGGGCGTGGACAGCTTCGCCAGTGCGATCCCCGACCCGGCGACCGGGCGCAACCCCACGCCCGAGGAGCACCTGCAGGAGCTGCTCGAGGAGATCGAGCTCGCCGACCGGGTGGGGCTCGATGTCTTCGGCATCGGTGAACACCACCGCGCCGAGTTTCTCGATTCCGCTCAGGCGGTGATTCTCGCGGCCGCCGCCGCGCGGACGAAGCGGATCCGGCTCACGAGCGCGGTCACCGTGCTCAGCGCGGCCGACCCGGTACGGGTCTTCGAGGAGTTCGCCACCTTGGACCTGATCTCCCACGGACGGGCGGAGATCGTCGCCGGCCGCGGCTCGTTCGTCGAGTCCTACCCCCTCTTCGGGTACCGCCTGGAGGACTACGACGATCTGTTCGTCGAAAAGCTCGACCTTCTCCTCGCGATTCGCTCCAATCGGGAGGTCCACTGGTCGGGGAAGCACCGGCCGCCCCTCACCGGACAGGGGGTCTTCCCGCGCCCGGTTCAAGATCCCCTTCCCATCTGGGTCGGCGTCGGGGGGACGCCGACGTCGTTCGCCCGGGCCGGCACGCTCGGGCTCCCGCTCATGGTCGCGATCATCGGCGGGCCGCCGGCCCGGTTCCGCCCGCTCGTCGACCTCTATCGCGAGGCGGGCCGCCGGGCGGGTCACGCCCCCGAGGAGCTCGCGGTGGGGCTGCACATGATCGGCTTTCTCGGGGAGACCAACGAGCGCGCCGCGGACGATTTCCTGCCCGGGCTCGCCTACACCGTGAACGAGATCGGGAAGGAGCGCGGTTGGTCCCCCACGACCCGGGCCCGTCTGGAAGCCGAGCGGGGGCCCGACGGCGCGTACCTCGTGGGGGACGCCGACACTGTGGCCGCCAAGATCCTGGCCGTGAACGCGGCGCTCGGCGGCGTCACACGGATCACCTTCCAGATGGGGGTTTCCAGTGTGGCGCACGCGACGATGATGCGCTCCATCGAGATTCTGGGAACGCAGGTCGCGCCGAAGGTCCGCAAACGGTTGGCCCCCGGCGCCAAGCCCCGGCCGCCCACCCGGCGGAGCTGATCCCGGGGGCGGGGGGGATGCGGCCCGGGTCGCGAACGGGTCACGTCCTGCCCCGGAGCCGACCGCGGCGAGCAGGCGCCACGAGGACCGTGGTGGCCACGACCACCACCAGAATCGACGCGAGCACGAACAGCGAGAATCCCCCGACGAAGGGGCCGGGCATCGACGGGCACGAGGTGACGGCTGGGTAACCTTCCACCGCCCCAAGCGCAGACCGATTGGCGGAGTCGGTCACGGTCAGGTCGACCTTCGTGGGCGACCGTGGCCCCTGGTTTCCGGAGAATACGTGGCTGGGATTCTGCAGCGTGGACGGGCTGCGGCCGTCCGCGAAATCCCAGTCGAAAATGTACGGCGCGACGCCCCCCGAGGCGTTGCCCGTGAAGCGCTCGACCAGGACGTAGAGGCCACCCGTGCACGGATGGCCGGGGCCTTCGACCGTCCAACCCACGAACTCACCTCGCGCGGAAGGAGGGAGGTTCGAGGGGATCCCCCCCGAACTGGGGGCCCGAGGGTGCGGGGAGGATCCCCCGACCCACGATACCGACAGGACGACGACGGTCGAGGCGAGGATTCGGAGGGCGAGGCCCACGTCCTCGAGAGACGGTCGGCCGATATGGGGTTGGCTCGGATTCCGACGTGCCGGAGGCCCGGGTCAGGCGTACTCGCGTTTCGCCTCGGGGCCCATCAACCCGAACGCCTCGAACCGGAACGATTGCTTGATCACGCTCGCGATCGGGAAGAACGGGATCCACACCAGCATGTCCCACCGCTCCATCTTCGCGAGGAAGTACGCGAGCGGCACCGCGCGGAGCGCGAGCGCAAGGAGGAGGAGGTAGGCGACGTCCACCAGCGCGTGGACCCCGAGGAGCAACAGCAGCAGGACCAGGAACACGTAGACCAGACTGCGGACGCCCGACCGCGCGAACGTCAGGAACCAGAGCAGCACGCCGAGTCCGGCGAACTCGGGGGCGGGGCTCACGAGCGACGGGTAGTGTTGCCCGTTCGCCATCAGCATCCCGCGGGCCCAGCGAACGCGTTGCCGGCGCAGCGCGTTGTAGTCCTCCGGGACATCCTCGTAGGCCCGCGCCCCGAACTCCATCCGGACGCGGTAGCCGAGCCGCTGGATCCGCATCGAGAGCTCGGTGTCCTCGCCGTTCCACGGTACCCAGCCGCCGAGGCTGACCAGATCCTTGCGTCGGAACGCCGAGAAGAGGCCGTCGATCACCTCGCCCGAGCGGGCGCCCATGACCGCGGGCCGCTGGAAGTAGTGGCCCCAGGCGATCTCGAGGGCCCGGAGCTTGCGGGTCCATCCGTCGCGCTGGCGGGGGTGGATCGAGCCCTGCACCCCACCGACCTCCGGGTCCGCGAAGTGGGGGATGATCGCGGCGAACCCGAGCTCGTCCGAGACGAACGTGTCCGCGTCCAGGCGGATCACGATCTCCCCGGTGGCGAGGGCGAGCGCTCCGTTCAGGCCGTTCGACTTGCCCGCATGCGGAAGATCGACGACCATCCCCCGGGCCTTGGTCAGACCCGCGATCGCCCCGCGCGCGAGCTCCGACGTCCGGTCCGTCGAACCATCGTTCCCGACGATGATCTCGACGCGGCCCGGGTAACGGGCCGCGGCCGCGTCGGCGTGGCGGAGGGCCTCCGCGATCCAGCGCTCCTCGTTGTACGCGGGCATCAGGATCGACACCGACGGGTGGTACGCCGACACCGGGGGGAGGGGCCGGCGGCGCAGTTGCCGGAAGTAGAGCGGCCGGTTCAGGGCGATGAACGTCTCGAGGGTCAGGAGGGGCAGGAGCAGGAGGAGCGTGAACGGCAGGAGGAGCGACCCGCCGCCGAGCGCGAGATCGACACCGCGGAGGGCGGTCGCAGCGAGGGCGATCGCGACGACCCCGGTGCCGAAGAACTGCACCAGCGACGCGCTGTCACGCCGGAACCTCGCCCGCACCGTGAGCGGCGTCGGCAGGATCAGGGTCGAGAGCACGAACCCGGAGAGGAACACGCCGCCGGTCATCGTGCGGACCACGATGGCGAGGTCGCGGACGCCCTGGCCGGGCACCGTGAAGAAGATGGCGTCGAGGACCACCTCGACCCCGACGTAGAGCACGATGAGCGCGAGCGCCCACGCGCGACGGGGGGTGGGCAGTGCGGGGCGACGATAGACGATCCCGCCCGCGATCGCGAACGCCGCCATCGCCGCCAGGTACATGGGGAAGATGTAATCCGGGACGACCTGCGACACCGAGGTGACGGCGTAGACCCCGGGCCACGGGTTCGGCCAGAAGAGCGCGGCCCCCGCGTAGGCGACGAGATGATCGTACGGAAGGAAGAGCTGGGAAAAGAAGGCGAGCTCAACGGCCGCGAGGAAGCTGAACGTTCCGGCGAGCACCGCCACGAACCGCCGCGCCCGGGGGAGCGGCGCGTTCGGTGAGAGCCCGGCCCCGCGCAGGAAGATCGTGCGCGTGCCCTCCGCCGAGGCGACCGTCACCGGCCGCACCATCGTCGGGTGGGCGGGCGAGGCCGCCGGTCCGCCGGGCACGGGAGCGGACGGGTCCGGAACCACCTGGATACGGACCGTGCCGACGACCGGACGGGCGGGGCGGTGCCGGAGCCATTCGAGGGTCGCGAACAGGCCCGCACCGAGCGCGACGCCGACCAGCACCCCGCCCAGGGGGATGCCCCACGCGCGCAGGAGATCCTCGAGGACGCCCCAGAACATGCGGGAGGCTCACGGCTCCCCGCAGGCGCGGGCGCGGCGGCGCCCCGACGCGCGCGGCGTCAACCGTTCCGCCGTCGCAGCGCGCGGAGCGCCGCGAATCCCACGAAGATCGACGCGCCGATCCAGCACGAGGCCCACAGCGCGCCGGTGCTCAGCGCGGCGACCAGCGCGGCCGAGGGCTTGTCCGACGTGAGGTCGAACCGGATCACGATGGGTGGGGACAGCCCCGCGATCGTCAGATTCCCGTGCGACGGGGTGGCAAAGAATCCGGTCGGGGCGTGGACGTCGAACGTGTACGTGCCATTCGGCGCGACGAACGACGATCGGTTCGCGGACGCGTTCTGGGTCGTGCTCCCGAGGCGGACCGACCAGGCGCCGAACGGGGCCGGCCCGGTCGCCTCGAACGAGGCCCGGAACTCGAGGAGCTGGAAGACCAGGGGAAACCGCATCGCCGCGCCGCCGACGACGAAGTCGCCCGTGCGGGGGCTGGCAGAGTAGTTCGCCGGAAGTTCGACCGCATAGTAGTACGAGCCGTTGGGGAGCGCGGCCGAGATCCACGACGCCGTCGCGACCATCGGCAACCCGTCGAGCTGGACGCTCCAGTTCAACCCCTCGCGGGTGCCGTTCGCCGCCCACGTCACGGGGTACATCGTCCGCACGAACGGAACGGTGATCGTGAGCGGTCCTCCCGCGACGTGGAAGATCTTCAGCGAGACGTTGGCGTGGTACCCGCCCACGAACCCGACATCATACGAGTAGGTCCCGTTGATGAGCGGGAACCGGGGATAGTACGAGCCCCACACCGACTGGGTCGAGCTCCGGACCGTGATCGTCACGGGCGTTCCCGCCGGCAGCCCGGTGGCCCGGAACGTCACGGGGAACGTCGGTTGCGGGGGCGTGATCGGGACGTAGCGGACCCGCACCAGAGTCCCCCCGGCGGCGGCCGTGAACGCTCCGTTCTCCGGAATGTTCCGGTAGCCGGGGAACGAGCTCAGGGTGAACCCGTACCGTCCCGGTGCTTCGTAAAGGGTCAGATTGTTGGTACTCGAGTTGGTCCCGAAGGCGCGGACGGTGACCGACCACGGCGTGCCGACCGGCAACCCGGACTCCAGGAAGACCACCTCGTCGCCGACGACGAACCGCGCCTTCTCGACGAGGCGTCCCGTCGGAACGACGGTGATCGTCCGATTCGGACCGCTCGCGTTCCCCGGGCCCCAGCCGGTCCACCCGACGAACGCCCAGCCCGGCTTGGGGGTGACCGTGACGTTCAGCGGTTGGCTCGCGTTCCACCAGTCGACCGCTGGGCGGATCGTCCCCCCGTCGCCCGGGGACGCCGTCACGTTCACGCGCCATTGGTCGACGAAGCGGATCGTGGTGTTCACGTACGCTCCGCTCACCGGCAGCGGCGTCTCCGCGAACGGTCCGAGGCGCTCGGAGGGGGTCCGCTCCGTGCCGTTGAGGGGGAGCGGGATTCCGACCGACGCCACGGGGTACGAGTTCGGCGGAAGCAGGATCGAGACGTTGTCCGCCGTGGTCGTGTAGAACCGAGCCCCCACGCTCGCGTACCACGCGGTGGGCGACGGCACACCGCTCTCGCGGACCTGGACGTACGTCCCTCCCGAGGGATAGGCCTCGAACAGGACCATGCTCTGGGGCGGGAGGGTAAAGTTCCCGGGCAATCCTCCGGGGTACTGCAGGGGGACCGGGTTGGGAGTGTACGGCTCGACCCACGTGGTGAAGTTCCCTGCATCGTAGTGGATCGACCCGTTCCAGCTCCACGCCGCGACGGCCGTGCTGACGGGAACCCCTGCGAATTGCGGCGAGAACGAGATCGCGTGGGTGATGTTGTCGTTGACGACGAGGAGGTCCCGACGGCCCTGGTCGTTGGGCGCGAGGGTGTCGGTGGCGTAGAGGGTGTGGTCGAGGCCGGGAAGCTTCACTTGGAACGCCTGGGTCCCGAGATGGTCGAAGATCTGCGTGTAGAGCGCATAGTCCGGTCGGGCGTGCCCCGCCGTGCCGAACCAGGAGTTGCTGGTCGCGAGCTCGGCCGCGAACAGGTCGACGTTCGTCAAGTTGTCGTCCATCGCCTGGGTGATCTGGGATGCGAGGCTCAAGGGGCCCGAGAAACCGAACGCGTACTGCCCGTACGCGGACCAGGAGAGTGCGGACCCGAGCTCGCTGATCCAGACGGAGACGTTGCACTTTGGGCACGACGAGACGACCGCGTGACGCGCGGCGACCATGCGAATCGGGATCCCGGCGTCGCTCTGGATCGTCCCGTAGAAGTCGTGGAGGCTCCCGTCGCCGGTCCCGAGCCAGCCGGCCGGGTACTCGTGGAACGCGACCGCCTGGATCTTGGGTCCGGTCACGTTGAGGACCCCGGAAATCCACTGGGCGAATGTCCAGTACCCGCAGGTGCACCCGGACGCCGGGAGCCCGAGGATCGGGGTGGTGTTGTCGATGGCGCGGATCGCCTTCACGTAGGCGACGACCTCGTTCCCGAACTGGGTCGGGTCGGGGCCGTTGGTGTAGGTGGTCGGCCAGTCCTTCCAAGCGACCTGCCAATGGCCCCAGAGCTCCGGTTCGTTCCCTATCATCCAGTACGCCGGGTGAAAGCTGAGGTTCACCTCCGTGTAGTTCACGACCTTCGCGGCGAACGCCGGATCGTCGATCTCGGCGGGGACCTGCACGACGGCCGTGCAGTGGGTCGCCCGGCACATCTGGACGAACTGGCTCTCGTTCGTGAGCGCGCGTGTCGGCGTCCCGTTGTAGGTGTTGTAGTGGATGTTGGTGAGCGGATTGTAATCCTCCCCGGCCATGGCGCCCGGCCAGACGAGGACCCGGGCCGGCGTCGCGTTGACGGCCGGGGTCTCCCCCCGGAACATGCGGACCTCGTTGTTGACCGTCGTGCCCCAGAACAGGCTCGACAGGTTGACCGACGACGTGCTGACCGTGAGGGGGACGGTGATCGGGGCGGGGCCGGCCAACGCGGTGGGAATCATCCCGACGCCCGAAAGGTGGCCGGAGCCTGGGCCCGCGGCGGGAGCGGGGGGCGTCCCGTACGCGGCGGCGTTCCCCGACAGGAGGAGGATCAGGACGATCCCGAGCGGAAGCCCCCAGGTCCCCGCCAGGGAGCGATTCGAGCGCGACACCAACCTAGCCTCTCCGAGTCAGCGACCCCCCATTCTTCCGGCGTGCGCATCGCGAGAGGGGGACGAACTGCCGTCCGGCCGCACATTGCATCCTCTCTTCAACCTTAGCTACAGGGACGCACCGTCCGCCGGGCCGTGCGATGACGATCGGAGTCGACGGCGCCGAGTGTCGCGCTAGCCGAAGCCTAGTTCCTTGGGCGGACCGTGGCCGAGCACCCCACGAGGTGGGACGTCTGTCCGCGCTGGCTCGGTTACGTCGTGTGATCGCGAGCGTCCCGAGGGGGAAGGTGATCACCTACCGCCAGGTAGCGGTCGCGGGCGGATTTCCGAATGCGCCGCGCCTCACGGTTCGGGCCCTGCAAACCGGGGAGGGGCTACCGTGGCACCGCGTCGTGGCCGCCGGGGGTCGGATCGCGTTGCCGCGGGAAGCCGGTCGGGAACAACGCCTTCGCCTCGAAATCGAAGGCGTAACATTTCGAGCGGGTCGCGTCCGGATGGATCTTCACAATTGGGTCCCCCGGAGCCGCCCGCGGCGGCGAACTCGTCGGCCGGATCTCGGCCCTCCACGAACGCGCAACCCACGTCGAGCGGACCCAGCGGATCCCCGTCGAGGAGCACGCAAGGTTCGACGGAGGGCCGAAGGTCGCCCGCGATGACCGCACGGTTCCCCCGCCCCCCGGGGGGGAGATCACGCGGTGACCACTTCGAGGATGCCCTGAGGCTGTAGGGTGAAGCTCGATGGCATCCGCCCGGCGGGATAGGTCGTCACCGTCGGAGCGCTCGTCGAGGCATCCCAGTAGAACACCGTGGCGGCGCGGGTCGTCGCGAATCCCGAATCCGTGAGACGGAGGGAGTACGCCGTCACGGTGTCAACGTTCGCCGCCATCAGGGTCGCGGTCCGTCCGGTTTGGGAGGCATTCTCCTCGACGATCGTATAGAGGGAACCGGCCGCGGGGGCTACGGACGCGCCCAAGGTCCGCCCAAAACTGCTGTTGTTGAACATGTACGAGTAGAGCGCGAAGACCGGGCGCATCGAGCTCCGGTGACTGTTGTCGGCGAACCAAGCGCCGTGAAACGTGGAGACGTACGCGAAGTAGTCGAGATTCGAGAGATTGAGGGCGAGCCCCTCGATCGTTTCGGCCATCATATAGGCCGCCTGCGCCTCGCTCGCCATCAGCGCGTCGTACGCGCCGCCGTCGTTCGCCGAGCTGGTTTCCGTCGAGAAGATCGGCATCGACCCGCACGTGGGACACGCCCGCAGGATCTGGGCGCGGTCGGCCGGGATCTTCTTCGTGAGGCTCCCGGGTCCATCCAGGCTCGCATAGAAGTCCGCGAGCGTGGAGCCCGACGAACCGGTGCCCGCAGGGTACGTGTGCACCGCGACGGCGTCGATGGTGGCGCCGTTGTAGGCGACGACGTTCTGGATCCACGCCGTCTCGCCTGAGGAACCGGTTCCCACCCCCGGAAGGCCGATGATCTTCGCCCGGGCGTCCACGGCGCGGATCGCGGACACATACTCCTTGACGACGTACGCGTACTGGAACGGGGTCGCGTTGACGCTGTCGTTGGAGGACCACCCCGTCCACGGGTGGTTGAAGTGACGCCAGGCCGCCGGCTCGTTGCCAATCTCCCAATAATTCGGATGGAATCCAAGGGAATCCTCCAGGTAACGGACCTCGTACGCGGCGGTCGACGAGTCGTTGATCTCCGCCGGCAGCTCGACGATCGCGTGACAGTGGATCCAGCTGCACCACGTGACGAACTCGGCGGCCGTCTGGGGTGGTCGGTACGACCCGCCGCTGTCGTTGCGGATCTCGTTCGCGGTCATGTTGAAGGCGTCGCCCGTGGCGCCTCCCGGCCAGCGTACCCAGGTGTTGACGGTCTGGTTGAATCGGTAGGCGTCGTATGGACCGAGACTCGCGTGCACCCGGAGATTCGTTCCCCAGAAGCTCGGCGCGGGAAACCCCAAGGTACTGCCGACCGTCAGCGTTACCGGGACAGGTACCGCATGGACAAGGCGGGGCTTGAGCGGCGGGGCGCTCAGGAGTCCGACGGTGAAACCGCCGCCGACTAGGAGCAGGGCCACGACCCCTAGCACGGCGGGCAGACGGCCCGGAGAGCAGGGGTTGGCGCGAACGCGCCGAGCTCGGCGATGGAACGGCGATGTCAGGTCGTGGTCCGAACCGATCTGCACGTGGATTCCGTCGGGGCCGCCGACGACGTCCGAGTGCTGCTCTTCATGATGACTTGTCGGCCGCGCCTCAGCCTGGGTGGGGCTCGCCCACGAAGCCGGGCCCGAGTGGCCCTGGTTCTCGAACCCGACCGTCGCGCACCGACGCGGAAAGAAATCTCCGCTGAGAAGCCACCGCGTTGTGGCGGAGGACGGTGAAACGATCGAACAGGACACCCGACGCGTCTCGAGACCGCGACCCCCGAGTAGCGTGGGGCAGCAACTCGAGCCGGCGCCCTCGAACGTTCCCCGCCAAGCGGGCTACGAAGATCGGATCGAACCTTTCTCAGAGCCCGGGGATGCGTACCGAATGATATCCTTGTGCGCCCGTCCAACCCGCCACGCTCTCATCTTGGCCATCGGGACGAACTGGAGCTCGTCCCACCACGGGGCGGGGGTCGGCGGAGCGTCGCTCCGAATCTCAAAGACGAAGCCGATGGCCCAGTGATGCGTCCGGTGGCGGGCGCGACCGGAGCCGACGGGTCCCGCCGGCCCCATTCGGCTCGAGTCGAGGGCGATCAGCCGAGGTTCTCCGGTGCGTACTCCGGCCCACGTGCGACGAATCCGTTCCGCGGCGTCCCACGGCGACTCCTCCATCAGCAGGTGACTGGCCGGCAGGATCCACTCACGCTGTTGGATGATCTCGCGAACCCGGAATCCCGGTAAGCAGCCCTTCTCCGCCCAGGCTGCGTGGCGTCGTGGACGTCCGAGGAGAATGTCCCCTCGTCGATTACGAACGATCAGAAACGCCGAAAGACAGACCCCGGCCCCGGGAACGTGAACGAACCACTTTCGGTTGGTCGGTCCAAAACGTGCCCATCGTTCGGTGACGGGTAGCATGATTGCGCCCCCGAGCAACGTGCGGCGCTTATGCTTGCTCGCGGCCCGCGCCGACGGCGGCGAGCGAGACCATTCATCTGGTCCGTTCCTTCCTGGTCGGAGGAGCGGACGTGCGATGGGGACTCCCAAGAGGGCCGGTCGAGTGAGCCACCCCGGCACCCAGCTTCGACGAGTGAGATGGTCGAGGGACCTCGCCGTGGTCCGCCGCCTCTTCCGGGATTACCGTCAGTGGCTCGCCGATCACCGGGGTGCCGGGGCTGCTGCCGATTCGAAAGCGAAGCGGGGACTCGCGATGATCGATGCGCAGATCGCCGAGCTACCGGCCGCCTATAGTCCGCCCCGCGGAGAGATCCTGCTCGCGTTCGCCCAGGACGACGTGGTGGCGTGTGGCGCCTTGCGGGAGATCGAACCGAACGTCGGGGAGATCAAGCGCATCTACGTTCGGGCCGACCATCGGGGGCCGGGGTTTGGACCTCGCCTTACCCGAGCGCTACTCGACCGAGCGCAGCAGCTCGGGTTTGAGAGGGTGCGGGTCGACACCCTTCCGACGATGGCCGCCGCAATCGAGTTTTATCAAGAAATGGGATTCGTTCCCATACCGTCCTATTGGCCGCATCCTGTCCCGGGGGCGCTCTACTTCGAGTACACCGTCGGGAAACCGAAACCTCGACGTCTCGGCGTGGGGGGATAGTAGAGGCAAGGAAAGCGACCCGTGGTGAGCCGGTGGAAGTCGCGTTCCTCCGATGACCGCGACGTCGCGATGCGGACACGGAGACAGGCTAGTATCGGACCAAGGGCGCAGACTCGGGGGGGTCCATGGACGAAAAGTTGGAATCCACGACCCCGACCGGCTCGGGAGACTGGAGCCCCATGGGGGTCGGTGTGACGCCGCGTCCGGTCGGGCCGCTCAACCCCAAAAAGAAGCTGATTAGGTCCAGTCCGATACGAGAGCGGAGCACCCGGAAGAAGATATACCGTGGCCACCATGATGGCCATTATGCCGTCCGCTGACGCCGTGACAAGCATTCCCCTTCATCAATCGACCCTCCGCGTGCTTCAGCGGGTCAAGAGTGCCGCCGAGACGTGGGACGAGTTCCTGATCAACGTGACCGATGACTACCTCTCTCCTTCCCTTCGCGCGGAGCTCGACCGGCGCTTGGAGTCGGATCGAATCGTGACCGGCGCGGAAGCGCGTCGAGAGTTCACGGAGCGGCGGAAACGTGCCCGTTAAGGGACCCGGACGACGAGGCTGGCCCGACTTCACCGAGACCGCCTGGCGTGAGTTCCTCTCCCTCCCTCCGGAAGTCCAGGACAGGCTCGTGGCCACCTTCCCCGAGTTTGTCGGACATCCCGCAGGTCCCTCCCCGACGCTCGATGTCGTACCGATTCGGGGTGACCCAATCCGCTGGCGCCTCAAAGTACCCGGCTATCGAGTACTTTTCCAGGTCCGCCACGGTCGTGCCCTCGTCGAGGAGATCGAGCCGCGCACGGGGTCCACATACGTGCGGTTCGGTCGCTATGCATCGGCCCATCCTCGTAACCGGTAAACGCGCGTCCACCTGACGGCACTTCGGGTTCGATATCGGTTCGGTCATTCGGATGTGGCTTCCCACCGCAATCGCCCGGTCTGCGATGTCAAGGGGATGGCAAAAGTCCAGGTGTCGGAGCGGGATTCGCAAAGAAAGTTCAGCTGTCGGGGGGGTGCATTGACGAAAAGTTCGAATCCCTTACCCGGGGTCGAGGGTTCTTTGGCCGCAAACGTCAATCGAGGCCTCTCTGGGATAATCCTGAGAGAGCCACGAGTGACATGACGTCCGTGCCCCCGAATCTCTCCACCGGGCCTCCCCTTCGGTCCTCCGACGGATAACTTATTCGACTCCGCAAGAGATTCAAAAGCCCGCGTGAAGTATAGGAGGCGCAGTCAGTATTAGGGGGAGGAAATGAGAAATCTCAGAAGCGTGCGTACCCATACAGTTTTTCTCGCATCGAAAAAGACAGTTTACGCCATTCGAACGAACGGTGATTCATGTAGCATGAATGGGGCGACGGTGACGCCGGCTCCCACTCCCCCAACGCCGCCGGCCTCCGTCTTGGGCGCAGCCTCGCGCGCCGAGAGCACCTTTGAGGTGGCGATCAGAGTTCAGCGGAAGTCGGCAGGACCTGCGGCCACTCGAGCGACAGCCGGATACGTGTGGTCAGCCCGCCAATCGGCTCTTGGAGCCTCCCAACCGAGGGTGGCTCGAAATGTAGTTGTCCAGATTGGGACTGGGTAAGTCGTGTCGCTGTCGGTCGATACGTCGGTCACCGTTGCGTCCGCTCTCGCGGGTGCCTTGATTGGATCGGTCGGTGCGACATTCTTGAGCGATTGGCTGGCCCGACGTAACGAGAAGGAACGCGAGTACGAGCAGGTCGTGCGGTCCTACCTCGCTCAGCTTCAGAACGCCGCCGATCTGCTCTGGGGAAGACTGAGAAACATGGTCCAACCAAGCCAGGGCACTCAACCCTCGCTGAACCCGGAGGATGAGACCTACTTCGTGCCCACTATGTTGTACGCCCTGGGCAAGTTGTTGGCCCAGAGATACATCATGAATCTGAAGGGTGCGTACGCGGAAATCGAGAGACTTAAGCCGGGCCTTGGTCTCTATTTGTTCGATCAGCTCGAGACGATCGACCGGACTTTGGGAGAAGTCAGTGCTACGATCTCGGGTTCCATGACGGGGACTGTTTCGGCGGCGGGGGTTGCCTACCTGCCCTTCTACACGTACGACCGTCAGGCTTTGGCCGAAACGGTGATCTTGTTGACGGATGCCCACCCGGAAACGATCACCTATGTGGCGTTCCGAAGCTCGTATGATTCTCCGACCTCCTCCGTGCGAGTTACCCTCGAGCCCGCGAGGCAGTTTGTCACGAACCTCGGCAACTTTCTCTTGACAAGCGGGCTACCGGTGCGAGAGCCCACCGACCAGGTGATGAGCCTCTTAGTGGACGTGGCGCAGCGTCTCGAAGCCGAGACAGGGATCAAGACGGGTATCCGACCAACCAATCCGGCACCCCCTCTCTTCGCTCCCGCGCCCCCCACGTGACGGTTCAGAGGTAGAGACGAACGTTCGCACCGATCGGGCCGGCCGGGATCGAGTTTCCGAGAAGCGGTTCACGTCACTAGAATCTGGAGGCCCGCCAACCCGGTTCGCCCATTCTAGGGAGGGGACGAGAGATTGCCGGTCCTAGACCCAGCCCGAATCAAGGGGACGGGCGCGCGGTCGCGTTCCCCTGGCTCGGAAGGACCAGGTCGAAGGCGAGCCCCGAGGAGCCCGGTCCGTGCCCGGGTCGGGCTCGGCGGGCCATCCACAGAGATCGGGATCCGTTGAGACCTCGCGCCCATCGGAGATACCGGTCGAGCCGTACGCCGATTTCCGGGAGGGCATGTCCTTCGACGGTGAACGGCCCAGCGGGGGACTGGACGGGTTGCGGTTGGAGCAAGAGCCCCAGGCGAAGGCTCACTCCGGGAACCGTTCCGCGCCGGTAGTACGGGACGGAGGACCCTGCGGGGTTCTCGAAGAGGAGGGGCACCCAGAAGTCCGGAACCTGGGTCCCCAGTCGGTAGAGGATCGGTGCGGTGGGGGGGGCTAGCGGGGCGGGGCTGGGTGTAGCGCCAGAGGGCACCGTAGGTCCCGCCGTCTGCGGCCGAAAGTAGCGCGAATGCGCGTCCACGCCGCGGTCGAGCGCCCCCGGAAGGGTTCGTTCGATGCCCCAGCCGATCAAGGCCGCATTGTCCTTGACGATCTCGACCGTCTCCAGGGGGAGACCGTCCAGCACTTCGCTCGACGCCGAAGGGATCACGAGCTCATCCGGAGAGTTCAAGGCGTCGCTGAGGGTGTAAGCCGTCCACGGGGGGGACGGAGGCGTGAGCGGAGCTACCGAGTCGGCCGTCGGTTTGACGATCACCCGTTGGCCGAAGCAGTCGGTCACGACGACCGTGTTGATCCTACCCCTCGTGCCGCAAGTAAGGCGGACCGGCACTGCCAGCCAGTCGTTCCCGTACAGCAGGGAGCACTCGGCGATCAGCATCTTGGGAACATCGACCGGCTCGGTCGTGAGCGAACCCCAATCGGTCTGACCGTCCTCGAACTCCCAGAATCGGCTGGTCGGCATTCCGGGGAAGACGATGGGATGAGGAAGGTAGCGGCGCTGCTCGGTCCGAAGACCGGCGGGAGCTGATTGGGGAACCGCACCGGCCGCAGCGCCCAGGTCGAAGGTGTGCCAGTCCGCGGTCCCCCCAGGGTAATCGGAGGAGTGCATCGCGAGGACATCCGGTCGGCTCGACGAATCCACGGCGTTCGAGATCACCGTACATCCGTACCGAAGCCGCGGACCGACCCAGGACGGCGCGCCCTTCGGCTCGGAGTAGACCGACGAGCGGTATCGGACGAACCGCGCGAGCGCCGCGGTGAGTTCCGTGCGGACCGCTCCCCCGGCCCCGATCGCGGCCGTTGGGAGAGTCGAGGACGGGAGCGAGCCGCCCGGAGTCGCGGTCTGGGTCGCCTGGTAGACCGCCTCGCCGTCCGTTATCCGACCGGCGACGCCGGCCCGAAATGCGACGGCCGAGGGGTCGCCGAGGTCGTCGGGCGGGACGGTCGCCGTGATCCCGTAGCTGGCACTGCTGCGGAACCCCGCGAGAACCCCGGAGGGGTCGTGACCCGTCTGCGCGAACTCCTCGCGCAGGAACCGCTCGAACTGAAGTCCCATCTGGGCGCTCCCTCGGAGGCCGAGCGACACCGGCTCGCGCTCGATGAGGCACTCGAGGGGTTGCGTCGCGTCGAACGGCTCGGCGGATGTGGAGTTCGCGCCTTGGAAATCGGTCAAGGGGGCCGACGCGACCTCGTAGACGAGATCGATCGGAGTCCCCCCGTCGATCGCCTGCTGCTCGAGCATCTGCCCCTGCCGGCCGACCAGCCACAGTGGGTCGTAGACGCGGGCCCCCAGCGGGCCCGCGAGGGTCGGGTCACGACTTTGGGGGTCGATGCGCAGCCAAGCGCCCGGCACCGGGATAGGTACGGAGGTGGGAAGGAGACTCAGCACTGGGCCCGGGTACCAGGGAAGGCCGAGACTCACCTCGGCCAGCTTCGCGGGGTCGGCGGCGCTGCCTTGCGTTAGGTGAATCCGACCTCCGCTCACGGTCCCTTCTTCGGATGGATCGAGTGTTGCTTCGCAGGGGGGGGAGCACCCCGGCCTGGACCGACGTGCCCGATCGGAGGCGCCTGGCCCGACGCGAGGACGACGGGCAGCGTCGGCGGCAGGAACTGCGGGTACACCAGCGGTCCGACCGCCGAGAGCTCCGTGAGCGGCATGTAGAGGGCGGGGAGATACTCGCCGGGGGCCGTCGGACCACCTTTGGATTGGGACAACGCGAGCAGGTCGACCATGCGGAGCTTCGTGAGGTCGATCGTCTCGAGGATGGTCTGAAGGACTAGGTCGAGGCCGTTCTCCGTCCACGAGAGGACGCCGGGAGGGGCGACCGCCAGGAGCCATGCCTGTGGTGCCTGCGCGCGCGGGGCGTTGTAGTGCACGGCGAGGCCGGTGGTCACCGTGTCGTCCGGGACCTGCTCGGGCCACTCGTCGACCAGCAGCCCGGCGACACCGGAGTCAGTGGTCGGAAACGGGTTCTCTCCGGTCTCCGACGTTAGGCAGGCGAGGGCGACCCGGGCAGCGTTGGGTGGGGTCGGTCGTGGAGTCGGGTCCGTTCCCCCCGGGATCGGGTAGTCGGGCGAGGCGACCCCCGCGGGATCTGCCGAAGAGTATGCGACCAGGCATCCGGTAGTACCTACGCCTCGCGGGTTGGTGACGCCGCCAACGGTCACATCGAGCCGTTGGCTCGGAGAAATCGTCGCATTCCCCAGGGTCAAGGTGACCTCGTTGGGAAGGGTCGTGGATACGGTGACGTTGGACAGGGGGATCGGCGTTCCATCCCCGAGCTGAGCCTGGTAGGAGCCCGGGGACGGGAAGACCGTTCCGGCCGGCGCGAGGAACGTCAGCTTCGCCGCGGCCGTGAGTGCCCCGTTCGACCCCGGCATGATCCGGACGACGTAGGTGGAGGTGTTCGGAACCGGGGGCGTGGAGGTCGATCCGCCGCCGATGGGATCGGCGACCGATACTTGAACGAACGACAGTCGGCCCGGAGTCGGCAAGGCCAGCCACCGGTCGTTCGGCAGTGCCGGCATCTGCCCGACTGTCCAGTGTGGTACGGCGGGGTCGGTCGGGTCGGGCATGAACGCGGCGCTTAGGGTCGTCGCGAGTTCGAGGCGTGAGAGGCCCGGGCGTACATGACTGCCTTGCTGGACCCAACGGGTGAGGGCGAGGTCATCGTTCCCAAAGAAAGACGGATTTGGGCCGAACCCCGCCTGAAGGCTCGCGGCGTCCCAAGGCGTGAACGACGGGACGACCAGGAACCCTCGGCCGAGCAACGCTCGGATCGCCATCGTCGGGGAAGTAATCTCGTCCGGGGCGGGCCCGACCGGTGGGGGCGCGAGGGCGGCCTGCGCGGTCGAAAGACGATCCTGGAGGGTGGCCAGTACCCTTCTCGCCTGGGCGACGAGCGCGTCCAAATCCGGCCGCACAAAGAAGGAGTACGGGACGACCGGAGCTCCGGCGAGGGAGATCCCCATGGCGTAGAAGCCCGGGCTCGGGAGCCCGAGGTGAAGGATCTCGAGCCGGACCTGGGCGCCGACCGGCAAGGCGATGGGGACGGGGAAGCTCACGGAGCTCCCCGACGGCGTCGGGGCGACTGTCACGGTACTGGACGTCCCGCCGGCCCTGAAGGTCATCGAGTAGTCGGAGGGGAGCGCGGAGAACGACATAGCGGGCGGTCCTAGGACCGTCGCGGTCACCGGACCGCCGGCCGGATCGGTAGCGACCTGCATCTGGAACTTCCAGGTCGCAGTCCCGCTCGGGCCATCGACGGCAACGCTCGCGCCGGTCAGTACCGCGGTCCCGGTGGGCCGGATTACGTACCAACCCGCGGAGAGCGACGCCTGGGGGTCGGCAGAGGTGACGACGGACAGCCCGTAGTCCCCTGCGCCAGGGTTCGTAACGCTGTCCACGGTAATTGTGACGTGGGTGGCCGAGGGGATGTCGGAGGGGACCGTGAGCACGGCCTCGTTCGGTTGCGGCCTAAGAACCTTCACTGGCATCGCCGAAGCGCCGCTTACTTTGATCACGTACTGAGCGGCCGCGAGTGGCCAGCGGGTCCCGGGCGGGGCCAACAACGTCACAGTTCCCTTCCCCAGCCCAAGTTTGCCCGCCGCGCCGGTCTTGAAGGACACCGTGTACGTGGAGGTGCTCCCGGCCACCGGGTGGGAGGGGGATAGCCCCAGCTTGGTTCCGGAGACGGCCCCAGTCCTCCCGGAGGGCCATGGGGGAACGGAGAGTGGAATCCCGAACCCGCTCGCCGAAAGCAAGGCCGTACGTATTCCCTGAGCCACGGTCTCTATCGAGCTATCCCGGGGGGGCGCCGTTGGAGCGTCCCAGGGTCCGAGCGAGGCAGTAATCGCGGCGACCATCGACGTGGCTACGGCGAGGAGGTTCCCGACCCGGGTCGTCGGGGGGTGCGACGCGACGGTCCCGAGCTCGCTCGTCAGATATGCGGGGTCGTCCGGCCGGGCCTTGAGGGGCCCGGGCACGTTGACGTCGCTCGGCGAGAGAGGCCGGGCATGGGTGAGGACGTCCTTCAACGCTCGTGCGAGTCCCAAACATCCGTGTAAACTAACGCTCCCGGCCGCGGCTCCCGGAGGGTCGTAGAGGATCCTCGGCCCAACGATCCCGTCCGCCGGATAGGGAGGCCCTCCAAACCCGGCGAAGTAGAACAGCCGCTGCTCGAGCTCTGCGACCATGGTCTCGTCGGACGCTGAGGCCATCTCAAGAAAATCGAGCGCGCCGATTCCGAGGTCTTCGAGCGTCACGTCGACGGTTTCCGCCGTGGGGGCGGGGCTCCCCGGCGGTGTGAATGTCACCCCCGCTACGATCTGCCCCGGCGAGGGCAGCATCGACGCGAGCCAAGCCTCGACTCGAGGTTCCGCGACGGCCCGGGGGGTCGAGGCCCAGGGGGCGGCGCCGGGCGCCGGGAGAGCGACCAGGACCCGTTGGGTGAAACCGCTCCCTCGTGTCGGGGTGTTCGCGACCATGACTTCGGGGGGTCTTCCCCCCTGTGCCGAGGTCTGGAGGATCGCACCCGCCCGCGCGGGGTTCCCCCGGATGAGGTGGTACACGCTCTCCGCGAGCGCGAGGTCGCCGAGCGCTTCAACACAATGGTCGAGGATATCGAGCGCCGCCTGGATCACCGGCGTCGCGGTGCTCACGGTGATTGAGAGGTTGGGGGGTCCAGCCTGGGCGAGGGGCGTGGCGTAGATTGGCTGGAGCGCCGCGCCCGCACCGGTCGATCCGCCCTGGGCGGCGGCGTAGGCGCTCTGCAGGGCGAGCCCGTCGGGGACGGAGGAGTCGGACGTCGTCCCGGGGACCGTCGCGGTGAGGGGGTAGGCCTGCCTCAAGAACGGGATGAGGAGAACCGCTTCGGGAGCCCCGGGGACGTTCGCGACCGCGGCGTCGGACAGTTCGAGTTCGAACCGAGACCCGAGGAGCGCCCCGAGCGTGTCCCCCTCGCGCATCCCGTCGAGGATTTCGAGCGCAAGTCGAGTCCACTTCGACGCGAGGTCGACGGCGAAGGTCTGCCCACCCGAGCTCGACCGGTGGGTGAGGTTCGCCGTGCGGAGGACGGCGAGGGCGGCCGCCTGGTCGAGCGACGGGGCATGGATGAACCCGGCGTTATCCTGCCTCGCCGCGACGGCCGCGGGCATCGCCGTGGCGACGGCCGCCGCAACGTTCGAGCGAAGTGCCGCAGCACCGGTCGCGGTGCGCGGAACGAGGTTTTGCTTCGAAACCGGGAGATTCGGGGCGGGCGAAGGGACCAAGGAGCCTGTTGGTGCAGGCGGTACAGGTAGGTTTTCGACCCACGAGTACGCTCCGAGAAAGATTCCGGGGTCCTTGGCGTGAGCCGCCACGAGCTCGGCGAGACGGCTCGTCGCGATGGAACTGATCCACGCATCGAGACGATGGCTGAAGATATCCAGAGATTGGGCGAACAATCGGTTCAGCTCGGAGGTCGCCCGACCGGCGATCCGTTGGATGGCGGGCGGTACGGGGGAAGTGAGATTGATCGCGGCCAGGGAGGCCGGACCAGTCGCCGCCCCCCCAGTCCGCTGAATGTGGGTCCGAGACGGATGTCGCGCAGCGGCCCCGGGTGCGAGTTGGAGCATGGGCGTCACCGGAATACCGGGGTCGAGGAGCCGAGCTTGGCGGAGCGTGAGGTAGAGAAGGGTGCGGGGGGAAGAGCCCCCCGGGAAGGTGTCCGCATTGATCGTGCCGATGTCGGCGTTCGCGAGCCAGTCGAGGTAAGTACCGCTGCCCCCACCAGGGAGCGCGACCGTTCCGGGTAGAGGATCAGTCTCGGAGAGAGGGACGCCATCGTCGCGAATCGATGGAACGAGGGGCAGACTCGGTTGCGATTCGTAAAACTGGCGCATCGCCGCCCCCCATTCCCCGGGTCCGGACCCGCCGGGGACGGGGCCGGGCGAGGCCGGGAGTCCGAAGGCGGCGAGGGCCGGGGTGCCGGCCGGACTCGACAACCAGTTGAAGATGGTCGAGTACGGAACCTCCGCGGGGTACCAAACCGGCGGAGGCGGCGTTCCACTCTCGTACACCCATCCGGCCGGCACCCAGAGGTCGGCTCCGAGCATGACGCGTCCGTTGAAGTTGAGCGAAAGCCCATCCATGGCGAGCGACTGAACGAACGAGTCTCCCCCGGGCGGTGAATCACTACTGGCCCCGGGCGAGATGTGCGGGACCAGGGCGAACGCGGCGGCCCACTCGCCTCGGGCGGCCCGGAGGAATTCGACGAGTCCCGCTCGCGGAAGGAGAGGGTCGGCCCCCGAGGCGGTCGGCCACCGGTCCAGCGCCGTGACCGGATGGACTCCGTACAGTGTGCTACCGAGGCGGACGCTCGGCACGCGGCCGCGCCCTGAGACGTACGACGTCGCCCAAACCCGGAGCGCGCTAACCGTGTCGGCCGGAAGTCCAATCAGGTTCGAGAGGTAGAACTCTCCCGTAGCGGGCCAGAGGGCGGTGAGCATATCGATGCTGTCCTGCACATCGCTCTTCTCCGCCCCGAGCACATGGTCGAACGTGGCCGGGTCAACACGAAGGGCGGAGCTCAGCGTCAGCCCATCGTCGGCGAAGGCGGAAGCAGACTGGGTTCGAGGGCTACCGAACTCCAGATCCAGCGAAGCCGCGTAATCTGAGACGCGCCGGGTCATGGCAGCGGGCTCGCGGAGCGAATTCTTGGTCGGGTCGCCGTACCGTACGAGGGCGAGCCCGTCGGTGCGATGATGGTGGCCAAGCATGGTTTCCAGCAGCGCCCGACCTGCGGCGGCATTTTCGTTCCGAAGCCCGAGGACGATGATTCGACTGAAATTCGTCGTCCCCGCCGGGACCTCGATCGTCACCCCCAGGCCGCACTTTACCGCGGAGGTACTCCCTCCGTCGAAGTCCAACGCCCAGTGCATCGCCGAGTCGACCGGGAGCACGGACGCGTCCCCCCCCGGCATCCCCGACGGGTCGGGGGCGGCGGCGACGGTCGAACTCAACGGTAGGAACGTCCCGACGAGGGGAGTCGGCGACGCGTCGCTGTAGGCCAGCGCGATGAACTGGTCCGGCAAACCGTCGAAGTGGGGGCTGACGCGCCCACTCGGGAGCTTCCCCGCCGGATCGGTGGCGGTTACGATCCAGGACGCGCGGTTCGAGCCATACCGGCCCGCGAGGCTCGCCCACGCCGCCTCGACCGCCTTTGCCGCGGTCGCGGGTAGCGTGGTGAGGCCGCTCAGGGCCGTTCCGGCGGGTACCGCTCCCCAGAAACTTCGTCCGTCCCGCACCTCCCCTGGGGTCAGTCCGTCCGAGTGAGTGTCGACGTGGATCCGATCGGGGAAGACCCGAATGCACAACTGCCACACGAGGGGGGAGGAGGGCGATGGGCGGAGGCGGGTTTCGATCCGGACTGGGAGGAGCAAGAGAGGGAAACTCGCATCGAGAGCGGGAAGGGCAAGCTCGACGACCGGGGGCCCCAAGGACGTTCGGAATCCGGTCGACGAGTCCTGGGAGCGAATGTTGGCCCCTTTGACCGAGGTCGCTGACGGTGCTGGCACTCCCCCAGGGCTAGGTGTGGACCGAGGATGCGCGCGAGTCGGGACGGCCATCCCTACGTCCCCGTTGTCGGCCCGGGCGGAGGGGATGCCGGGTTCGACGGCACCATCGAGCTCGCGTGAAAAGCTACCCAGGCCGGATGCCGCAACAGGATGTAGGCCATCGAGGCGGCGTCAGAGTTCCACAGGATGTCGGTGTCCGGCGTTAATTGCGGCTTGATAGAGACCGTAGGGGACGCGGTCGGATCGACCGTGGGGATGAGGCTTGGGCTCAGAAATTTTGTTCCCGCGGGCAAGTTGCCCCAACTAACGACCCCCCACTTGTCGACCTGGACGCCGAGAGCTGCATTCGCAGGCTCGAGGCCGAACCCGAGCTCGCCGGGAACCTCCTGAAAGACGAAAAAGATCCCGTGGGGGTAGTTCGCCGTGTCCCCCGTTCCCACCGCATCTGCGCCTTTAAAGGGCCACGCGTAGAACGTTAGGTCGGGCGGGAGCTGATTCCGGAACAACGGTTGGATAACGGCCTTTGACGGATCGACGACGAGCTCCGGCAGTCCGGGCGCGGGCGTGGGATTCGGCATCGCAGGGAGCGCGTAAACATGAACGTTCGGGTACTGATGGAGAAGATCCCCTCGGAGCAGGAGGAAGAGGTGGGGAGGATTCGAGCCGGTGGGATTCTGGTTCGCACCCAGCGCGCTGCCGAGGTCCCAGTTCTCGATGCCATCGATATCAAAGAAGGAACTGTAGATCGCGGCCAGGTCCGGGGTGGTTCCGGTGGGTATCGAGGCGAGTTCGGCGGCGATCGCAGCGGTGGCGTCCCAGAATTGCTGGAAGAACGTCACGCTCTCCTTGATGGGCAGATTGTACCAACGAAGGAGCCGCAGCGCCTCCTGGTTGACTCCCACCAGGAACGATTCGATGGCGCGCTGATCGGGCTCCAGCAGCGAGATCGAATTGACCGGGATGTTCCCGACGCCCGGGAGAAGGAAGTCTTGCGAGACCTCGGCCAAGTACCGACCCATAGGGATGGGGAAGCTTGGGGCGACCGTCAGTGGGTTCAACTGGGCCGCTCCGGTGTTCGCCGGCGGCCAGTTCATTCCACCAGGAAGGGGAACCAGGGCCTGGGTCCGAGGGACGATCGTATTCTGAGGGAGGAGCCCCTTCATCACGTCCACGGCGAGACTGTCGAGAGTGACGTTGGAGGCGGGAGGGCCAGCGACCTGGCTCGCCTCGACCTGGGTCCACAACTGTGTAATTCCTTGAAGGGCCTGCAGCTGGGCCACTCCGTTCCCACCCCCCGCCATCAGCCTCCTCCCAGATTGGAGGCGCCGGTCGCCAGGGCTCCGAGAACACGGGCAGGGGGCACGAGCGTAATCCGGCCGTAGCTCAAGCGTGCGATCACGACCTGCGGGCTCGTGCCGAACGTCACGCCCTGTCGCGCCCAGAGCGATCCCGAAGGTCGCATGACTCGACGCGTGGCGGGAGAGACGAACGGAGCGTTGATTCCGGCCAGCGGGAGGGCGGCATGGACGGTGATGGTGGTCGGCACGCCCGCGATGGTTGCTCTGAGTCGAAGCTGGCCGTGCACCCCCGCGGTCAGCGCGATCTGGGAGGCGGAGGGCAGCCGACCTAGGTGTTTTGAGAGCATGCGCCCCACCACTGCAAACGAGAACTGACTATGGCGAAGCACGTGGTTGGCTTCGCGAAGTCCCGGATACTGCTGCCAGGCGGCGGCGAGGAGCATGGTGGCATGGCTCTGAACCACTTTGCTCCCGATTCCCGCGAGGCCCCGCCATCGCGGGTCCAGGTTCAGTTGCGGAAACCAGACGGCCTCGTTCGTGAGGTGCGTTGTCGGCTCGTAGACGAAATCACCCCCGTAGATCGGCGGCGCCACCGCGGGGTCGGGTCCGGGCCCTCCGGACGTGGCCGGGGTCGCTCCGGATTCTTGGAGCAACGTCTGAACGTTCGTCTGAAAGGTGGCGGCGTGGACGTCGCCGGTGGACGGCCATTCGGGCGGAGCCCCGCCCAACGGCCGAAGGGCCCCGCCGAGCTGAACGGTCCCGGCGTCGGCCGCGGAGCTCACTCCCCAGGCCGTTCCGGGGTTCGACACGTCCATGGGCCGCGCGCCGACGGTAACGCCGTGGAGGCCAGTGAGCGGTGTGGGCCGAAGGCGCCGGACCAGGCTCTCAAAGTCGCCGGACGCCGTCGCCTGAAAGGCGAACGAATAGTAGAACGGGAGTCTCAAGCCCGGTTTCGTGTTCGCGTTCCACGCTGGTCCGGTGGTCGTTGTGCCGGTGGGAAGCGGGTTTCCGAGACCGACCTGCGCGGTAGCGTCGAAGGCGGGTACGAGGAACGCCGAGTAGGAGGTCCCCTCGCTCAACGCCCGCGGGGAGATTACGCGACTGAACACCTGACTCGGCGTCTGGTTGAGCAGCGAGCTCAACGGCGAACCCCCTGTGCCTCCCGTAACTTGGACGTGCGCCCATGCCCACGATTCTGATAGGGGTGGCAAAGCGGTAGGGTCAGTGATCGTGATGGACGGAAGCGGCTGGCTCCCGCTCGCGAGTTGGAACTCGCTGCTCTCCAGGACTAGCAAGGCAACCCAGGGGAGCAGGCGACCCGCGCTGTCCGGCCCGGCGGGCGTGAATATCCAGGGGAACGACGCATCGCTCAGCTCGACGGCCGCAAGGCGGTTCGACTCGAAGGACGGCGTTCCGTCCTTCGGCTCTGAACGGATGAACTGGTTGGGATGAACTCCCACCACGTCGCCCGGTCCCACGAGGCTGACCGTTGTGACTGGAGCCCGCGTCGGGTTGGACGCGCCCGGGAGAGGCTGTCCGGAAAGGTCGATCTCGACCTGGAGCTGGTACCGGAGGGGAACGGCCCCGCCAACCGGAGGGGTGGTAATGGTCGCCGCAAGCCCTTGGCGGACGAAGCTGTAGAACCCGTAGTTCTCCGACGTAGGGGGTGTCCCGCTCATGTGCGACCCGCGGCGTAACTGGCGCTCACTTGGAGCGTCCCACTCTCCTGAGGGTGGACGGCGAGGTAGGCCCCCAGCTGAGCCTCGGCGCCCACTCGGGTCGTGGCGACCCTCGTGATGTCCGAACGGCGAGTCGCGGTCGCGGTGTCGGTGACCAAAAACCCCGGCGGAGTTGGAAGGAAGCTCGCTCCGCTCGTGGACTGACCGAACTGCAACGTACCGGATCGTTGGCCGGGGGCGGTTGCGGCTCCGCCGAGCCGTGCAAATTGCACGACCTGCTGGGCGCTGAGGGCCATCAGAGGCATCATCGCAGGCTCGATCGCGACGAGGACGCTAGGGAACAGGGGGTCCCCGACGTAGTAGGGGTCGTAGGTGAGGGTGGCAGGTTGGTATGAGCCGACGGAAAAGCCGTCCGAGCCGAACGCGATCCCGCTGTTCATCGGTTCAAAGGGGGGCTTCGACACCTTGTCCGCGTCGCTAAGGTTTTGGAACTGCCCTCGGGCGAACGAATCCTGTTGGACGACAGTGTTCGGGACCGTGGACGTCCCGACCTTCACCGCGGTGATCGTGGCCTGGGAGACGTCGCCGAGGGGAGCTCCTTCGACGGTGTCCAGAAGCGTGTCCAGGGGAGCGTGCTTCTGCCGAAAGACGAGGCTTCCGGTGGGATGGACGAGGAGCGGGGTCGACCCCGAGGTCGGCTGCCCTAGCGCAGGAGCTGCGGAGTTCGCGAAGGTGAATCCCGTCTCGACTCCCGTAGGTAGTACGGCAGCCCAGTTGCGCGAGTCCTGTACGGCACCGTTCAGGATGTCGAGGAGTATGACCGCCGGTATAGTGACGACCGACGCGGGGTCACCGAACGTAGCGTCCTTCTGGAAGTGGACGGGGACGCCAAGGATGTCGAATGTAGCGTCGGCATGGGCATGGAAAGGCCCTGGGCCCTCGAGGGATACGTGTACGGAGACGGAGAAGAGGGTCGTGTTTCCTTGGAGTACCTCGAGCGAGCCGTAAATCTCCACGATAAAGTGAATGGAAGGTTTGGTCGTGACAAGCGCGTCAAACCCGAGATTTCCCTTGATGGTGAAACCGTCGGCGCTTACGTCGAGGAGGAATTCGGCCCCCGCTTGAACCGAGTTGGAGGCCGAGGCGATGTACGACTGGAGCGAGAGCGAACAACTGCTCTGTGCAAGTCCGATCGATACGCGCTGAAGGGCGGGAAAGTTTGGCGGTGCCTGGAAGCCCGGATAGAAGCCGCCCGCCGACGCAGCGAAGCTGGAATCGGTTCCCCACGTGAGGACGAGCGCAAACTGGCCAGCGAGCGCGAATCCTGCGATCTGGGAGTCGTAGATTTCAGCGTAGATGGAGAGAATCTTCTTGCCGAAGTCGACGGTGCCGACGATCTCGAGCTGGATCAGCACGATGTCGGGTTTCGAGCCGTCTAGCGTTGGGAAGCCGACCCGAAGTTGGCCGATGAGGGCTAGGCGGATCGGTTCCGGTACCTCGAGGATAAGGCCTATCTCGGCTTGGACGATCTGCGGGGTCCCCCACCCGATCTCGACGATCGGGCCGAAGACGAAGCGCCCCAAGGCCACCGGAAAGATCGTGCCGACCTCGCTAACGATCTGGGGGGCGTGCGCGATCGGGTCCTCCGGGAACAGGATATCGTCGAGGCTGTGGCTCTTGACGGCGGCTTGGAGAGCGTCCAGCGCCATCGTCCTGTTGATGCCCATGAGGCCCCCGAGGCCGGTTAGTGTGAACCCGAAGCCCAGCTGGATAGGAGGAAACTGGGCCGTGACGATCAGGAGAAGTGAGTATCCCTGCTGACCGTTCGGAAGACGGGTATCTAGTATGCCGATGACAGTGACCTGAACAGTTAGGACCGGGACATCGATTCCTAGCTCCAGGATGCCGCTGTACTCGCCTGACGTGGCGTCGTACCCGACATACCCGCCACCCGAAACGGCGACGGCGTCGACCGCGAACCCAAGCCCGTCGGGCGGCCTGAAGGCCAAGCCTATCGGCAGGGCGTTCGCCGGTTTCGAACTTCCGCCGCTGGCGAGCTGGGATCGAAGCACAACGCTCAGGCCGACCTTATCGATGGTCGCGGAGATAGGTCCCAAGACGAAGCCGCCGCTCACGGCTAGCGATAGGGTGAGGCCCGTCCCGTCGGCACCCAGGCCGATAGTAATTGAGTCGAGAGAGACCGGACCGAGAGTTTGGTGGATTGCTATGTTTATCTCGATCGATCCACTTCCGCTAAAATGGAGCCCTGATTTTGACGACCATATTACGCCAAGATTCGCGAACTTGACGGTCTGATTCAATGTACCCAATACGCTTGAGATGAAGGAATCGGAGTCCGGATCACCAAAATTGATGTTAATCTGGGCATTCTTGGTTCCTAGGCTCAGCACCACCTCAGGATTTCCGCCAGGATCAACTACTTGGATGGAGCAAGTCAGGTCCGAGATTCGGAGTGCATTGGATTGGTCGCCACCGAACAAGTAGATCGATCGTGAAACGTCCGACGGGGTGTAGGCTGCTACAAGGCCCAGTGGCTTCGATCCGTCCAGCACGAAATCTGTCGCTACCTTGATTGCTCCTCCGGGGCGAAATTCCAACCCTCCGAACCACGCTGCAGTGGGAAGCCCGATCAGAGTAACTGACCACTCGCCAAATGTCGCCCCTGTTGGGACCCCGTTCGCGATAGCGAGCAAGGCCACTCCTACCGGCGCTCCCGTGCCGTCGCCGACGGGAATCGGAAGGGCAGATAGCGAAAGAACGTCTGTTGTGGCGCTAATCGTGTCCGAGACAAGGACTGGCAAGCTGAGCTGCTTAACCAAGGAGGTGTTTGCGTTTGCCGGGGCGTAGTACTTTTGGAGCAGCGTCGGGTCGGGTGTGCCAATGGTTGAGGCTACCCCGAAGACGGCCAGGAGATCGGAAAGAATCTGGAGGAAGGCTCCAGGATCAAAGGACGATCCGCCCCACGCATAGACGTCGCTTAGAAGCTTCCGAGGGTTTACGACCAGAGCCACACGTTCAAGGTGGATCTTTGTCTCGACGTAGTTCACTCGACCTGCAGCCCCAGCGACGTCTACGGACCGGCTCTGAATGATCCCGACCGCATGCAACACGGCATGCAGCCAGGGCAGGTCCGACCTGAGGCGGTCATCGACCAGGTTCCCGAGGAGATTCTCAGCGAACTTTCCCCAGTCGAAATTGGGGTCATTGAAGGGTGGAACAGTGGAAAGGGAAGGGTCACCGCTCAGGGTGGAAATGCTGGAGACAATCTGTACGATCTCCTGAAGGAGGCTGCGGACATCGTCAGGAGTCAGGTCCGAGCCCGAAGAGATGCTCGAGGAAACGGTGGCAATTATCGCGGAAATGTCCTTTACATCGACGAGGGTTTGAAGGGCCGTTAGATCGGTAGAAGTAAGATCAGGCACAGCCCATCCTTGTCGCCGCAGATTGGACGTGAATATTCCGGGAGTCGCGAGTGAGTCCGCGAGACCAGCGAGACAATCAACGAGATGGGTCGCGAGCGCTGAGAAGAACTCTCGACCGGGCAATCCCAGCGCTTCCTGGGGAGGGACCGTGTGGTAGTATATAGATACCTTTTCTGATTCAGGACCATGTCCCCGCGGGTGGGCGTTGAGCAGCGTAACTCTTCCGTCTTGGGATGCTCGGGCTGGTGCACTGGTTTGCCTGGCGGGTGGTAGGGCGGGCGGTGCGCGAAAACGGCGTCCTGGTGGCTGAAGGCTTTCGCATGCCGTTATCGTTAGGATGTGCAGTTTGAAATCTACAAACTACCACCCTCCGATCTGTGGTGGGGGGTAGCGCACAGTACCGGGAGGTTCGAGGTCCCATGGCGGTTGCAGCATCGAACGTAGTTGTACTCGTACCCGGACTCGGAGGGGCGAACCTAACTCAGGGAACTAGGAAACTCTGGTTTAGCTTTTCAGTCAATAACGACGCTATTGGCGGGTTCAACCCAGACCCCACGTATGGCGCAGTTCCCAAACAAGTGCTCACTTCGGGCAGTCTCTCCTTGACGATTCCTACCGTTGATGGGCTCGGTGTGGATATCGCGATAGTTTACCCGGAAATCAAGCGGTATCTGAAGCAAAAGGGATTCACGATAGTGGAGGGGCGAGATTGGGATAACGCGAGTTGGACCCCACCGTCAGCAAGTTCCATCTATTTCGAATTCCTCTACGATTGGCGCTATGATTCTCGGCAGACCGCGTTAGAACTTCAGCGATTCCTTGCGAACGTCGTTGCTCAAAATTATCCAAGCGCCAACATTCATTTGATTTCGTACAGCACGGGCGGATTGGTCAGCCGATACTATCTGTCACAAGCTGGGGCGGGAAGTTCGAACATTAAGACGCATTTCTTGCTAGGCGTACCTAACCATGGGGCACCCAAAGCCTACCGCATCCTGAGGACAGGCGTAGGGTTCATGGGCCCACATTTCCCGCTAAACCGATTTCCGATTGGGCAGGGTGCTTTAGCCCACCACCTACCCTCGGTGTACCAATTGTTGCCAAGTGACCAGTATGACAACTATGGGTATCCCTCACTGGTTCATTTCATGGGCAAGACTGAGCCGAAAGTCCAGAATTGCTATCTGTCCGAGAAATCGAGTATCTTCGCGAGTGGAATCGCGCTCGCGTACTACGCTCTGGACTATGTGCCGGGGGCAACTCCCGCTGCTCAAGATCCCCTGGCGAAGACTTTGATTGAGAACGCACTAGCGTTTCACGCTGCACTTGGCAAGTCCACATTCCTTCCCAACGGGAAGAGCTATGCCGTCTACTCGGACAATCAGCCCACTCTAGCTTACGTAGACTTCTCAGCTTCCAAACCCGGTTCGGGTTCTCCTCAATTGCTTCCGATTGGAGACGGTACGGTGCCGGCCCAGAGCGTGATCGACCTCGACGGGCTGGAGGAGGTTAAGAAAGTTGACAATGTCGGTCACGTCAAGCTGCCCGGCAACGCAGCAGTCCTCGACTACATCTACAATACAATCAAGCCATTCCTGTGATGAGCGCGGTGTCGTTTCTCCGAATACAGAGAACTTCACGTCAGTAACCCATCGCGCGGCAACCCTCACTGGGCTCCAACCGGAGAATTTTGGGTCGTTTCGAGCAGTTGCTGTCTCGCCGGATCCGAGGGAGGGCATGGCAAGGAAGTTCGAATTCGCAACTCGCCGACCTCGCCCCGACGAGCCTTCACGAATCCGAGGATGGCAGCCCTTTCCGCTTTTCCAATCGGAAGACCTTCCTTCCCGATGGGCTGGCCCGACGCGAGCGCGCTCAGGCGGTTCTCGACGTATCCCTCGACCCCGTGGACGTCGGCAAACTCGTCGTTGTGCTTGCGTAGCACGCTCGAGAGAAGCCTCGTGTAGGATCTGAACCTTAGTTAGGTGTCGGGGGGGTGCATTGACGAATAGTTCGAATCCCTGTTGCAGGAGAATTCGGGCCCCCCGCATCGACGTTTGGATTGTGCCCTCTCCTACTCGCGGACGATGGGAGCCAGGCGGGGTATGTGCCACGCAAGTTCTTCCGCTCGAGGGGGCCTCGGCCCCCTCGAGAGAGCCGCACCGTGACCGGACGTTCATCGCGAGCCATCCACATTTTCCTCTGCCTGGCGATTCTCGGCTCTTCGATCTCTTTGCACGGCCTCTCCGCCCAGCCCGCACCGGGACAATCGGCCCCTCGACTAATGGGAACCACAACCCCAGCTAGGGGGGCGACGGAACTCGCTGCGTCGCATGCATCACCTGCCGGCTCCGTCGGGACGATTCCCGGACAGGCATCGGCCTGGTTCAACCGAACGACCGGTGCACAGCCGCCTGGTCGCGACGATGCCGCCATGGCCTTCGATTCGAGTGACGGGTATCTCGTCCTGTTTGGCGGGGGTAGCCCGTATGGGTCGCCAGGTGTGTTCGGCGATACTTGGGTGTTTCAGAACGGAGCGTGGAGGGAATTGTGCTCCGGAACGAGCGCTCCCCCCACGTGCGCGTCCGAACCCTCTCCGCGTCATGGGGCATCGATGGCGTATGATGTCCGCGACGGATACCTGGTCCTGTTCGGGGGCGTTTACTCGCACCTTCTGAACGATACTTGGAAATTCGAAGGCGGGGCGTGGACGAACATTACCAATCGGTTGGCGCCGACCGGCGAAACCCTTGGGGCTATGACCTACGATGCACGTGACGGCTACCTGCTCCTCTACAACACCCAGGCCGAGACGTGGGTGTTTTCCAATGGCTCGTGGGCGACGTTGGCTACGATCGGCTCCCCCGGTCTTGTGACCTCTGCAGCGATATTCTACGATGTCGCGGATCGCTACGTCGTGATGTTCGGTGGTTACGACTCCTCGTACACGGCTTTGGCCTCAACCTGGACCTATGCCACCGGAGTCTGGACCTTCCGCTCCCTTGCCACCCATCCCTCCGCTCGTTCCGCCGCATTCGCGGCGTACGATGTCGTCCAGGGTTATGGCATTCTGTTCAGCGGAGTGAAGGGCGCGGGACCGGGCCCACCTGTGTCCAATGACACTTGGACGTATCAGAACGGAATGTGGTTCAATGTTACTCATTACCAGGTGAACGCGCCCCGAGCTGAGTCCCACGGTCTGCTTGCCTACGATCCGTCTTTGGGCTACTCCCTCCTTTTCAGTGGGGATTACTTCTACAACGATACCTGGTGGTTCGTCGACCCGCTCACGGTGACACTTAACGCATCTCGGACGGCGCTTGATGTGGGGCACTCGCTCACACTTTCGACGAACACATCGGGAGGAGCGGGGCCCTTCGCGTACACGTATGTCGGATTGCCCACCGGCTGCGTCGCCCCAAACGCCTCCCTACTTGCTTGCCTCCCCTCCGCGCCTGGGGTGTACCACGTTGGGGTGACCGTCAGCGGACGGGTACTGCTTCCCCAGTCCAATTCGATTTCGTTGAACGTAAATCCTTCGCCGAAGATCGTAGCTGCCGCCTCCCGCAATGCGACCACCGTCGGGTTTCCGGTCAGCTTCACATCGGAAGTCTCGGGGGGCACGCCGCCGTTCACGCTCGCGTGGACCTTTGGTGATAGCACCGCTGCCAGTGGTTCGCCGATTTCCCACGTCTTCAACGCGGCCGGGACGTTTCTCGTTCAGCTCGTCGGCACAGATTCGGACCGGGGGTCGTCGACCGCGAATCTCTCTGTGCTGGTCCACCCGGGAATAACGCCCACAATCGTCGTTGCGGCGAACGAGACCGACACCAGCTTACCCCTGAAGTTCGACGTCACCGTTTCGGGAGGCACTTCCCCATTCCTGTTCGCCTGGCTCTTCGGGGATGGCCAGGGCGCCTCGGTAGCGCAGACGAACCACGCGTTCCAGATCCCGGGAATCTTTCGCTCTTCAGTAATCGTCTCTGATGCAGTCGGAGGACTGGGAACGGCAGGGGTCGAGATCACGATCCATCCCGGACTCGTGATTAACGCCACAGCGGACGCCTCTCGAGTCGTCCAAGCTTCCCCGGTCGGGTTCCACTCCGTGGCCGTGGGGGGGACAGGGGCGCATCGCTTCCTCTGGAACTTTGCCGATGGCGCAACCTCAAGCGCTTCGAATCCGACGCACTCATTCGGTGCGACCGGCGCCTACTCTGTGGTCCTCAACGTCAGCGATGCTGTCGGTGGCCATGCCACGACTGGTGTCAGCGTATTGGTGGTCGCCGCTCCTCCTACCGCTGTTAGCCCCGGCAGTTCTCCGGCACCTCCAACATTACTCTGGATCTTGATTGGAGTTGTTGGACTGGTCGAAGCCTTCGTGGCGGCACGATTGATGACACGTAAACGAAGGCCACAGGGAGCTGCGGCTCCGTAGCCGGCACCGGAAGAGGGGGACGCGGAGCCGTTGCAGGGCGCCGTCCCCGCCTTCCTCGAACGGTATCACTTCTCGAACGGGCCCGGGTGAGAATCTGCCGCGGGCTCCCAGGCGAAAGGCTATGTCGAGCCAGGGGACGGCAGACGGATTCGATTCTTTGTGTCGGGGGGGGGATTTGAACCCCCGACCCCAGGATCTCTCCAGCGGGTGCGTGGTCGCGCCCGCTCTATGAGTCCCGTACTCTACCAGGCTGAGCCACCCCGACACGGGTGGTCGGCCGGACGGGTTCGACCTCTTTAGGACTGTGCGCCCGAGGCCTCCCCGGAGTCGGCCGGGGGGATTGTGGTCTCCGCATCGACGGACGGCGTCGGAGCCATCTCGGGCTCGACGGGGGCGACCTCGTCGAGGATCGGACCACCAACGATGGAGCTGCGTATCTCGATTTTCTTCAGGGGGTACAGGGTCTTGAGACCGTGAGCGAGGAGCTTCCCGAGGTCCCCTTGGAGCATCTCGCGGACGAATTCCGGGGCGGTCCGAAGCTGCGCCTCCTCGATCAGGAGCGAGCGAAGCTTGTGCCGCACGACGGTGCGAAGATGCGTCTGGAGACGCTGCTCGCCCACGGCGACCGGCTTGAGGATGATGGGAACCCCGTCCTTGGTCATGACCGAGAGCGAGGTATCGATCTTGGAGCGCTTCCGCCGGGCGAGCCGACGGACGTAGTCGCTCGTGAGCTCGTGGCCGATGAACCGGGTCTCCGCGATGTTCTCCGCGTTCACCCGTTCGATCTGGAATCGGAGCTTGATGTGGGCTTTCCCGATATCGGCGCCCCCGCTGAGCTCCTGCAGCGTCGTCTCGAGCGTACGCCCGACGACCTGCTCCGGCTCCGACGCCATCGTTTCCCCGAGCTCGACGTGCTGGAAGAGGCCCGGCGCCCGCACCTTGAACCAGTGCTTGGACCGCCACTTGTCCTTCACGGTCCGGGCGATGGTCGTCTTCTTCGCCGTCGACTCCTTCTCGGCCATAGGGTGGGGGCGCCGACCGGCGTCGCCTACATAAAACCGCTCTCGACGCGTCCCGCGCCCCGCGCGGAACGAGCCCCACCGCGGCCCCGAACCGCCTCCCGTCCGCGCGGCGGAGCGCGGGCCGTCGCCTTCCCGCCCGCGCCTCGAGGAGGAATCGGGCGTTCATGCCCGGGTCGTTCAAATGGGCAAGCTACATATGACGAGCCGAAGTCGGCGCGCCGTGGCCGATGCGGCGGTGAGCGTCCCCCCGGTGGCAGCCCCGTCGATCGGTTCCCGAGCGACCGCCGCGGACCTGAAGGCCAGCGGCGCGCGGATCGAGAGCCCGAGCGACCGATTCCGTGCCGAGATCCTGCGCCTCCTCGACGGGTTGCGGGCGAAGGGGTTGACCCGCCCGGGCGCGGTCGCCGCGTTGTTCCCGCGCACCGTCCTGCCCCAGACGACGTACGAGGACGTCGTCGCCGCGCTCGTCTCCGGGGCCCACGTTCTCTTCTTCGGGCCTTCCGGCGCCGGAAAGACCAACCTCGCGAAGGACCTTTGGGATCTCTTCCCGAAGGGCGCCTGGGTGATCTCGGGCTGCCCCGTCCTGGACCATCCTCTCTCGGTCTGCGACCCGGTTGCGGCGCGGGCCGCGCCGCCCTGCCCGATCTGTCAGCGCCGGTTCGCCCCCGACGGCGAAGTGGCGCGGTTCGACCCGGCCCGCGTCAACCCCCGAGATGTTCCGGCGGAGTTCGTGCGTCTGCGAGAGGGGTTCGGCTTTGCCCGACTGCAGGGTAGCTCGGAGGTGTTCCCGGACCATCTCACGGGCAACATCAACCTCCGCAAGCTCGAGGAGATCGGCGACCCGATGAGCCCGCTCGTGCTCGAACCGGGGAAGCTCCTCCAGGCGAACCGCGGCGTCCTCCTCGTGGACGAGATCGGGAAGCTCCCGCTCGGGACGCAGAACGTGCTCTTGCAAGCACTTCAGGAGGGGACGGTCACCCCCGCCAAGTCCCGCGAGAGCTTTCCGGGTAACTTCGTCGCGCTCTGCACGTCGAACCTGTCCGACCTCGACAACATCAACGACCCGCTCTCCGACCGGCTCACGAGCATCCACATCACCTACAACGCCCTCCACGCGGCGAACCGGCGCATCGCCGAGATCGCGCGCGCCGACGACGAGTTCGCGTTCTTGCCGGAGGTCCTCCTCGACGCCGGCGTGCGGCTGATCGAGGCCTGGCGGCTGCGCAATTCCGGCGACAATCCGGACGTCGGCGAGGTCGGGTCGAACCGGACGCTCATCGACGTCGGCCAACGGACCGAAGCGATCGCGGTGCTCGCCGGGCACGAGCTCCCGACGCCGGACGACCTCAAGGCCGGGCTGCTCCACGCGATGCGCGGCCGCATCCGGGCCCGCAGCGGCGACTCGTTCGACCAGAACGAGGCCCGCGTGCGGGAGTTCATCGACCGGAACCTGGACCCGGCGCTCAAGCGGAGCGCCGGCGTCTACTGGTGCCGGTTCTTCCACGACATCGTCAAGGAGAACAAGAGCGAGGGGGAAGCGCTCGTCGCGGAGGGCCGTCGGCTCTCCGCCGACGCCGCGCTCAAGGACCAGGTCGCTCAGGGCGCGACCGTGTTCCCGAAGTTCCGCACGTTCGTGAATTACGTCGGCGAGCGCGAACACCCGCGCGGCCCCGTTCGCCCCGTCGACGCCGGCGCGGCGGTGTTCCAGCTCCTCGAGAAGTACTCGCTCTTCACCTGCGCCGGGGCGGAGGCCGACGACGACGCCCCCCTCGTCTGACGCGACGGTCGAGCTTCCGGACTGCGCGCAGTTCACCGACGACGTCACCAGCGACGACCTCCTCGACCGGCTCGATCGCGAGCAGCTGGTTCGCGCCCTCGCGGAGGAGGGGATCGACGGGGCCCGACGCCTGCTCGCCGAGACGGCGAGCCACGACCAGGAGCTCAAGGACCGGCTGGCCGCCCTTCGGGAGCGGCTTCGCCGTCAGATCGCCCGGGATGTCGGGCGTGTCCAGGGCGAGTTCGACCGCCGCTTCGACGAACTGGCCACCGTAGGCCGCCAGGAGCAGGCCACGATCGCGGCCGAGGTCGCCGCGCTGGAGGCTCGGCTGCGGGCGGCCCGCGAGCTTCGGACCAACCGTTTCGCCGACGCGGGCCTCCTCGCGGAGGTCCAGGCGGCGCTCGGCGCGTCGGACGCGTCGTGGAACCGTCCCCCCCCGAAGCCCGGGTTCTTCGCGCGGCTGAGGGCCGCGTTCGCGCGGTTGGCCGCGTGGTTCGCCCGGCTTTTCGGGCGGCGACGGGCGCCGGCGCCCCGCCCGGAGGGTCGAACGGTCACGTTTGCCGCCGTAGGCGTCGGGAGCCGCTCGTTGGGGGCCTCCGAGATCGGGGACGCGCTCGCGCGCCTATCGTCGGGACAGATCGACGAGCTCGAGACGAACGTTCGTCGATCCCTCCAAGCCAAGGAGCGCGACCTCCGCCGGGAGGCGGAGGCGAAGAGGCGCGGAGCGGAATCCCAGCAGCGGGCCCTCGAGGCCGAGCGGCAGGCGGCCCGGGAGCGCGCGAACCGGGAGATGGAGCAACGGCTGAAAGCCGCCGAGGAGCAGCGGCTGAAACGCGAGCTGACCGAACGCGGGCTCGTCGCGGAGCGCGAAGGCCGGCTCCAGGTCACCTACGGCCTCGTCGAGCGGTTCGCGCGGCTCGTGCTCGAGGAGGAGAGCCGGACCCTGCCCGGGGATGTGCGCCTTTCCTATCGCGGCCCCGCGTCCACGGGAGTGTACGAGAAGGCGCGCATCCGGCAGCCCGAGGAGGTGGCCCATCTCGACCTTCCCTCGTCGCTCCTCGCCGCCCGGATGGAGGGCTCGCGCCACCTCGATGAGCGGACGAGCTACATCTACCGGGAGGTGACGAGCGAGCGGGTCCACGTTGTGCTCGCTTTCGATAAATCCGGCAGCATGGCGGAGGGCGAGAAGCTCCCCGCGGCGAAGAAGGCGCTTCTCGCCCTCTACATCGCGGTGCGGCGGCGCCATCCCGACGCGCTGATCGACGTCGTCGCCTTCGACAACGAGGTCCGGGTCCTCGACCTGCTCGAGCTGTGGGAATGTTCGCCGGGGGCGTTCACGAACACCGCGGAAGCGCTCCACACCGCGCACCTCCTCCTTCGCTCGTCGCGGGCGACTCGGAAGGAGGTGTACGTGGTGACGGACGGCCTCCCGGAGGCGTACACCGCCGCCGACGGTCGGGTCCGAAGCGGGAACCTCGAGGCCGCGATGGAGCAGGCCGTCCAGCGGGCCCGCGAGCTCGCGACGATTCCCACTCTCAAGTTCTCGATGATCCTCCTGAAATCCGAGCACCCCGAGTACGAGCTCGCGGCCCGTCAGATCACTCGGACCCTGGGCGGCGACCTGATCGTGACCGAGCCGGAGCGGCTCGGGGTCGAACTTTTGGTTCGATGGGCCCGGGGCTCGGAGACCACGCGCAAGCCTGTCGTGGCCCCGATCGCGACGCCCCCCGGCGCCGCCGGGACCGCGCGGGGCCCCCGCGGCAAGCGACGCCGGGTCGACCGCCGGATGGGCGGCTAGGACCTTCCCGGCCTGTCGGGCCATACCTTAATCTACGGCGGACGGACGAATCATCCGTCGGGCCATGACGGCGAAATACGAGGAGACTCGGATGCGCGAGCATCTGGCCGAGCTCCGCCGGGGCGCGCGCGGACTGGGGCGGGACATGGAGGTCGGGGTGGAGAAGGAGCTCCGGAACGTGGAGACGAAGATCTCCCGTTTCAGCGCGGCGACCGGCAAAGGGGCGAAGTACCTCGCCATGGACATCGAGGACGACCTCTCCCGCCTGGGCAAGGCGCTCGACACCGGCATGGTCGAGCTGCCCGGACGCGTCGCCGGCGGGATCAAAACCGCGGGCGTCGCGATCGGGAGCGGCACCGCGCGTCTCGCGGGGGCCACGGCCGATGCCCTCTCCAGCGCGGGCCACAAGGCGAAGGAAGGGACGAGGAATGCCCTCGCCAGTGCCGCCGGCGTGAAGCGAACGCCGATGCGCGAGTGGCGCCACCCCTCCGACGCGGACGAGAGCGAGCGCTAGCCCGAGTTCGCCCCGGGCCGTCGCGTCCGGGACCGCGGCGACCGCGTGCGGGATCGTCGGGACGCACGACGGGGCTCCTTGCGGAGTTGCCAGATGTTCTCGAGCGGCCAACGACGGCCCCAGGGGCGCTCGGATTTCGTGAGGTAGGGGGTCGCACGGCCGACGGGGGCTTGAATCTCCACGAGGTCCTCGATCGTGAATCCGGCCACCCGGAAGCGCCGGATCCACTCGCCATACGGCAGGACGAAATTCACCTCACCCGGGTAGTCGATCCGGTGCAGGTCGAAGTAGCTACGCTGAAGCTGTCGGGTCATCCGCTCGGGCTTGAAGGTCTGGCAAACGACGCGCCACGGGCTCGAGGTCGCGAAAACGAACCGCCCGGAATCCCGGAGGACCCGGGAGGCCTCGGGGATCGTCCGAAGCGGGTCGCAGAAGGTCATCGCACCCCAGTCGCAGAAGACGACGTCGAACGTTGCGTCCGCGAACGGTAACCGTTCGGCATCGCCCTCGACGAGGGGGACGCGCCGACGGGCGCGCCGCATTTCGCCGCGGGCTTGGTCCAGCCGCCGCCGGGAGAGGTCGAGGCCAACCGGCCGCGCGGCGCGTCCGGCGAGCGCGACGAGCCACCGGCCCGCCCCGCACCCGATCTCCAGGACGTCGCGCCCGCGAACCGGGCCGAGCAGGCGGAGTTCGGACTCGGGGATCCGCCAGAAGCCCCACGCCATCGCCCGGCGTCCACTGAGAAACCGACCGGCGTGGCGCTCGTAGCCGACCGCCTGGCGCTCCCACAGCCGGCGGTTGGTGGCAACGTGCGTCCGGGCCGCGGCGGTCCCCCGTGTCGTCATGTTCGTCGTACGGGGAGAGTGCCCGGTCGAGCGGGGTCCGCCGGTCAGCCTTATGCCTTCCGAGGTCCGCCATCCCCGACCGTTCCGGTTCGGTCGCCCGTTTGACCGCACGCGCGCTCGCCGAGTGGCATCCGCTGCGCCGGGTGGTGGTGCGGCCTCCGGGGTTGGAGGCGTTCTTCGGCCTCCTCGAGCCGTACACGAGCCTCTACGAGCGGGTCTTCTCGCTGAGCAAGGCTCGGCGGGAGCACGACGAGCTCGTCGAGACCCTCCGCTCGGGATTTGGCGTCCACGTCCAGAACTTGGACCAGATGGTGCTCCAGGCGGCGGGCCGTCACCCGGAGGTCGCCCGGGAGCTCGTCGACCGGGTCGTCCGGACGGTGACCTTCACCGGACCCGGGGCCGGGCGGGCCCGTCGGGAGTTCCGCGGGACCGTCCAGCTGCTCGACGGGGAGCAGCTGATCCAGACGCTGATTCTGGCGCCATCGCTGAGGTTCGAGCGGGGTCGGGGCGCCCGCTCCGTCTCCTCCTTCACGACTCTGCGCGTCCCGTTGACCAACCTGTTCTTCCTCCGCGACCAACAGGCGGTTACCGACCGGGGGATCGTCATGGGACGGTTGGCGAAGCCGCAGCGTCGTCGGGAGACCGAGATCACGAGCTTCGCCTGGCGGTCGACCGGCGACCCCCCGGTCGCCGAGATCCGCACGGGGACCTTCGAGGGCGGGGACTACCTTCCCGCCGGCGAGTTCGCGCTCGTCGGGACCGGGGACCGGACGAGCCCGACCGGTGTGAAAGAACTGCTGGAGAGCGGGGTGGGGGTCCCGGAGATAGGGGTCGTCCACCAGCCCCGGCACCCGCTAGTGCCCACGCCGGACCCGATGGTCAACATGCACCTCGACACCTACCTCAATTTTCCGGGGGACGGGATCGCGGTCGGGTACCGGGAGATGCTCGAGAGCGCTCGGGTCGAGGTCTACCTCCGGGACTCCGGCGCCTACCACCGGTCCCACGAGACGCGGCTGCTGCCATACCTCGAGAAGGCCCACGGTTTCCGCGTGATCGGGATATCGACGCTGGAGCAGCTCTGCTACGCGACCAATTTCCTCACGATCCGCGACCGCACGATTGTCGTCCCAGATGTAGCCCGCAATGCGGAGCGCGTGCTCACCCACCTCCGCTCGGTCGCCGAGCGTCAGCCGGCTCGGTACCACCGCCTCTACCTGCGCGCGGTCCAGGACCTGGGGCGCCTACGGGCCGAGGGGGCGTTCTTCCCCCACAGCCCGGAAGCGAAGGCGACCGGCCTCACGTCGGTCGAGGTCCCGCTCGAGAACTTGACCGGTGCCTTCGGAGGGGCGCACTGCCTCACGGCCTCGCTGGAGCGGGCCTAGCGGGTCAGCGGGCGGGGGTCGCGAGAAGACGGCCCAGTCCGGCTTCGCTCGGGGAAATCGGCGAGACCGACGTCACGAGCCGCACGACGACCCCGGGCGAAGGGGCGTTGCGTCCGTGGCCGAGTCGATGCTCAACGACCGACAGGAGCTCCCGGCGCGAGCGCTCCGGAAGCGACGCCAGTCGACGCGGGTCGCGCGCGCGGATGGCGCGGTCGACCGCGCGGAGCAGACCCGTGCGGCGATCGTGCGTCAGCGCCGGGACGAGCTGCTGCTCGAGGAACCGAAGCAGCTCGTTGTCGGTCGCGTCCGGTTGAACGGGGGAGTAGGAGGGCATGCTCGTCGGGGGATTCCGCGGCCACGCAGGTCGCGTCGCTCTCCGAGGGATGTCGGCTGCCGGGACTTAATCCTCTCCCCGTGAACGCACCCGGGAGGGGCCCTTGCCTCGCCTCGTCTCGGTCGCCCCGAGCGCGCGCAGACGGTTCGCGGCCTCGGTCAGGTACCCTGCTTCGAGATCGAAGCCAACGAACGGAACATCGAGGTGGAATGCGGCCTCGGCGGACGGACCGATCCCCACAAACGGGTCGGCGACCAGGTGGAGGCGACGGACCCCGTGCAGGCGGAGGCACCGTTCGGGCAGCTCGGGCGGGAAGCTCGCCGGATGCGGTCGGTCGGTGCGCCGTCGACGGATCGTGGGATACGGGAGGAACCACGTGTTCCCCCGGCAGCGCACGCCGCGGGCGGCGCCACGCCACCGCCCGACGTTCGACGTGTCCTGATACGCGACGCCGACCGCGAGGCGGTCCAACGGGACGTCGCCCCGGCGAGAGAAATGGAATATGTACTCGTGCGCGCCGTGGAGGTACCGCTCCGAGTTGACCGGCTTGTAGTGGCCGACCGCGAGGTCCCGGGTGACGCCTGCCTCGCGCCCGATCGCGGAGCGTGGGATCGCGATCGACTTGACCCAGTGAATGACGTTCTGGAGGACGAACGTTTCCCCGACCACCTGCGCGACCTTCCACGGTCGGGCCGGGTCGCGCGGTGGCCCCCCGACGTTCAGGAAGAACGAGCCCGCCGGTGCGAGCGCCCAGTCGACCGCATCGCGGAGCCGCCCAATCCAGCGGAGGTACTCCGCGATCGGGCGGTCGTCCCGGTAAGCACCGTACTTCACTCCGACGTTGTAGGGTGGTGAGGTGACGATGGCATCGACCGTCCGCCGACGGAGGCGAGTGCGGAACCCCTTGAGCGAGTCCTCGTTCCAGAGGACGATTGGCACGCCGGACGCCGAGGTGAAGTTCGAAAAGGGGGCGCCCCGCGGGGCACGAACTCCCCGGCCGGGCACCCCGGGCCGACGGACGACCGTCAGTTAACGGGTCCTAGTCGCCTTGCGAAATCAGCGATTGGCCCGAAGAGGGATCTTCCCGTTCGGTCGCAACGAGATTCCGGAAGTCAACACCTCGACAATTCTTCGTCTGCCCCAGGGCCCTCCCCGAGTGTCTCGCCCCGCGGCTCCTCGCCGGCTCGAGGACCCGGGGCACCGCCTCGCCGGCGTCGGAGAATCGCGATCGCGACAATTCCGCCAGCGCCCGCGATAGCCGCCGTCACCGCCAAGAGTTCCGCCAGGGAGGCACTCGGGGCGGAGCCCACCGGCGCCGGACCGCCCGACGGCGCGAGGGCTACGGATAGGTTGAGAGGGGCACTGGTCGCCACGAATCCGTTCGAGTCGGTCACGTTCGCCCATATCGAGTAGGTCCCGGGTCTGACCGTACAGGTGAAGGAAGGTTGATTGATCGTGAAACGGGAGACACAGAGAGAGGAGATTCCACCCCAGACGATGAACGGCTGGCCAGAACCTGAAGTGGTCAGAACGGACAGAGTAAGATTCTGCCCCGCCACCGGCGAAGCGGGGGAGGCGTGAGGCGCGCTGATCGTGGGGTCACGGAACGCTACAAAGGGCAGCGAAGCCGAGGTTACGTTGAGCCGAGCCGCATAGTCGAGCTGGACGTGCACGGATCCGTCCCCTGGGTTCGACGGGCGGCAGGTTATGATTGTAACGTTCGCGGAAGAGCAGCCCGCGGGAAGGCCGATCCAACTTAAACGACCGAATCCCGGCACCCCCGTGACCGCGCTGGAGAAGGTCACGGACTGCCCGACATCGGCGGACGCGCGTGTCGGCGTGGGAGTGGCGAGAAGCGGAGGCGCCCAGACCTCGACCGTGGTGGGCGCGCTCGCCGCTTCGTATCCGGCTTCGTCTACGACGACTATTGAGACTCCGCCATCCGAAGCCGCCGAAGGGGTGCAGAGAATCGAGCTCGCATCGGCGGAGCTGCAACCGGGTGGCAACCCGAACCACGTGTAGCCGAACGTGCCGGTGCCGCCTCGTACGCTCACGTTCAGGGCGAGAGACTGGCCGATGAACAGGTGATTCGGAGTCGCCGAAATCGCCGAGACGGTCGGGTCTGGATTGACGGAGATCTGCAATCCGGGGCTGGTAGCGCTTTGGCCGGTCGTCGTAACGATGTGCACCGAAACGACGAAGGTTCCCGACGAGCTGACAGTGCACACGAGATGCGAGCTATTTTGGCCAGGGCACCCGGGGAGCCCCGACCAGGTGATGGTCGGAGACCCCGTCTCCCCGGTCGCCGAGACGTCCAGCGACACAGACTCCCCAAGGTCGACGGCCGATCGGTTGGCCACAAGCGGCAACACAATGAGGAGATCGGGGACGACAAGTCCCCAGAGATCGGACTCCCCGCCTCCGGTGCCGCCCGTGAGCCAGAATGTCTGCGCGGAAGGATCGTAGGCCATCGACGTGAGGGCGCGGACCCCTGGGTTCGGGGTTAGGTTGAGCACGGACCAGCTCCCATTCGAGAACAGCCAGGTTTCGACGTCCCGGCCGATCGACGGTTCCCCGCCGTAGAGGGGGAGGAATGGAACGATTGCGGCGCCCGCCGTAGCAGCACCGAAGCGGCCCGTCGGAGCATTCGCCGATCGGACCGTTTTCCACGTGCGATTCTCGAACTCCCAGGTGTCATTGAGCGTGGACGTCCCGGAGCAACCATACGACTCCGCCCCGGCGGTCCCGCATCCGCCGAACATCACGACGCGTCCGCCCAACCAGTCGGTGGCGGCGGCGGCCCACGCTCGAGCCGAAGGACCGGAGCTCGGAGTGACCATGATCCAACTACCGTTCCGGAACAACCAGGTGTCTTGGAACGTTCCAGAGTTGTCCGAGCCTCCGAAAAGTACGAGGTCGGCGCCGCTTGGATCGTAAACAAGGGTCGCGCCGTAGCGGGAGGAAGGGGCGACCGACGTCGCGAGCTGGGTCCAGTTGCCGGAACGGTACACCCACGTGTCGTTTAGCAAACCGCTCACGGACAGCGTCGCACCGCCGAAGAGGACCGTCTCGCCGAGCGACGGATCGTACGCGAGCGACGCTCCGGCTCGAGCGGTCGGATCGCCGACCGGCCGCTGGTGGGTCCAGGCCCCGGCAGAGAGCGTCCACGTGTCGCCAACGTAGTCTCCCACAGTCGCGCAGAACTGGCAATGGAGGAACCCCCCGAAGAGTAGGTCAGCCCCGTCTGCGGCGTCGTACGTCATCGCGGAGCCATCCAGAACCTTCGGCGCGGGAGGCCCGACAAGGAGAATCCACGTTGTCCCGTTGACTAGCCACGTATCGTTCAATAGGACGAACGACGAGTAGCCGTATCCACCGGCGCCTCCAGTCACGACCACCCCGCCCAGGGCCGGATCGTAGGCCATCGTCGCCAATTGGGCGGCCGCCGGGGCGGGAATCGGGAAGTACTGTCGCCAGACCCCGGCGGCGAACGTCCATGTCCCTGCGCCACCGAACTGATCCAGACCCCCGTACAACTCGACGACGCTTGCGTTAACGTCGTAGGCCATGGCATCCCACTCCCCGGGTGGGGGCGACGAGGTGACCGTGAGCTGAGACCATGTTCCTCCGGAAAAGCTCCATGTGTCGTTTGCATAGATGAGTCCCGACTCGTACCCACCGAAGAGAATCGCGTAACCGTCGAGCCCGTCGTACGTCATCGCCGCGCCGGAGCGCGGAGATGGAGCGTGCGCGGGCGTTACGTTGGTCCACGAACCCGCCGCGAACGCCCAGGTGTCGTTCCGCGTGGCCTGGGCAGACCCGAAACCGCCGAACAGAATGACCTCCCTGGCCACCGGGTCGTACGTCACTGAGGCATCGCTCCGCGGTGCGGGCGACGAGGTTGGGGTGAGCTTGGACCAAGTACCCCCGGAAAATTTCCAAGTGTCCCCCAACACACTCCCGTTGTACCCCCCAAAAAGAAGGGTATAATTGTCGCGGACATCAAAGATCATCGCGCCGAATCCGCGCGCCGCCGGCGAGGTGACCGGATTCAGCTGCGTCCAACCCGAGGCCGTGTACTTCCAGGTCTCCGACGAGAAGAGGCCAAAATCGTACCCGCCGAAGACGAGCGCGGCGCCTTGGTTAGGGTCGTAGACCATCATCTCCCCGTCGACCTTCGAGGGACCGAGCGGAGTCGCCGGGGCGGCCGGGTGAATCCATGTCCAGCTTGTCCCTAACGATGGGCCCTTGCAAGTCGCAATCGACTGAACCGAGCCTGATGTCCGCTCGCACTTTGGTACGGCGCCGTTTGCTCTGTTCAACTCGTGCCGGGACGGGAGGACCGTGTTCGAGCATTGGTGGCCGGTGAGAGAAACCGAGCAACTAGAGGGCCGAGCAACGAGCGAGCTCGCGCTCTGCGCTGCCGATTGGAGTGAGATCGCTCGTGCATGACCCGTGGGGGAACTCCCTGCCGGACTGTTCCGAGTCTCTCCAAGCTCTTCCGTAGCCGCGAGCAGAAGGGCGATCAAGATCGTCAAGGAGATTCTCACCCCCCCATGCCCTCCCGTCCGGGACGAGGCGAACACGCGACTCTTCCAGCCCCTCACACCAATCCTAGCGACTACATGCTGGTCGGATTTGAGCCTCCGCCCGGGTCGTTGGGGCCGACGGTCCTCAGCGGGGCTCGCGGGGCGGCCAGGAAGGATGTCGGAGTCTAGGACGGCCGCCTCCACCCCGGTACTTTCGGTTTTGTACGACCGTCCCTCCGGACCGTGTCTTGGAATCCTTTCTCCCGCGCCTTCCGCTCCGTGTTGCGATAGTTCACGCATGCGTACAGCGCGGCGCCAACTTGCTCCACCTAGGTAACCGTCTCGCCGGGTGGCGCCAGCCGCTGCAGCTCTCCTGCGAGACACTCCATCGGATTCAGCCAGCTCGCCTTCGTCGGACTCGGGATGAACATCATTCAGTTCGACGACGCACACTCCCGCACCACGGGCGTCCAGTGCGTGCTCGCGTTATCTTGGATCAACCAGACCAACTCGTTCGGGGGATACTCCGACCGGAGCTGTTGGAGGAACTCCAGTCAGTTTACCGAGTTCTTGGTCTGGTAGACCCGTCCTCGCAATCGCTGATGGAAGACGTTGAGCCCGAGGAAGTATTACGTTGTCAGACACTTCCTCGAATACTCGGCGGGGATCTGCCCCGGCCGTGTCTTGGGGAACCACCCTCGCCTCCGCGAGGGATAAGTAGAATGGGTCCGATCTCGTCGGCGCTGAGGACGATCGGGGGGTGGTAGGACTGGTCGGTGAGCCGCTCGATCCGTTGCTTCTTCTTCTCGAACTCCGGGTTGGTGCTCTGCTTCCAGGTTCGGATCGATTGCTGCGAGACATCCGCTTCGTGGAGGACTACCCGGAGCCACTCTTCGCCGATCGTCTCCACGATCCCCCGCTTGATCGCTTTCGCTCGAAGTCGCCCGAGGGTCCACTCGGCGTAGGGAGGCCGAGGTCCTTCGGTCGGCTCGTCGCGAGCTCCACGAGCCCCTTGCGGTGCCCTTCGGTGAATCGGGACAGACGCCCTGGCCCACCTTCGGCTTGAGCACCGCGAGGCCATTCTAGTTGAACGCCCGGATCAGCTCCCGAATGTAATCTTCGCTCATCAGAGCCACGAGCGCGATCTTCGGAGGAGAGAATCCCTGGGCGCTGGCCAGGATCACCTTGGCGCGTTTGAACTCGACGCGTCCTGACCGTGCCGAACGATGCGACGAATCTTCTCACCTTCCTCGGGGCTCAACCCCCGAACCCGGATGACCATGCCTCGAGTGAGGCATAGGCCGGCTTAGTACTTCGGGTGAGAAGATCAGACAACTTTCCCGGTCGCCACACTAACTCGCCGCGCGCGGGAGCTTCATCCGTTCCATCTCGGCGCGGGCTTCGGCGAGCGCCTTGTCGGGCTCCTTGTAGTAGAACGCGACCAACTGGCCCACGTCCCGGTGGGTGAACGGGTGCTGCCGGGTCGCCTGGGCCTCCTTCATCCGGAGGTACTCGAGGACCTCGACGCGGTTGCGGACCTCCCGCTCCATCTCCTTCATCGTCCAGTTCTTCATGATCGCGACGCGTTCGTAGACGTAGGAGTGTCCGCTGAACAGGAACGTGTCGTCGGCGGGGTTCCACGAGTAGACGGAGTTCGTGATGAGCTCGTTCGTCTCGGGGTCGAGCCCGACGATCTCGGTCAACGACTGCACGCGCCGGGTCATCTTCGTCCCGACCTTGACCTGCCGCTGCAGGAGCACCAGGTTGAGCGCGCTCACCAGCGAGCGCGGCAGCGTGATCGGGGGGTTCTCCATCCGGTGGACCATCGCGCTCACGGATTCCGCGTGGAACGTCGTGTAGCAGGTCTTCCCGGTCGCCATCGCCTGGAAGACGATGAACGCCTCGGCGCCCCGCACCTCCCCGACCATCAGGTACTGCGGCCGCTGGCGCAACGCGGTCGCGAGGAGGTCGAAC
>JAKIWS010000100.1 GCA_022749895.1 Thermoplasmata archaeon
ACGTCCTCCTGGTGGGTCGCGACGGCCCACGTGTGACCGAACGGGTCCGTGAAGCTCGCGAACCGGTCGCCGTAGAACATGTCGACCGGTGGCATCGTGGGCTTCGCCCCGGCCGCGACCGCCTTCTTGAACGTGGCGTCGGCGTTCGCGGTGTAGACGTGGATCCCGCCCGTGGTCCCCCCAAGGGTCGTCGGGCTCCGGGCGCCCATCGTCGGGTCCTCGTCGCTGAGGAAGAACTTCGAATCCCCGATCTCGATCTCCGCGTGGAGGATGCGCGTTCCGTCGGGCGCGGGCATCGTCAGACCGACCTTTCCGCCGAAGACCTTCTTGTACCACGCTAGCGCGTCCTTCCCGCCGTTGACGACGAGGGTCGGCGTCAGCACCTGGTACCCGCTCGGGATGGGTTTCACTTTTTTCGCCATGGATGGGACCTCGCCGGTTGGCACGCTTCGCCCCTACAAGAGGCGAACTCCGACGGTGTGAAACACCCCCCTCCGGAGGGGGCGTGAACGAGTTATTCGTCGCTGAGCGAGGTCGGCATCTCCGCCGGGGGCGGCCGCAAGTGTACCGAACTCTCCCCATCGGGGCGTCCGACCCCCTCGGCCCCGGCACTACCGATCCCGGGGCCGACTTCGCGACCGGCTTACGTCTTCGACTCGACGTACCGCTTGAGGTCCCCGACGAGCTCGGGAGCGCCCTCGGCCATCATCTTGTTGATCCGCCCGTTGAACAGCGCCATGAACCCATGACCCTTCATCTCGCCCTGGTACAGCACCGTGGTCGCGGTCCCCTGGGGCGTCAGGATGAACTCGAGGTGGCCCGTGATCCCCTTTCCCTGAACGTCCAGCTTCAGGTTGGTCGGTGGCTGGTAGCCGGCGACCTTGATCGTCGAATCCATCATCCGGTTGCCGACCATGCGGGACTCCTTCCAGTTCGTCCCGACGCCGAACGGTCCGGGCGAAATCTGCTCGATCCTCTTGATGGCGGGCATCCACTGTTGGGCCTGTCCCACGTCCGATAGCACCGAGAAGATCTTCTCGGGCGGCGCATTGATGACGACGCTCTGTTCGACTCCCATACTCCTCTCGACAGGCGGGGCGCCTTAATGGTTCCCCAAAGGGGATTTACCCCGCCGCCGTCGGGAGATGCCTCGCACGAGCGGGGCGGGGAGAATCGATGCGGCCGGTGGACTACGTTATGGTGCTCGTCTCGGACATGGATCGATCGGTCGACTTCTACGAGAACAAGTTGGGGCTGAAACTCGTCTCGAGGAGTCCCGGCTGGACCGAGTTCGACTCGGGAACGACCCGATTCGCCCTCCACGCGGGCGGGACCCCGAACCCCTCCGGGCGCGACCCGGGATCGGGGGAACGGAGGGCCGGCCAATGCTCGATCGGCTTCAACGTGACCGATCTGGACGCGACGTACCGGGAGCTCCGGCAGAAAGGAGTGCCGTTCGTGCTCCCTCCCCAGGATCGAGGAGGCACGGGGATCCGGCTCGCCGTCGCCGAGGATCCCGACGGACTCTCCCTGAGCTTCACCCAGCGGGTCCCCCGAGGGGCGACGTAGGGAGACGATCGCGCTCGTGGCGCTACGGCGGGCCGTTCGAGGTCACAGCGCGCAAGCGCCCACCGAACGGTATCGGATCCCGCTGCATCGCTGGCTGGCTGTTGGTGTCACCTTTGTGTCGGTCGGCCTTGTCGCCGTCAGCTCGACTTTCTACATCACGGATGGAGTCAGGGTCCCCGCCACACCTCCCCCCCCTGCTAATCTCGCCGCAGCTCGCGCGGTCGTTACGATGTGGACGCTTTCCGGCGCGGTCGCGATCGCCCGCAACGGGCTCGCTGGCGTGGCGTCCGATGTTCCGGC
>JAKIWS010000101.1 GCA_022749895.1 Thermoplasmata archaeon
ATGATCGCCGGCGAGGTCGTCCCAAGCGTCGACCCAGGGCGGACGCGGGGGCAGGGTGGTCCCGTCGGGGACGACGCCCGCCGCGAGCTGGCGGGCGAACGTCGAGGCCCGCCAGGCGTCCCAACCGGCGTCGAAGTGGCCCCGATAGGCATCGATCGCGGCCCGGGGCGCGTGGTGCGGCGCGTGGGTGGCGCCGGTCGCGAAGTAGAGGAAAAACGGCTTCTCGGGGGTCGCCTGCTGCTGGTCCTGGACCAGACGCTCGGCCTGGTCGACCAGGTCCTCGGTGAGGTGGTAGCCGTCCTCGGGGCTGCGGGGCGGTTCGATGAACCCGTTGTCACGGACGAGCTCGGGGGTCCACTGGTTGGTGTCGCCGCCGAGGAACCCATAGAAGCGCTCGAAGCCCAACCCGAGGGGCCAGCGCGCGAACGGCCCCGACGCGCTCTGCTCCCAACGGGGCGCGAGGTGCCACTTGCCGACGGCGAAGGTGCTGTACCCGGCGTCTCGCAGGATTCGGGGCAGCGCCGCCGCGGACGACGGGATCCGCCCGTCGTAGCCGGGGAACCCGGTCGGCACGTCGGTGAGGAACCCCATCCCGACCGCGTGATGGTTCCGACCGGTGAGGAGACAGGCCCGCGTCGGTGAGCACAGCGAGGTGACGTGGAAGCGGTTGTACCGGGCCCCGTCGGCCGCGAGCCGGTCGATGGTGGGCGTCGCGAGGTCGGAGCCGAAGCATCCGAGCTGGCCGAACCCGAGGTCGTCGAGCACCACGAGTACGACGTTGGGTGCGCCCGGCGCGGGGCGCGGCACCCGATGGAACGCGGGCCGCGACTCGTTGATCGTCCGTCCGATGACCGCCCGCTCTGTCACCGTCGCCTCCTCGTGGTCGCCGTGTCGCACCCCGCGGGGTTCGGACCGCGGTGGCCGGTCAGCGGGTCGGCGCGAGGCCGAGGTTCGCGGCGATCTCGCGGGTCGCGGGCGAGCGGTTCAGCGTGTAGAAGTGCAGGCCCGGCGCGCCCCCTTCGAGCAGGTTCGAGCAGAGCCGGGTCGCTTCGTCGATCCCGACCCGGCGCACCGCGGCAGGGTCGTCTTCGACCGCGTGGAGCCGTTCCACGAGCCACGCCGGGAGCGCGGAGCCTTGGAGCTCGGCCATGCGGCGGATCCCGGCCAGGCTCAGCACCGGCATGATCCCGGGGATGACCGGCTTGTCGACACCGTGGCCGTGGAGCGACTGGACAAGCTCGAAGTAGTGCTCGGGCTCGAAGAAGAACTGGGTGATCCCGAAGTCGGCTTCGGCGAGCTTCTCGGCGGTGAAGCGCCGGTCGCTCTCCAACGTCGGGGAGCGGGGGTGGGGCTCGGGGTGTACCGCGACGCCGATCGAGAAGTCGCCGATCCCCCGCGCCAGGCGGACGAGATCGATGGCGTGCTCGAGCTCGCCCGGGGGGAGGTCGAGGTCCTGTGGCGGGTCGCCGCCGAGCGCGAGGACGTTCTCGATCTTCGCGTCGCGGTAAGTGGCGAGGATCTCGGCCAGCTCGGCCCGGGTATGCGCCGCGCAGGTCAGGTGGGCCATCGCGGTCAGATCGAGGTCCCGGTTGATCTGGACCACGAGCTCGTGGGTCCGGCTGCGGGTCGTGCCTCCCGCGCCGTACGTCACGGACACGTAGGAGGGGCGGAGCGGCTCCAGCTCGCGCAGCGCCTGCTCCAGCTGCGCCTCCGCTTCGGGGGTGCGGGGCGGGAAGAACTCGAACGAGATCGTTCGTCCGTCGTTCAAGATGTCGCTGATCTTGGCCATGTCGAGACCCTCGTGATGACGAGCGGAGACGCCGAGCGTAGGTGAGTCGACGACGCCCCGTCACCGCCGTTTCC
>JAKIWS010000102.1 GCA_022749895.1 Thermoplasmata archaeon
CTCGTACTCCTCGGTCGTCCGGGAGGCGAGAAGCTGACGCCGAAGGTCGGGGATCGCGTCATGCGTGCCCGCCGCGATGTCTCGGACCCGGGCCACATCGCCCGCGAGCCTCGTGACCTCCCGCGCGAGATCGTCCGCGAGTCCGGTGACGTCGCGGGCGAGATCTTCGATGCGCGGGCCCACAGCTCGTTGAACCATGCGCTCAAGCCGTCGACTGATGGCTGCGCGCACGCGGTGTGGACGACGGCTAGGCACCTACCATCTCGCTGACGATGCCGGCGATTCCGTTCACATCTTCACGGGAGAGTTCCTCGTCGAGCGGCAGTGAGATAATCCGAGCCGCGACGTCCTCGGTCGTCGCGAGCTCCTCGGCGGCACGGGTGCCACCGAACGAGGGCTGCCGATGGACGGGAGGGTTGTAGTACGCACGCCATCCGATCCCGACGTCGCGCAGCGCGCACCCGACTCGGTGGCGGTCGCACGGAGACGGGAGGAGGATCGGCACGAACGACGGCGCGGACGTCGCCATCCCAGCCTGGAACTGGCACCCGGCCGGCTCGAGTGCCTCGGCGTACCAGCGCAGTCGCTCCCGGCGCGCGTCGAGGCGCCCGGGGAGGGCGTCCAACTGGCGAAGGCCGATCGCCGACGCCAGTTCCGGGAGCTTGGCGTTCAGTCCGACGCCCAGCGATCGCCGGTCGTCGTCGTACCCGAAGTTCTTCAGACGGTCGAACCGCTCGACCAGCCCCCGGTCCCGAGCCGCGATGGCACCGCCCTCACCGACGGCCAGGGTCTTCGTGGCGTGAAACGAGAAGATTTCACAGTCACCTCGGGCTCCGAGCGCCTCGCCCGTCGCGTACGTCGACCCGAATCCCGGGGCTGAGTCGATCACGAGCGCGAGCCCGTGGCGCTGTGCCAGCGCCTCCCACCCGGCGATGGCCGCGTTCCCAGTCCCGAAGGTGGTCGTCAGGAGTATCCCGGCGACCTCGCCGACGTGACGTGACAGGAAGCGCTGCGCTTGCTCAGAGTCTGGCTGCCAGCTCTCCGGCTCGATGTCGAGGAGAACCGGTTCGTAGCCGGCCCACCGCAACGCGAGCGGGCCCGCGGGCGCAGTGAACGACGCGACCAGGGCGTACCGACGATCGGGTCGGAACAGCGCTCGGCACGCCAGCTGGATGCTCGTCGTCGCACTGGCGGTGACCGAGACCCCAACGTCGCGACCGATCCAGGTTGCGAGCGCCGCCCCGAAGCGCCGCTCCACGGGCCCGGAGTTCGTGAACACGCCGCGACCACAGATCGCGGCGTAGTCGTGAGCCACCTCGGCGGGGTCGGGCAGGCGCGGCGTCAGGAACGGGATCGGCCGTCCCGGAGACCACCGAGGTCGACAACCGGCCGGCCGGGTGGGCCCGTCCACACCGCGTTCGTGCGCCTGGCGGGCTGTCGACGGATCGGAGGAGCCGCTCCACGATCGATCGACGCCACGGCCGAGATCACATCGCGCGTTGCGCGTTCCCACCGCGGCATGGAAGGGACACGGCGGGCGCCAGCCACGCGCGTCACTCGAGTCGATCGCCGGCGAGAAGCTGGGGTGGTCGAACCGCGCCCCGGCGACGATGACCCGGCGCCCGTCGACGCACACGCGTCCCTCCTGCAGCCAGTGGGCCACCTGGATCAGGGCCTGGCACTGCTGAACGAACACCTGATGGCGGGTGTGCGCAACCGGAGCTCTCTCGTCGACCGGGAACGCTGTCTGCATGATGATCTTGCCTTCGTCCATCACGTCGCCGATGAACTCCACCGTGTTGCCAGCGAAGCGGGCCGGATATGCGATCGTGTCACCGAAGCCGTCCGCGCCCTTGAACGC
>JAKIWS010000103.1 GCA_022749895.1 Thermoplasmata archaeon
GTATTCGTCGGGTTCGAGGTAGATGACTCGGGCGTGGGGGACCCGGGCTCGGATCCGGGCTTCCACCCGGTCGATGGCACGGGCCGTCGCCCGATCGGCGGATGGAGTCAGGTCGACCTTGGCGGCGACGAGCAGATCCTCGGGTCCGAGGTGTTCGGTGCGGAGGTGGATGAGGCGGTCGATCTCCGGACCGTTGACGATCGCCGCCCGGATCGCGGCCAGGTCCTCGGGTGATGCCGCCTCGCCGATGAGCAGGCTCTTCATCTCCACCGCGAGGAGGGCCGCGACGACACCCAGGAGCGCACCGATCGCGACCCCGGCCGCGGCGTCGTAGCGGGGATCGCCGGTGATCACGTTGAGCGCGATTCCGATCGCGGCGAGCGCCAGGCCCACGAGCGCGGCGAAGTCTTCGAGCAGCACCACGGGAAGCTCCGGCGTCTTCGCAGTGCGGATGAACGCCCACCAGCTGCGGTCTCCCCGCAGGTCGCGCGCCGCCCGGGTCGCGGTGCGCATCGAGACGCTCTCCAAGAGCAGCGAGACGCCGAGGACCGCGAACGCGATCTCGGGCTGCTCCAGCACATGGATGTGCAGGAGCTTGTCGACCCCCTCGTAGACGGCGAACACCGAGCCGAGGGAGAACAACACGAGGGCGACGACGAACGCCCAGAAGTAGCGTTCGCGCCCGAAGCCGAAGGGATGCTGGTCGGTGGGCGCTCTCCGGGACCGACGGCTCCCGAAGGCGAGCAGGGCCTCGTTTCCGGCGTCGGCGATGGAGTGCGTCGATTCGGCGAGCAGCGCCGCGGCGCCGGTGACGGCGAAGGCCGCGAGCTTGGCGACCGCGATCCCGAGGTTCGCCAGGAGGGCGGCGAGGACGGCGCGGCGGCTGTCCTCCTCCACGGCTACCGGGCCGCCTGGACAAACCAGATGCGCTCAACCGGGACCCGTCGCGTCCGTTCCCCGTCGCGCAGGACGAGCACCGATCCACGCCCCTCGACACGCTCCAGCACGCCCCGGACCTCGGACGGGTCGCCGTCGACGCGGACGAGGACCTCACGTCCCCGCGCCAATCGGAGGCGTTCGTCCCAGCCATAGCGCCACTGCCCGTCGGGTCCGAGGCGCGGACCCTGCGCGACACGAACCCGTTCGGTGCGATAGGCCCCCGCCAGCGCACCCGCCCGTTCCGTGCCGCAGAACTCCTCGGTGGTGTCCAGCACCAGCCGAGCGAACGTCGCGCCGTGGCTCGGGAGGTCGGGTTGATCCTGCAGCGCCCAATGGACGAGCTCGTGCAGGACGATGCCCTTCGTCCGGTACCGCCTCGGGAGGGTGATGGTGGTCGCGCCGTCGTCGGTCTCGCCGAAGTACGCGGTGCGGGCGCCGTTCCCCGGGCGGAGTCGGGGGAGGCGGTCGAGCGTCAGGTGCGGGAACCGGACGTGCCACCAAAGCGTCCCCACCACCCGATCCGCGAAGCGCGCGCACGCGTCGAGGCCGGGCAGGGGGCTGGACGGCAGCGGGAGCTCGGCGCGATAGACGCGGGCGCGCTGCGCGTCGCGGGGATGTCCGGAGCGCATCGACGGCGAGGATATGGCCGGATCTGGCGGAGATCAGGGA
>JAKIWS010000104.1 GCA_022749895.1 Thermoplasmata archaeon
CTCGCGCGCGATCCCGACGATGCCGACGCAATCCGGGCGGTTCGGCTGGAGCTCCAAGAGCAGGACCGTCTCGCCGAGGCGATCCTTCGCGCAAACGAGGCGGTCGGCAGCGGACCGGACGAGCAGGTGGAGTTCCTGCGTCAGGCGCTGCTCGACAAGACCGTCGAGTCCGTCCTCGCCTGATCCACCCTAGGAAGCGCGCCGTCCCCTGGTGTAGAGGGGGACGGATGCGCTTCGGGATCCACGCGGGCCCGCAGGACTGCTCGATCGACGATCTCCGCCGTCTCTGGCGGATCGCGGACGAGCGGGGCTTCCACTGGTGCTCGGTGTGGGACCATCTCTACTCGGTCTCCGACCTCTCGAACCCGGCGAAGCCCGCGTTCGAGGGCGTCGCCACCATGGCGGCACTCGCGTCCGAGACGCGGCGCGTCCGCGTCGGCTGCCTGGTCTTCTGCGTCTGCTACCGGTCGCCCGGAGTCCTCGCGAAGGCCGCGGTCACCATCGACCATCTGAGCGGCGGACGCTGCGAGCTCGGCATCGGCGCGGGATGGAACGAGATCGAGGCACGGGCCTTCGGCGTCCCGTTCCCGTCGATCGGCGCGCGCCTCGATCAGCTCGAGGAGACGGCGAAGATCCTGCGCGCCCTGTTCGATGGCGAGCGCGTCACGTTCGAGGGGCGCCAGTTCCGGCTCACCGACGCGCTCTGCGAGCCGCGCCCGGTCCAGCCGCGGCTCCGCCTCTGGATCGGGGGGCAGGGCGAGAAGCGCCTCCTCCGGCTGGTCGCGCGCCACGCCGACGGCTGGAACGTCCCGTTCCTGGCGCCCGAGATCTTCGCGCAGCGGAATGCCACCCTGGACCGGTGGTGCGACCGTGAACGGCGGGACCCGCGCGCGATCACGCGCACGGTGAACCTGGGCCTCGCGCTCGGCGCAGACCAGGCGGATGCGCGCCGGCAGGAGGAAAACCTCCGGCTGATGTTCGGACCGATGACGGACTTCGTCCGGCCGGGCATCCTCGTCGGGACCCCGCCCGAGGTGATCGATCGCATCCGCGAGTACGCCCGCGCGGGGGCGGAGTGGGTCATCCTCGCGCTCCGCGCGCCCTTCGACTGGCAGGGGGTGGATTTGTTCGTACGGGAGGTCATGCCCGCGTTCGCCGATTGACCGTTCGGGCGCCCATTTCGACGGCTCGCGCACCGGGCTGTTGACCGGACCGCCCGGGCAGCTAGTCTGGCGCTCATGCGCCTGCCCACCCAGACCCTCGCCCTGCTCGCTGCCGCCTCCGTCCTGGCGTTCGCGCCGCCGGCGAACGCCCGCCGGACGATAACCCTCAAGGTCCCCAAGTTCGTCGTGCCCCCACGCAGCGACCGCGAGGTCTGTACGTTCGTTTCGATCCCGCTAAAGGAGAAGGAATTCGACATCGCGGCGAGCGACATAGTCAACCTCGGAGTCAGGAAGGACTTCGTGACGCACCACTTCCTCATCTGGTCGTACGCAGGGAACGACGTCTCTGCCTTTCCGCCGCAGGGCGCGGTCGTCGACA
>JAKIWS010000105.1 GCA_022749895.1 Thermoplasmata archaeon
GTACCGGTGGTACCGGCCACGGGCGGCGCACGTGGTCTCCGGTACCCTGGTTCGTTCGGAAGAGCAACCACCGTTCGATCGGCTCGGAGCGAATCTCCTGAAGCGCGGCGACGGCGGCCTGAGGCTCGGTGGCACGCAGGCCAAACAGGATCGGGCACGCCGTGTGCGGGGCGACGAGGACGCGCCGAGTCCTCGAGTCAGTGCATAGGAACAAGGCCGGGTGCCGCGCCGCGGCGCGACGCACCGAGTCTCCGTCGACGCGCCGTTCGGTCCCCCACTGGTCCGGCGCTCGATACGCGATGGCCTCCCACGTCGGGTGACCGGCGCGCCACGCGAGGGCGGCCGCCGCGCCAATCTGTCCGACCCCCGAGGACGAGGATCGAATGAGGGGGTCAGTTCCTTCCAGCCACCGGTGGACCTCGTCCAGGGTGACGATGCGTCGGACCGCTTCCCAGTAGAGCTCCGCTGGTGGCCTTCGGCGGAGCACGAGCAGCGCCGGATCGGTTCCCGGGTCCGCACCCGCCGACGTCCGAAGCACCGTGGCCCAAAGCTCGTCGGTGAGCCGGAGCCGTTCTGGCTCGGTGAGATCACTCCCGGAGCGGTACGTGAGTGCCGGTCCTTCGGGCAAGGCTCCTACCACGTTCGGCCGGCCGCGGCCGTGTCCGAAACGTGCGACCAGCGCCGCATTGCCGCGAGTCTTCGTGGGGACGTTCGGATTCAATCGCACCAGTCGTGGTTCATGGATCAGGTCGAAACCCAGGGCGTGGGCGGTCCGGACGACCTCGGTGAGCGTATAGGTCGTGCACCCGCGGCGGGGGCTATCGGTGTCGTCTACCCCGACCCAGACGACGGTCCCACCCCCGAATCGGAGACGGCGGGTGGCAGTGGTCGGTTTCGTCGCCGCCGTCGTCGGCGGAGGAGGAGCAGCCCGAGCCCCAGACCTGCGAGGACTGCGACTGCGCCGAAGATCAAAGCATAACCCGTCGGGAACGCCGGACCGAAGTGGATTACGACAATATGTCCGGGGAGAGGGGAGTACTCGCCCATGACCTCGGCCGGCCCCCAACCGAACGGGTCGTTCGAGATCTGCGTCGAGTTGAGGCCTGTGACGGACGTGATCGTAACGCCACTGGGTGCATGGAACGAGATGTTGACGGCTTGAAAACCAGCGCCAACGGTAAGGTTGCCGAGGATCGAGGGGAGATTCCACGCCACTTCGAACGTGTGGGCAACCCCGACACCACTCCACACGAACGGCGCGACAACGGTGGCGGAGACATAGATTGGAGCGGACGAACTGTCAAGCCCCGGGGCATTATTGAAGTAGATTCCCTGAAGCTGCTCGGAGCTCGGCGGCTTCCCGTCCAGCGTTACATTGAGGGCGCCGGTGATCGTGGTTAGCGGGATCAGTTTCGCTTCGTTGAGGAGCAAGTTCTGGAACCGTTGGACGTCCACCGCGGCATCGACCCGGCCGTCGTGGTCGCCGAACAGGACCGCCAGAAGTGGATTGTTCTCCGTCGCGTTGATGGTCGCCAAA
>JAKIWS010000106.1 GCA_022749895.1 Thermoplasmata archaeon
ATCGACCCCGAGGGTGTCGATCACCGACCGCAGCGCGGGCTCCTCGATCTCGGCGGACACGAAACACTGACGTCGAAACAACTCGGTCGGGGTCGTCGAGAGCTCGTCACAGTCGAGTCCCACGTACCGTTCGTACAGCTCGTCCAGCCACCACAGCCAGAACGGCAACCACCCCGACCCGGATTCGAGCACCACGACCCGAAGGTGAGGATGCCGGTCGCAGATACCGCCGACCAAGAACGAGAACAGCGTCATCTGCGCCTCGAGCGGGAACGCAAACGCGATTCGGGGGAGCGCCCACTCGCCGAAGCGGTCCGCGCCCAGCTGCCCGAGCCCAGTGCCCGCGACGTTGTGGAGCGCCAGCGCGACATCGAGCTCTTCGAGCGTCGACCACAACGGGTCGTAATACTCCCGTTCGAGGGTCACCCCCGGGAGCGGGGGCTCCGGCAGCACGAAGAACGATCGGAACCCGTGTTCCTCGACGCAGCGACGTGCCTCGCTGATGGCCCGGTCGACGTCGCGCAGATCGAGTTGGCCCACGCCCAGCAGCCGGTTCGGGACCTGCGCCACGAAGGACGCCGCCCAGTCGTTGTACGCCCGGACGATCGCGCTCGCCAGCGCCGGGTCGAGCCCCCATGCCGCGACCTGCATGAGACCCCGGCTCGGGTACAGGGCCATGCGGTCGATGCCCTGATCGTCCATCGCGAGGACGTACGCCTCCGGGTCCCAGTCCCGCGACGAGTAGCGGGTATACCGATCTCGCCACTCCTCGTTGAGCGACGCCAAGCCACCCGCGCGGCTCCGCCACCGAACCGTCGGGAACCGTCGATCACGGTCGACGAACAACGCGCCGCGATCCTCGGAGCCGAACGGCCCCCGATCGCGCAGCTCCGGCTCGAGACGTTCGCGCCAAAGATCCGCCGGCTCCATGAAATGCGAATCGGCGTCGAAGACCGGGAAGTCGCGCACGCGCGCACCCTACGCGATCGTTCGTCCGTTGCCGCCTGTTGCTGAACGCGGTGGAGCCCAGATCAGCGTCGGCGTCGGGCCCGTGACTTGAGCCAGAAGCGCAGCGTCAGCAGCCCCGCGACGGCGACGAGCTGACCGCCGAGGATGACATGCGTGAGGTCGACCGCGGGCTCCCAACGGACCCGACCGTCGCCGAACACGTAGGCACCGACGGGCCGCGCCCGAACCCCCCAGCCGCCACCCGTGCCGTTGCCATCCGGGCCGGTACCGCCACCGCCGCCACCGCCGCCCTGCACGACGGCCGCAGGAATAACGGTGACGCCGTCGTGCTCCACCGGTTCGCCGTAGACGCGCCGCACGGTCACGGCGTCGCGGGCCTGCTCGATCGCAGTCAACACATCCATTACAACTCCTCGTCAGTCGGGCGGGGCGGTCGCGGGTGCGCCGCGCGCGTGATACTGGTCTCGCCACTCGGTGGGGGGCGGGTCCGATCGCTTCGCGCCCGCGCCGAACAGTCGCGGTACCTCGCTCACGAGGTCCGCCGC
>JAKIWS010000011.1 GCA_022749895.1 Thermoplasmata archaeon
AGCAGGTACCAACGGAGCGCCTCGCGTCCGAGGGTAGCGACCGTCGACCGGATCGTGACCAGAGATCCGCGCGTTTTCGACATCTTGGTACCCCCCTCGGTCACGAATCCGGTGTGGAGGTAGCATCCGGCGAACGGTTCGTCGCGGAGCGTGAGGGCGAGCTCGTTCTCGGCGTAGTGGTGCGGAAAGATCAGGTCGACGCCCCCCCCGTGGAGGTCGACGGGGAGCCCGAGGTGCGCCCCTGCCATCGCGTAGCACTCGAGGTGCCAACCGGGCACGCCGGGTCCCCACGGGCTCGGCCACGAGGGCAGCGGCGGATCCTGCCGTTTCCAGACGACGAACTCCCGAGCTTCGTCGGAGTCCGCCGTGGAGTCCACCCCCGGTTCCGGCACCACGTGCCGTGCGAACGACTCGCCCACGGGGAAGTTGCGGAGGTCGGGGGTGCGGGGAGGCCGGTAGTAGTACGCGTCGTCCCGCTTGTCGACCCGCCCGCGCCGCTCCAGGGCGGCCACGACGCGGCGGATCTCGTCGATATGCTCGCTCGATCGCGGGGCGACGTCGGGCGGCTTGACGCCGAGCCGTTTCATGTCGGCCCAGAAGCTCCGCTCCTCCCGGCGGCTCAGCGTCTTCCAATCGACCCCCTGTTCCTGGGCCCGAACGACGATCTTGTCCTCGACGTCGGTGATGTTCATCGTGTGCCGTAGCGGGATCCCGCAGCTCTCGATCGCCCGGCGGAGCACGTCGAAGTAGAGGTAGGTCCGGGCGTGCCCGACATGCGCCGGAGCGTAGACGGTCGGGCCGCAGACGTACATGCGCAGTGGCCGTCGCGTGTTGCGCCGGATCGTCCGGTCGTGGCCCGTGAGCGAGTCGCGGAGCAACAACGGCATGCGACGCGGCCGCGGGCCGATGACGGACCATAAGGCTTCCCGGCGGGCGGCTCCCGCCCCCGGCGCTACCTTCAAGAGCCCCCACCGGGCTGGGCCGGCCCCTCGTGGGAATCGTGCGCATGGAGACGCTCTACCTGCTGATCGAATGCGAGGTCGGTCGCCTCGACGAGGTGATGCGGCGACTCCGCGCCATCCCGACGGTGGCCGAGGTCGAGGCGGTGACCGGGCCGTTCGACCTGATCGTGAAGTTGCAGGCCGAGCGGATCAACGAGGCCCTCGACACCGTCGTGAATCGCGTGCGTCGGGTCCCCGGTATCAAGGGGACGGAGACCCTCGTCACGGTGAGCGGGCCCTGACCCCACCTCGCGGGGCCGTGGCGGGTTCCTCCCCACCCTAAATACGGGACTGGATTCGTGCCGGCATGGTAGCCCCCGGTGACCCCGCTCCCGATTTTGAGGCGCCGAACCAGGACGGAAAGCCCCTCAAGCTCTCCTCGTTGCGGGGCCACCCCGTCGTGCTCTACTTCTACCCCGCGGCGGACACCCCCGGCTGCACGGTCGAATCCAAGGCGTTCCGCGACCACTATGCGGAGCTGCAGGCGAAGGGGGTTCACGTCGTGGGCGTCAGCACGGACACCGTCGACGCCCAGTGCGACTTCGCGAAGAAGTACGCCCTGCCGTTCCCGCTGGTCGCCGACCACTCGAAGGCGATCTCGAAGAACTATGGGGTCCTCCGCGACAGCGGCCGGGCGCGCCGCGTGACGTTCTTCATCGACCCGAAGGGGAAGGTGGTCGACGTCGTCGACGCGGGCGCGCCCGACCCGCACATCGCCCGGGCGAAGAAGCTCTACCTGGCCAACTGACGGATTCCGCGATCGAAACCCGGCGAGGCAGCGTGGGGGAGACCGCGACGGCTCCGCACCGGGTCGCGGTCCTCCCCCTCGTCAACATCGACCCGGAAGGCGGTCACGACTTCTTCGCGGACGGCCTGACCGAGGAACTGATCTCCACTCTCTCCCGCATCGCCGGGCTTCGCGTGATCGCCCGGACGTCCGCGATGCGGTACAAGGGCACGCAAAAGCGGGTCGCCGAGATCGGCTCCGAGCTCGACGTGCGGACGGTCATCGAAGGGAGCGTCCGCCGGTCGGGGGGGCGACTCCGCGTCAGCGTGCAAGCGATCGATGCCGTGACGGAGGAGCACCTGTGGGCGCGGGACTACGACCGGGACCTGGGGGATGTCTTCGCGATCCAGAGCGACATCGCCCAGCGGGTGGCCCGCGGCCTCCGGGTCGACATTCGGCGCCGGGAGCGAGAGCGGATCGACCGCGCGGCCACCACCGTCACGGACGCCCACACCCTCTACCTTGAGGGCCGCTTCCGATGGAACCAGCGCTCCGAACCTGCGTTGCGCGAGGCGGTCGGGTTCTTCGAACGCGCGCTCGTCAAAGATCCGAAGTTCGCGCTCGCCCTCACCGGGCTGGCCGACACGTACGCCGCGCTGGCGCTGCTGGAGTTCGTCCCTCCGTCGGAGGCGTTCCCGAACGCCCGGCGAGCCGCGGAGCAGGCCCTCGTGCTCGACCCCCAGCTCGCCGAGGCGCACGCCTCCCTCGGGCTGGTCCTGTTCCAGTACGACCGGGACTGGGCGGCGGCGGAGCGCGAGTTCCGCGCCTCCCTCGAGCTCAACCCGAACAACCCGCTCGCGCACCACTATTTCGCGGACTACCTCAAGGCGATGGGACGCTTCGACGAGGCGCTCGAGCAGATGCAGCGGGCCCAGGAGCTCGACCCGCTCTCGCTCGCGATCAGCACCGGGCTCGGCCATGTCCGGTACCTCCACCGCCAGTTCGACCTCGCGATCGAACAGTACCGACACGCCCTCGAGCTCGACCCGACGTTCGTGCAGGCCCATCTGTGGTTCGGGCGGCCGTACCTTCAGAAGGGGATGTTCGACGAGGCGATCGGTGAACTGACCCAGGCCGTCACGCTCTCGCACCGGAGCACGATCTCGCTCGCGGTCCTCGCGCACGCCTACGCCTCGGCGGGCCGGGCGGCGGACGCCCGCGTGATCCTCCGCGAGCTCCTCGAGCGCTCCCACCACGCGTACCTGCCGTCGTACTGGATCGCGTTGATCTACACGGGCCTCGGCGAGACGAGCGAAGCGCTGCGCTGGCTCGATCGGGCGTTCGATGAACGGTCGAGCTGGCTCGCGTGGATCAAGGTGGAGCCGAGGTTCGACCCGCTCCGTTCCGAACCGCGCTTTGCGATGCTCCTCCGGCGGATGGGTCTCGCCGGTCCGGCCGCCGCCGCGAGCGACGCGGGGGCTCCCCAGCGAATCCAGCTGCGGGAATTCTTGGCTTCGCTCTCGGAGATACGGACCGCGCGCTACCGGGTCGTCGGCGACTATGCCCGGTACGATGAGGGAGCTCGGAACCTGCTCAAGGACCTCCGGCAGCGGGTTCTCGCCTCCGTGGGCTCGACCGCGGCGCGGGGCGAAAACTTCCTACTTTGGGCGCCACCCGGGAGTGGGAAAACGTTCTTCGTCCGGGAGCTGGCCGCCGCCGCCCGCGGCGGCCCGGAGTACCACGAGATCAATCTCGCGGAGCGGGCTGAGGAGGCGTTCCGTGCCGCGCTCGCCACGGTCGCCGCCTCCTCGCAGCCGACCATCACCCTCATCGACGAGGTCGACAGCAAACCCACGGAGGCGTGGCCGTATGAGGCGCTTCTTCCGCACCTGGACCCGGCCAATCGTACTCCCGTCCCGCGCGTCTGGATCGTCGCCGGCTCTTCGGGCGGCCGTCTCGCCGACCTGGTCGAGCGATTGGCGAGTCGTCCGAAGGGCGCGGACCTGCTCGCCCGTATCCCGCCGGAAAATCGGGTCCCGATCCCGGGCTTGACGCCGCACGACCGGCTCCTCGTCGCGACGAGCCAGCTCGTTCAGGCGGGTCGGGACCGGGGCCACCCACTCAACGAGGTCGAGAAGCTGGCCCTCTACTTCGTGGGCGTCGACCCGAGCCTGGACAACGCGCGTCGCCTCCGCGTGTTCCTCCTGCGCGCGGCCGACCGGGTCCCGCCCGAGGAAGAACGCCTGCGGTTCGACAACCTGTTCAGTCCGGGCGACCCGCAGAACAAGGAGTTCTGGGTTCGGGCCCGCGAGGAGGCCCCGGAGCTTTCCGGAAGCTTCCTCCGCATCGAAGAGTAGGCCGACTGCCCAGGGCCGCGGGGTTCGCCCCGGAGCGACTCTGCGGAGCGTGCGCCCGCCCGGTTCAGGGGGCGGCGGGTGGCGGCGCGCCCCCGGCGTCCCTGCCCCCCCGCCGACCGGGAACGAGCACCCAAACGCGCTCGCCGAGAAGCTGAAGGGCGGCCGGCACGAGGTAGGTCCGGACCACCATCGCATCGAGCACGACGGCGACGGCGACCGAGAATCCGATCGCCCGGAGGAGGAGGAAGTTCCCCGTCGCGAGGATGGCGAACGCGCTCGCCAGGATGATCGCGGCGGCGGTGATGATCCCACCGGTCGCCGCCACGGCGCGAACGACCGCGTCGCTCGAGCGCCCGGGCCGCTGCCGCTCCTCGCGCACGCGGGTGAGCACGAAGATGTTGTAGTCGATCCCGAGGCCGAGGATCAGGATGATCATCACCGTCGGGACGAAGAAGAACAACGGGAGGCTGAAGACGCCCCCGAACACCAAGTAGGTGATCGCCCACGCCCATCCGATCGAGAGCCCGATCGTGGCGACGGCGAGCAGCGGGATGAGCGCCGATCGCAGCACCGCGAGGAGGACGATAACGAGCCCGAGCGCGACCGCGAGGACCAGCCGTTGGGTCGCGAGGCTCGTCTGCAACTGGATGTCGCGCGTCGTGGGAGCGCCCCCCGCGTACGCCAGCCCCGTCACATTGGGGTGGGACGCGGAGTAGGAGGCGAGCCGGTCCCCCAGCTGGTGGAGGTTCGAGACCGCGGTCGCCGAGAGGCCGTCAGTCGAGTAGGTGACGGTGAGCGCCACCGTCCGGCCATCGGTCCCGACGTAACTGCTGAGGATACCGACGAGCTGGGCGCGCGTTCCGGGCGGAGCCGAGGTGTAGTTCAACCATAGGCCGAGGGGGGCCCCGGTCGCTCCGGTCGGGGAACGGACGGTGGCCACTCCGGGCGAGGCGGCAACCACATTCGTGAGCCCTGCAAGATCGCCGACCTCCGCCGAGTTCACCGCCGCGCCGGTCAGGAGCGGAGACGCGAACGTGACGAGGACCGTCGTCGGGAAGACGAACCCGGGTCCAAAGTTCTGGGAGAGGATCTGGAGACCGTTCGTGGCCGGCTGGCCCCCCGGCAGCTGCTGGTAGAAGTCGAACGAGACGGGTACCGTGAGCGCGACCGCGAGGAGCGGCACCGACGCGGCGAGGATGACGCCGACGACGGCGGCCGGGTGGCGCTGGCTGAACCTCCCGGCCCGGAAGAAGTACGTCCGCTCTTCGGCGTGACGGCCCGCGATCTGCCGGGCCTGACGTTCGAACCGCGGACCGACGTACGGCCAGAAGACCTTCGGGCCGACGAGGACGAGCATGGCGGGGATCAGCGTGAGCGAGATGAGCAGCGTCCCGACGATGGCGAGCGAGAGGGTCATGCCCCATTGGCTCAGCAGCGGCACGCCGGAGAAGGCGAGGGCGATCGTGGCGAGGAGGGCGGCCGCGCCGCTCGTCGCGATGCTTTGGCCCGCCCACGTGACCGCCGTGACGACCGCGTCGCGCGACGGGACCCCCCGGATCAGCTCTTCCCGGTACCGGGCAACCAGGAACACCGCGTAGTCGGTCCCGATCCCGAGGATGAAGGTGTTGACGAGCGTGAGGGCGGTGACGTCCACGTGCGTCACCAAAGTCCCGATCACCACGACGCCCGCGAGTCCGAGCGCGATAGCGATCCCGAGCGCCCCGAACGTCAGGATCGGGGCGAGCGGGGCCCGGAAATAGAGGATCGAGATCCCGAGCAGCGTGACCAGGGTCAGCGGGAGGACGATGGCCAGGCTCGCGCTGAGGTCGACGCTCTCGACCTGGTCGAGCGCCGCCCCGCCGGATTGAACGAACGCGAGGGTGTGTCCCGGGTCCTCGGCCGCGAGGACCAGCGGCACGACCCGGTTGATCTCGACCACGTCGGCAAAGACCGGATTGTTCCCCGCGGCGTCGGTGTATCCGGACGCCACCGTGTAGGCGACGATGAACACGAGGGCGTTCCGGTTCGGGCTCACGAACGAGCTCTCGATCGAGGGGGGGATGGGCAGCGCGTACGGGGTCGTGGCCCCGGCGGCAACGACCGCCGTCGCGAACGTTGCCACCTGGGTCGGCGTCGGCGTGCCGGTGCCGAACGCGAGCCAGACCGCGCGAACCCACGCCGCGGGGAAACCCACGCTCGGGCTCAGGACCGTCGCCGCCACCCCGACCAGCGCGGAGTAGTTCGTGAAATTCTCGATGCCGACGCCCGCGAGGGCCGCACCGGCGACGGCGCGCTGGGTCGCGTTGGGGACCACCGTCGGCAGCACCGTCCCGACATTCGTCCGCGCGGCGAGGTCGGCGCACGCGACGACCTGCGAGGTCGGATGGGTCCCGCAACTCGCGGATCCGTTGAAGCCGGTGTTCGAGCCGCCGGCGCCGCCGTAGAACGCGGAGAGAACGGCCTCGGCCGCGGGGTTCCCGGAGTACGAACCCTGCGTGAGATTGTAGGACGGGGCGTTCCAGCTGGCGGGGGGGGTTCCGGGGTGGCCCGCGACCTCGTTCTGCCATGTCGTGAGGAAGGCGGCGGGGGACCCCCAGACGAGAACGGCCGATTGGTTGACGGTCGGAAGCAGGGCCGGCGAGCCACCTTCCGCTCCGCGCACGAGCTGACCGGTTACGTTCGTCATCGCCCCGACGTACCGACCGTACGCCGCGTAGAGCGAGGAGACCGCGCCGACGAACTTCAGCGCGCGATCGTGGTCGATCCGGTCGGTCAGGTTGAGCGTTGTCGCGAGCGCGACGGGCCCGGTCACGTCGGCCCCGGTGAGGACGACTTCGCTCGCGGAGGGGTACGATCCGTTCGGGAACAGGTGGTCAATCTCCGCCTGGGCCACGGCGCTCGGCGCGGTCGAGACGACGTTCGCCGCCGAGTTGGTGGTCACCGTGTTGAGGTGGCTCAGTGTGGGCAGGGCGGCCACGAGCAGAACGATCCAGGCAATGACGGGGTACCATGGATGGCGGACGATCGCGCGTCCCAGCCCCGAGAAGAATCCGACCCCGAGCGGCGCGGAGCGTCGCTCGCGTCCCCCGGGCATCCGCGGTCCGACCGCCCGCCGAGTTTAGTTCTTACGCGTCCGTCGGAGCGGCCGCGGGACGTTCCGACGACCGGGCGCCCCACCGTGGCGGGAACCGGGCGGGGTCGGCGAAGACCCGGGTCTGGGTCACGACCCACCCCGGCTTGCTCCCCTTCATCGCGTCGGCGTCGACCTCGGCCGTGCCGTACGCGACGAACACGCCCGAACGGGTCACGAGGGCGACCGTGGCCCCCGTCGAGAAGCTCCGGGACATGCTGACGATTCCCCCGCGGGCCAACGCCGCCCCATGGGCCAACGCCGACGCGGCGGCGTCCTTCACCACCACGGTCGGGAACTCCCGCCAGACCTCGTCGATCGGATGGAGCAACTTGAGGAGGTCGCCGGCGTCGCCGCCCCGGGCCTTCTCCGCAGCGTCGCGCAGCGCGGTGAGCGGGACCACGTCGTCCTCGCGGAACGGTCCGGTGCCGATCCGCCGGAGCTCCTCCAAGTGCGCCCCCACGCCGAGCGCTTCGCCGACGTCGACGGCCAACGTCCGAACGTACGTTCCCGAATCCCCGACGATGTCGAGCAGGTACCGCGGCGGGGCCGCTTCGACGAGGCCGAGCCGGTGGATCGTGCGGACGCGCCGCTCCCGCTTCACCGCCGAGCGAACCGGCGGCGTTTGGTAGATCGGCCCGGTGAACTCCGTAAGGACGCGCTCCAGTTCCTTCGTCGCGACCTTGCTGTGCAGGACAACGAGGGCGATGTACCGCTTGGGGAATTCGAGCAGGAGGGGGATCAGCTTGAGGGCCGGACCACTCCCGACCCAGAGCAGACCGGAGACGTTCGGGTCCAGCGTCCCCGCATGGCCGGTGTGGTCGACGCCGAGGATATCGCGCGTCCAGGCGGCGACCTGATGCGACGAGGGTCCCCGGGGCTTGTCGACGAGGACGAAGGCGCCCGCCGCCAGGCGTTCGCGAACAGGTTCGGGGAACGGCTCTACGACCGGGGAGGGATCGGTCACGTTCTCTCCTTCATCCGGGGCTCCACGAGGGCGATGATCCGCTCCACGACCTGTTCAGGCGTCAGGTCGGATGCGTCCACGCGTTCGTCGGGTTGGGTCGCGTCGAGGTCGATCCCGTAGAACCGCGCGTATCGATCCCGCTCGCTCCGCTCCCGCGCCCGAGTCCGCGCGAGGGCGTCGGCCACGCTCAGGTGGTCGCGGTGGGCGATTCGCTGGGCCCGGACCTCCTCGCGCGCGGTCACGTCGATCCAGAGGGCGTGAAGGCCCCGGCGCCGCAGGAACTCGCCAACCAGGCGACCTTCCAGCATGCGCCCCGGTCCGGCCAGGCCGATCATGGCCTCATCGATCTCGAGGTCGACCTCCGGGTGGGCCTCCGCGTACGCGGAGAACTCGAGGAGGTCCATCCGTCGTGCGCTCGCCGCCGCGCGGAACAGGTCGCCGGCGCTCCGCAGCTCGAGGTGGAGCTTCGCCGCGACGCTCCGGGCGGCGGTAGTCTTGCCGCTCCCCGGGGGGCCCCCGAGCGCAACGAGCGGGGCGGTCACGCCGCGCCCCCCGTCGCTCCCGTGCCGGCGACCGTGGGGCCGCGGAACGACGGGTGGCGGCGGAGGGTGTAGTGCTTGAGCATGCGCCGGAAGATCAGGGAGAACGGGAACGAGTAGACGCTGAACAGGACGAACCAGTTCTGGATCGGCCCGATCACGTTGCCGAGCAGGTTGACCCTCAGCCCGCCCAAGCTCACCCAGGTGCTCACGGCGATGGGGTGGGTCGTGATGCCCCCGGCCGGCCCCCCGAGGTAGAGGTAGACCCAGCTGTAGATGGCGATCAGGAGGAACCAGGTCACCGCGAGCCCCTTGAGCTGCGCGATCTGGAGCTCCCCGGCGAGCTTCGTCACCGTGAGCTGGTGCGGTTTGAGCGCCTCGACGCGGTCCTTCTTCCCGGAGCGCATCGCCGCCATCTGGAACTTGCGGAACGCCGAGCTCCACTTCTGGGTCTTGGCGGTTTTGACCCAGTCGGTCGTCCAATTGTAGGCGAGCGCGGCCGCGAGCATCTCGATCACCGCCGCGAGGAACATCGTGAGCAGCGGATAGTGACCTCCGAACCCGATCAGCGGGCCCAGGCCCAACCCGAGCGTCGCCGCGACCTGGTACCGCAGCTGCGCATCGATGATCATGCCGAATCCGAGGATGAACATGAACGTCAGGATGAACGTCGACGGCTTGAACGGCGGGGGCGGGGGTCGCGCCGGTGTCGCGGGGGCGGCCGCCGTATCGGCGGCCTCCTCGGTGTCGTTCGACGGAAGCGGCGTCGACGCCGGGGGGGCGCTCACGACCTATTCGCCCCCGAGGAACCGGCGCAGGAGCGGGTTCATCTCCATCAGCTGCTCCCGGCCCATCGCCTCGTAGAGGTTGATCACGATCCCGACGGTCAGCAGCACGCCCGTGCCGCTCGCGTTGCCGACGGTGCCGATCAGGTCGGCCCCCGCGGCCAACGCCCCCACCGCCGCGCCGGAGATGACCGTGATGACCGGGATGTACCGGGCGAGCACTCTACGTAACACGCGCGGCTCGCGCCGGAACCCGGGGATCTGCATCCCGCTCGCCTCGATCTGCCGCGCCACGGCCTCCGGACCCATGTTCGTCGTCTGGATCCAGAACTTGGCGAACATGATCGAGCCGACGACCATGACGGTGAAGTAGATCCCGACGTGGAGGAGGTCCTGCCACCACTGGTGTCCGACCAGGAAGCCTCCGTACGTCTGGGCGTTGAGGAGCGGGAGCAGCCAGGATTCGAGCCCGTTGACGGTCGAGAGATAGTAGGCACCTCCGGTAAGAGGGGTCGTCTGGCTGACCCCTAACGTCTGCGCTTGGAGCGCGGTCGGGTACGACCCGATCCACCACTTCCCCCCGATGAGCGGGAAGTGGGACAAGGTGGGGTTGTTCCACAGCAAGATCGAGAACATCGAGACGTTGGCCAGCAAGGCCGCCATCAGGATCACCGGGATGTTGCTCGCGTAGATCAGCCGCAGCGGGTAGCGGCCGCGGGCGCCGCGCGCTTCGGCGTGGCTCAACGGGAGCTCGATTCGAGTCGATTCGGTCCACGCGACGAGGAAGAAGATCGCGGCGGTGCCGGCGAGCGCGACGACCGGGTTGGGGGCATGGAGCAAGATCTGTTCCCACCCGCCGCCCGCCAGCTGCCCGGCGTTATCGTTCTGGAAGAACCAGATCATCTTCGGGATCGTTCCCGAGGGGGGGTTCATGGCGGTGATGTGCCCGGGCTGGGCGGGGAGCCAATTGAGCGTCCCTTGGACGATCTGCTGCGAGACGCCCGCGGCGATGAACAGCGAGATCCCGCTCCCGATCCCCCACTTGCTGACGACCTCGTCCATCAGGAAGACGAGGTAGCTCCCGAAGACCAGCTGGGCGATGATGATCGAGGAGGCGAGGAGGGCGCCGTTCCCGTGGGAGGCGCCCCCCAGCGAGCTCACGAGCGCGCTGCTCGGCGTCAGGTAGCCGAACACCTGGGGGATCGCCTCGACGAAGATCATCGCGACGACGATGACCTTCTGGGTCCCCTGGTACATCCCCTTGTCCTCGTCGTCGGTGAGGTCGAGGTTGATGATCTTCGCCCCGGTGAACAGCTGCATGATGATCGAACCGGTGACGATCGGTCCGATGCCGAGGTGCATCAGCGTCCCCTGCTGCCCGGCGAGGATCGCCCGGTAGCTCTGGAAGAGGTCGATGACCGTCGCCTGGTCGACGCCGTAGAGGAAGACGTTCGTCAGGAGGAAGTACGTCAGCAGGACAACGACGACCCAGAACAGCTTCGTCCGGAAATGGACGTGGCCTTTCGGCTGGGCGATCGCGGGCATCCGCGTCGTGATCGGCTTGAGCCCGTACAGCTTGGACTTCGTTCCGTCGTACGAGAGGCCCAGGAAGATGAGACCCAGAATGGCCCCGACGGCGAGCGACGTCAGACCGAAGGCGAGGATCGTGGGCCGGCTCCAGACCCAGTCGATCGACAGGATCAGCGCCCCGATCACCAGGATCGGGACACCCCACCGATAGTCCCGGGGGATCTCCTCCTCAGCCATTCTCGGTTGACGAGCCCGAGGTCGTCCTATATACTCTTCGGGTTGCGCGGGAGCGATTCCCACGCCTGAGTTTCAGCGGCGGCCGCGCGGCTCCCCGGACGCTCGGATCCGGGTGACCATCCCCCGTTCAGCTCTCGAGGCATGACGGCGGTGCCTCCGGGGGGCTCCGCGCTCGGGCACGGACCCTGTCCAAGGATGGGAGAGCCTCGGGGCATCGAGGGCCTGAAGTAAGCCACCGCCTTCCGAGGAACTGGCCGTCGGAGCCCCGTGGCAACCGAGCCCTGCCGTTTTTGCGAACGGGTGCGGCATAGCCTATCGTTCCCGGGCGGGGTGGTCTACGAAGATGCCCACTTCCACGCCACGCTCTGGACCGGCGACGACCCCCGTTCGTACCTCGGCCAGTTGTTCGTCCAGTCCAAACGCCACGTTCCGTCGCTCGCCGAGCTGACCGTCGACGAGGGGGCGGCGCTCGGGGCCCTCATCCAGAAGCTTTCGAACGCGCTCCGCGACACGGTGCACCCCGAGCTCGTCTACCTCGACTGCTACATGGAGGTGGTCCGCCACGTGCACCTCTTCCTCACCGCCCGCTACCCGGGAACTCCGTCGGAATTTCTACGCTGGCGGGTGACCGAATGGCCCGGCGCGCCGCACGGCGACCGAGCCCAGATCGACGTACTCGGAAATCGGCTCCGGAGCGTGCTCGCTCGAACGTCGACCGTGTAAAGGCGCGGTCGGACCCGTCGCCGGACCCGCCCTACGCGGGCGACGCCGCGGGAGCGGCGTCCGGGACCGGGGCCTTCTCGAGCACTTCGACCTTCTCGCGGGCGTGCTTCGTCGCGTGGGCCACGAAGACCTTCCAGGTCCCCTCGACGGCCCCGCCGCCGAGCAACCGGTCCACTCCGATCGCCGAGAGGTCGGCCGTGATCGAGGCGCCCGAACGCGAGATCGCCTTCGCGGCCTCGAGGAGTGGGACGATTCCGTGGAGCTCCCCGACGTTGAGGGACTTCGGGTGCGCGACGATCTCGGGTGGGCGCTTGAACCCGTGGCGCCCGAAGTGATCCGGCGCGTAGATCAGCATCGACTTGAACTTGTACTTGTGAAGGCCCGCGTTGCCCCGGCCCCCCTGCTTGCCCGCGCCGCGGCCGGCCTTGATGCCCCGACCGTGGGTGCGGTGACCCCGGAACTTCCTCGTGCGGCTCGGCATCGTCGCCTGTCCGCCCCTCAGATCATCTTGCGGGCGATATCGTTGATCGCCGCGCCGCGGTAGCCGAGCGCGCCGCCACGGGCGAACGGTTTCTTCGTCGACCGCCAACCGCCTTTTGGTGCGCGGAGCCGGAACATCGGTTTGATCCCACCGGCCCGCGAGAGTCCGCCCGCCACGACCTGTTCCGCCGTTGGGATCTTGGTCGCAGCGTCGGGAATGCTGAGGGGTGCGCCGCGCTCCTTGAGGAGAAGCTCCACGGTCGCCGCGTCCGCCTCCCCCCAGGTGACGTACCCCTCGACCTTCGTGATCATCCCACGGAACGACGGCTCCTCGGGCACCACGGTGGCGTGGTTCGGGCGGGTCAGGTGAAGTTGATCGAGCGTCGCCACGATCTCGCCCCGCGCGTGGACGCCACCACGAACGCGGATGATCATCCACCCCATCTAGGTCCCTCCGGCCGGTCGGGGCGGCGGAGCCCGCGGAGGCGGCCCACCGCGTCCCGGCGGCCCCCGGCCGGGTCCGCCACGTCCCGGACCCCCGCGACCCGGCCCGCCTCGGCCGCCGGGACCGCGACGTCCCGGCCCGCCGCGGCGACCGCCGCGCATCGGCATCGCGCCCTCCTCCTTCGGGGGGAGGATCGAGGTGCCGGTGGGACCCCGCACGACCTTGAGCCGCTGCGCGTCCTCGGGCGAGACCTTGAGCTCGCTCAACGCCTGCAAGGCGAGGAACGCCGACTGGGCGTAGTTCACGGTCGTCTTGGTGTGGCCGTCGGTGTAGCCCCACGTGTCGGTGATGCCGGCGAACCTAAGGATCGGCTTCGCGACGTCGCCGACGGCGAGGCCCACCCCTTGCGGGGCCGGCCGGAACGTGACGACCACGGAGCCCGAGCGCCCATGGACCTGGAACGGGACGGTGTGAGATCGGCCGCAGCCGCATTCCCAGCTGCCGCATCCGCGCAGGACCTCGACGACGGTGAGCTTGGCGCGGTCGATCGCCCGTCGGATGGTCGGGCCGACCTCGCGGCCCTTGGCGCGACCCAGGCCGACGAACCCGTCGCCGTTTCCGACGACGACGGTGACGGCGAACTTGAACCGACGACCGGAATCGGTCATCCGCTGGACCATGTTCACGTCGAGCACTTCGTCGTGAAGGCCGGGCAGGAGCGCGTCGACGATCTGGGCCTCGCGCAGCGGAAGCCCGCTCCGAAGCGCCTGCGACATCGTGGTGATCTCGCCGCCGTGGACCTTCCGGCCGAGCTCGGTCTTCGGCACCCACGGGGGCGGGGGCGCGGCCGGGCCGAAGCCACCGGTCCGGGGCGGGCCGGAGCCGAACGACGGTCGGGTCGGAGCGGCCATCGCGGTCATGCCGCCTTCTCCTTCGTCCGTGGGACGACGCCGGGCAGCTTGCCGCGGTAGCTCTCGATCGGCTCGGGCGGTCGGTGGGCGAGGTGCGTCCCGGCGAGGCGGTCGTTGCTCGGGAAGGCGCCCTCCCCGTGCGGGATATCGATCCCCGCGTCGACGAGGCCCTTGACGGCGCCCCACAGGCGGCCCCCCGTCGCGGGTCGACGCAGGCCCAGGTCGAGGACGGCGCTCACGGTTCCCGAGCTCTTCGCCCGGAGGCCCGCGAGGTAACCGGTCAGGTACGAGGCGGGTGTGGAGGCCAGCCCCGACGTCGGGAAGCCGATCCGCAGGAGCTCGGGGCTCTCCGCCGCTGCGATCACCCGGTCGCCGGTAGGATCGTACGACGTGAGGGCGACGACGACCCGGTGGTGGGTCAAGCGGACGACCGCGCGGGGTTCCCCCGAGCGGAGCAGCGCGAGCCGGTGGCGGTAGTCGGTGCGCCCCTCGCGGCGCCGGCGGAACGGGACGCGGAACCTCGGCCCGCGACTCATTTCTTCGCCTCGGCGGGAAGCGCGCCCGCGATCCGGAGGTTCAGGAGAAGGTGGGCCCGGCTGCGGAACGTCCCGCCCTTCGCGCGCCGGTAGTACTCGCGGTAGACCTTCGGGGGGATCTTCTTCGCGCCGCGGAGCTCTTTGAGAAGGTCGCGCTGCGCGCGGATCCGCTTCATCCAACGCTCCTTCTTCGGGACGCGGGCGAACGGGGTTCCGCGGCGGGAACCCGGCCCGGCGTGGCGGCCCTTCGCGAGCTCGGCCGCATGGCGGCGCGCGCGGACGCGGCTCGTCCCGCGGATCGGGATCCGCTGGATGACGCGGGCCTTGATCGCGCTGCGGATGTCGGCCCGGGTGACCGCGTCGGCCAGTTCCTCCTGGCTCGCGGGGTCGATCCAGACGCGGCCCTCGCCGCACCGGAGGATGATCGCCGCCATCCGCCGCTGGTTCGCGAGGTCCGGCATCTACGTCTCCCTCCGCTCGGAGACGAGGGGGTTCAAGAGGTGAACGCCGCGCTTGCGCGCGACCTCTTCCAGGACGAGCCGCTTCTTCGTGCCGACGCCGTGGGCGATGACGGCCGCCTCGAGCGTGGGGTTGATCGCGTCGATGTCGCGCGAAGTGTGGACGAGGACGGGCCGGAATCCGGAGGGCGTCAAGCCCCGGACGACCCGCGGACCCCGGAAGCCGATGCGGGCGACCGTGGAGCGGTAGCCGTAGTGCCGGCGTTGTTTGGATTGCAGGCCCCGCGGCGCCCTCCACGATCCATCCCGACCGATCCGGTAGTACCGGTACGACGCTTGGCGCGTGAACTTCGGTCGCCGGTCGTCCTGGGCATCGCGCAAGCGCAGCAGCTTGGCCGCGTTCGCGTCGAGCGTCGGTCGGCGGGGGGCCTTGGGCCCTTTCGCCTCGCTCTTCTTGGGGGGGGACGGAGCCGCGGCCTTCGCCGCGCCGTCCTTCTTCGTCCCGCTCTTCTTGGCCGGGGCGGCGCGGGCCTCCGGGTCGGGCGCGGCCGGCTTCGCGTCGTCCGCCATCAGCCGACCTCGAGAAGGTGGGCCCGTTCGATCAGGTAGATGCCGTCCTGGAAGACCCGAGGGTCGTAGTCGCGGATCTTGGTCGCGGTCTCGATGTTCGCCGCGCTCTGGCCGACAAGCTCGACGTCGGCGCCGCGGAGCGTGACGATGTCCCCCTCGACCACGGCCGTCACGCCCGGCACGAGGTGCGCGCTCCGGGGATGCTTCTCCCCGAGGAAGTTCTCGATCAGGAGCGTGCCGTCCTTCACCTGGACCTTCATCGGGAAGTGGGCGGCGACGATCTTCATCTTCGCTTCCACGCCCCGTGTCACGCCGCCGACCAGGTTGCGCACGTGCGCTTCCCACGCGTGGAGCAGCGCCTTCGACTGCTTGCGGGTCGACGCGACCTTGAGCCGGAGAACGGCTTCGCCCTGGTCGGTCGTGAGCTCGAGGACATCGGACGGGAACGAACGGACGACCTTCCCCTTCGGTCCCTCCGCCGTGACCCGCTGCGCGCCCGGGGCGATCTTCGCGCCGCTCGGGATCGCTACGCGGGCGATCGACCGGTCCTCGGTGTCAGTAGACATAGGCGAGGAGCTTCCCTCCGATCTTCCGCTCGCGGGCCGACTGATGGCTCATGACGCCCTGGTTGGTCGTGAGGACGAGGAGTCCGAAATCCTGCGCCGGGAGGAAGCGCGCCTCGAACCGCTCGAGCTCGCGCCCGTGAACGGCGAGCCGCGGCTTGATCACGCCGCAGGAGTTGATCCGGCGGGCGAGCTTGACGTCGTACTTGCCGCCCTGGCCGGTCGCCACGTAGGTGAACTCCTCGATGTAGTGGTGCTCCCGGAAGATCCGAAGCACCTCCCCGATGAGCTGCGAGCTCGGCGCGATGTCGACGTGGGCGCGCCCCTGCTGGTCGGCGTGCCGGATCGTGACGAGGGCATCGTTGAGCGGATCGTGACGCATGAGACCGACTTCCCTCCCCCTACTGGTACTTCCGGAATCCCAGGTCGACCGCGACCTCGCGGAAGCACTGCCGGCACAGATGGAGCCCATAGCGCCGGACGATCCCGCGCTTCCGGTCGCACCGGAAACACCCGACCTTCCGTCCGAACTGCTTGCGGGGCTTCATCGTGCGCTCACTCCAGGAACGTGACTTTGAACGCCGCGGCGAGGAACGCGCGGGTCTCGTCGGGCGTCGCCCGGACGTACCGCGGGAGCGGGCGGGCCCGGACGAGACGCTCGCGCACGCGCCACCCGGCGCGACCGACCTCGACGCAGATGTCCATGCCGTGGATGCCGATCGCCGGGTCGTACTTCATCCCCGGAAAGTCGGTGTAGTCCCCGATCCCGAAAGCGAAGTTGCCGTTCCGATCGACGGAATCCGGGTCGAGCTGCCGGTCGCGGGCCTCGAAGGCGCGCCCGAGGAACTCGACGGCCGCGGCGCCCCGCAGGGTCACCTTGGCCCCGATCTCCTGCCCCTGGCGGATCCCGAAATCCCGGTTCGTCGAGTGCGACCGGGTCGCGATGGGCTTCTGGTGGGTGATCATCTGGAGGACCTTCTCGGCCTTCGACCGGGGATCCCCGGACTCCCCCACGCCGGCGTTCACGACGACCTTCACGACCTTGAGCGCCCCGTACGGGTTCACCGCGGCGGGCGGCGCGGTCGGCGGGACCGGGGGAACGGCGGCGGCGCTCATCGCGCGACCCCCTCGGGGAGCGTGATCTGGGGCGACGCATCGCCGACGACGAAGACGTACTCCTTCACCGTCGAGAACCCCTCTTTGAAGTGGACCCGGTTCGGCTGGGGCGAATTGCGCACCTCGATCTTCTCGACCCGCGCGAGCTCGCCCACGTGCGAACCCCCCGCGACGAAGGCGAGGTGGCCCGACGCGAGCGGGAGATGCCCCGTCACCTTCTGGCTCGGCAGCTCGATGCGGAGCGAATCGCCGACCCGCCACGGGGTGGAGGCGTCGGCCTCGAGATTCCGTCCGTCGTGGAGCGTCACCTGGAGCTTCCCGCCCCGGATGGCGTGCTTGAACCGCACGCGACCGAGCTTGAAACCGGCTTCTTTCTCGGGGATCGGGACGAGGGCGAGCTTGCCCCGGCGGTCCTTCAGGACGCGGAAATGCTCGTTGAGCGGGGCGCCGAACGACACGGTGTCCATGAGGCCGACCCCGCGCGACAAATCCTTCACGACCTTGCCGTCGACCCGGACGGCGCCGGTGCGGAGGAGGACGCGCGTCTCCCGCGCGGACGCCGCGAGATGGCGAAGGTCGCGGACGACGAGCAGGATCGGGATCGATTCGTCGGTCTTGTGCGGTCCGGGCGCCGGCCGCTTGATCCACTTCGTCCCCTTGCGGGGGACGGTCCAGGCCCTAGGAGCGGCGCGTCGCTTGAGTCGGAACGTCATGACTTCGCCTCAGGATCGGCCTTCGCCGCCCGTTTCGGTTTCGCCGGAGCGGCCGCCGCCCCTTCTTTCGGTTCGGGGGCACTCTGGGGTTCGGGGGTCGTCGGCGTCGGGGTTTCCTCGCCCGCCTCGTCCTCGACGGGCTCACCTTCCGCGACCCGAAGGACGCGGCGTCGCCACGGGTCGGCGAGATTCAGTCGAACGAGGAGAAGGCTGTTCGTCCGGAGCGGGAGCGGCTTCAACTTCGCTTCGCCGGTCTTGACGGTGATGTTGTCCAGCGTGACGGAGTACGACCGCCGGTCGACCCTCGCGACCCGCTCCTCGCGACCGATGTAGCTGCCCCGGAGGACCCGCACCGTGTCGCCCTTCCGGACCGGCATCTGCCGGCGTCCGTACCGGGCGCGCAGATCGCGGGAGAGCGGGACGGACATGAGACGCCGGCGCAGGGTCGTGTGCGCCGTGAACCGCGCGAGGCGTTGCTTCCGGGGGAGTCGCGAAGGTGCGGACATGGTGCGCCTCGTTCCCTCCCGTTTCAAACGATGATCGAGCTCGCGGCGGCGATCCGCGGCCATCGCTCGGCGGCTTCCTTGGCGACCGGCCCTTTGATCTGGGAACCTTTGATCTCGCCGGTCTCGGTCGTGATCACGGCGGCGTTGTCCTCGAACTGAAGGCGGGTCCCATCGGCGCGGTGGATCGGAGAGCGCGAGCGGACGATGACGGCGTGGAGCACCTGGCGCCGCATCTCGGGGGTGCCCTTCTTCACGGAGACGATGATCAGGTCGGCGATCCCCGCCCGGGGGTACCGGCGGTGGGTCCCGTGCCAGTTGCGCACGGCGATGATCTCGACGATCTTGGCGCCGGTGTTGTCGACGCAGTCGAGCCGCGCGCCCTTCGGGAGCCCGCGACCGCGCCGGCCGGGGAGGCCCTTCATTCGGCGGCGACCTCCGTCGGCGCCTTCGCGGGCGCGGGATCTTCGCCCCGGGCCTTCTGGCGCGCGTCGCCCAGGTCCTGGACGATGCAGAACGAGACGGCCTTCGCGATCGACCGCGTCTCCGCGATCTTGACCCGATGGCCGAGCGGGATGTGCAGGCACGGCGGGTTGTGCACGAGGTAGCGGCGGCGCCGCTTTTCGTACCGTTCGTACTTCGGAACGAAATGGAGCAGCGTCCGCTCGACGACCGCCGTCCGCTGCATGGCGGTCGAGACGACGGTCCCCTCGATCACCTGCCCCCGGATCGCGAGGTGGCCGTGGAACGGACAGTGCTGGTCGTCGCACGCCTCCTTCGGCGGCCGGACGTCAAGCCCGATGTCGCGGCCCCGGCGGGAGGGGCGCGTCGAAGAACGTGCGGGCGTCATGTGAGGGATCTCCGACCGCGCATCTGGAGACGCTTCGTGCGGTCTTCGGGACGCACGCGAAGGAGGTCGCCTCTTAACGGTAACTCTCGTCCGCCGAGGAGGATCGTCCCCTCGAGGCCGGTCTTCGTCAGGATCCGGGCCCGTTCGGCCCCGCGGGGCCGGACGCGCAACGTTCGGAGCGTCTCGTCCACGATCGTTCCGGTGATCGGCAATTTCGCCACGCCGCGCGCCCGCTCGATGCGGACCGGGGCGCCGATGAGCTCGCCGGCGAACTCAGGGGGCGGTTCGACGCGTCGCGGAGGCCGGGGGGGTTCGCTGGAATCGGTCATCGCCTACGGGAATGTCGGTCCCCCTCCCCCTCAGCGGCGAGTCGCCGCGGCCGCCGCAAGTGGGCGGGTGCGCGAGCGCTCGGTCAAGACGGTCAGGGCGCGGGCGACGTTCGTCCGGAGCGCCCGCATGCGCCCGGGGCTCGGGGGGGCGCCGCCCATCGCGGCGACGCCGCGTTCCCGCAGGAGGTCGTTCTCGATGGCGGCGATCTTGCTGCGGAGCTCCTCGTCGGAGAGGGCGCGCAGCTCCTTCATCCTCAAGAGGCTCATGCCGGCGGCTCCTCGGTCGCCTCGACGGGGACGACGGCTTCCGTCGGTGGCAGCGGCGGCAGTACCTCGACGATCGGCTTCGGTCGCTCCTCGACCCCCTTCACGTGGATCTCGTCCGGGAGCTTCGCGGTCGGCCGCATGATCCAGACGTTGACGCCGATGACGCCTGGCTTGAGCCGCGCCTGGTAGAACCCCTTCGCGATGTGAAGGTACGCGGCTTCGCCGCAGTACTTGATCATCCCCGCCTTGAACCGCTCGGTACGGTGCCGCTCGCCGGTGAGCTTCCCGGAGAGGATCACCTGGCAGCCGCGCGCGCCGGATTCCATGATGCGGCGGACGGTCGAATGGCCGGCCCGCCGGAAATGCCAGCCGCGTTCCAGGGTCGAGGCGAGCTTCTCCGCCATCAGCTGCGCGTTGAGCGCGGGCTGCCGCTCTTCCTGGACCTCGATCTGAGGGTTGTCGAGCTGGAAGCGCGACGCGATGTCCTGCGTCAGCTGTTTGATGAGTTCCCCGCGACGGCCGATGAGGATCCCGGGCCGTTCGCAGATAAGCGTCACGCGCGTCCCCATCGGGGTTCTTTGGATGTCGAGGCCGCCAAAGCCGGCGCGGGCGCTCTCCTGGATCAGGTAGTCCTTGAGGAGCACGCGGCGCGTCGCCTCCTGGATGACCTTCCGTTCGCTCGCCACGGTTACGCCTTCTCCCCGCGCTCGCCGAGCACGATCTCGATGCTCGTCGTCTGCTCGTTCCACGGGGTCGCATGACCGTGCGCCCGCGGCATGTTCCCCTGGCGGATGCGGCCGCGGGACGAGGCGGCGACCTTGACGAACAGGTTCTCCGTGTCCATCCCCTCGAATTCCGCGTTCGCCTCCGCGTTCTGGAGGACCTGGAGGATCGACTTCGCGACCTTCTTCGGGTACCGCCCCGGGCCGATCGACCGCTTGTGGGCCGTCTCCTGGTTGTACCGCCGGAACGGGATCGCCCGCTTGAGCTCGACGACGTCCTCCAAGAGGGCGCGCGCTTTCGGGAGCGGCATTCCGCGGATCGCGTTCAGGACCTCGTACGTCTTCTTCGGCGAGATCGGGAACTCGATGCCGCGGGCCCGGGCGACCGTCACCTCGGTCTCGCCCGCGTACGTGTAGCCCCGCATCCCTCGACCGACCTCCTTACTTGAGCGGCATGAACTTCGACGACCGCGTGGCGCCGACGCCGGGACCCGAGTGCTTTTCGAACCGGCGCGTGAGCGCGAATTCCCCGTAGTAGTGGCCGATCATCTCGGGGCGGACCTCGACCTCTTTGAACTCCTTGCCCGTGTGCACCGCGACGCGGTGCCCGACGTGGAGCGGCAGGACGAGCGCGTCCCGCACGTGGGTCCGGAGCGGCTTCTCCTTCGGTTGGACCAGGATCTTCTCGAGGAACGACCGCTGTTCGTCGGTAAAGCCCCGCTTGATCGAGCGCCGGGCGCGCGCCGGGAGGAGCTTACCCAGCTGCTCGAGGGTGAGGGCCTGGAGTTGCTCCAGCGTGAGGCCGCGGAGCGTGAACTCGCGCTTCCGGCGTACCTCGGCCTTCTTCGTCCGTCGACCTTTCGGCATCGCTACCGACCTCGCCGGTTCTTATTCTTCCGGCGCTTCGGCGAGAAGCGGCCGACCTTCGCACCCGGCCAGGTGCCCGCGGAGACCGTGCTCGGCCGGCCGACGTGCTGGTGCGCCCCGCCGCCGTGCGGGTGGTTCACGGGGTTCATCGCGACGCCGCGCACTTTGAACGCGGCCTTCGCGAGCGACTTGTAGGCGAGGACCTTCTTCCCGGCCTTGATGAACGGCCGCTCCCCGCGGCCGCCGCCCGCCACGCCGCCGACTTGCGCCCGGCACGTACCTAAGAGATTCTTGAACGCCCCGGAAGGGAGCTGGATCGTGACCTCGCGACCGGTGTGCGCCGTGACGAGCGCGCTCGCACCGGCCGCGCGAACGAGGCGGCCGCCGTCGAACGGGTTCACTTCGATGTTCGACACGAGCGTGCCGTCCGGGATCGAGCCCAGGGGAAGGACGCTGCCGCGGTCCACCGCCCCCGCGTTGAGCGAGATCTTGTCGCCGGTCGCGATGCCCGCCGTCGCGATCATGCGGACGGTGTCGCCGTCCGGACCCCGCACCTCGACCACGGGGGCGGACCGACCCGGCGACGGCATCATCCCGGTCACGGTCGCGGACCCCACGACCGACGGCGCCGGCAAGTAGACGGCCCCGTGGTGCAGGTGGCTCGGCGAGCTGTACGGCCCGGTGCCCGTGCCCCGGCGACGGGAGATGATCCTCTTTCCCATCAGAACACCCCGGCGCGGCTACCGATGTCCTCGGCCGAATATTCCGGGGTGAAGCGGACGGTCGCGATCTTCCCGACGCGCACGCGCTTCGTGTTCACCTTGGCGACCTTGCACTGGTAGAGCGTCTCGACCGCGCGCTGGATCTCTTTCCGGGTGGCGCGGGTGTCGACCACGAACTCGAGCTTGTTCTGTCGCTCCATCTCGTCCATCGACTTCTCGGTCACGTAGGCGTGGAGCAGGATCCGGTGCCGGAGGATGTCGGTCATGCGTTCGCTCCATCCCGGACGGCGAGCCGCTCGATCGCGGCGTGCGAGAAGACGGTGAGCCGACCGGGGTCGCCGCCCGGTGCGAGGTCTTCGGTGCCGAGGCGACCGACGGCGACGACATCGACGCCCGGGAGGTTCGCGAACCCCCGGCCCTTCCCGATGTCGCTGATCACGAAGAGGAGGCTGCGCGCTTGGCGACGGGGACGACCGCGGCGCTTCCCGCGCCCGGCCCGCTGGTGGGTCGAGCGGTCCGCGCGGTCGACGTCGGCCCACAGTTCGAGCTTTTCGAGGAGGGCGCGGGCGGCCGCCGTGGTGGCGATCGCTTCGACGGGGTCGTCGACGACGACCGGGAGGTGGAGTTCGTCCGGCACGAGGTGACCCCGCGCGCGGGCGAGCTTCGCCTCGCGCGTGGCGGCGAGCGCCGACCGGAAGGCCCGGCGGCGTTCTTTCACGTTGATCTTCTTCGTCCAGATCGTCTCGATCCGCGGCGGGTGGGCCGGCCGACCGCTCACGGTGTTCGGCGCCTGGGCCCCGCGCATCGAGCCCATGAGCCGCGGCGTGCGGGCGACGCCCTTACCCTTCCCCGACCACTCGACCGAATGCCGGAGTCCCGCCGTCGGCGAGGTGCCGTGCGGTTGGCGGCGATGGGACTGGGCCGCGACGACGGCGCGCCGGATCAGGTCGGGGCGGATCGCTTCGGAGAACGCGGCGGGGAGGCTCACGGTCTTGCCGGGTTTCCCGTCGGCGCCCAGCACGTGGACCCGGTGGTGCACCGTGTGCGGCTCGGCGGGGGCCGCGGGGGCCGGCGTCCCGTCGCTCATACTCCCTGCTTCGAGCGCGTGCTCAGATACCGGATATCGACCTTCTCGACGGAACTCACTTGGCTCCGCATCGGGAGCCGGAATCGGAGCAGCCGCTTCGCCGGACCGGGGAGCGAGCCGTGGAGGACCATGCAGGAGCTCCGGACCTCGCCGTAATGCGGGAAGCCCCCGACCGGCGTGATCGGCTCCTGGCGCGGGTCCTTTACGATCTTGAGCACCCGCATGTTGTAGATCGTGCGTCGGTGGTAGCCCATCTGCCCGGCCTGGGGGATGCGGTACGTGACGAAGCTCGGGTTGTGCGGCCCGAGCGTTCCGATCATGCGGCGGTGCTTCGAGTTCTTGCGCGGCTGGAGCTTGACGCCCCAGCGCTTCGTGTGTCCCTGGAATCCCTTGCCCTTGGTCACGCCGAGCACGTCCAAGAACTCGCCCTCGCGCGCGAGCTGTTCGATCGGGATCTCCTGCCCGAGCTGCTTCAAGGCGAAGGCGCGCCGCTCGTCGAACTTCTCGCCGCCCACGCGCACCTCGAACAGATACGGGACCTTCGTGGGAACGCCGGTGATGAGGGCGGGCTGGGAGTGGACGACGAGGCGCACTTCGTCGCCTTCGACCCTCAGGAAGTGGGCGGTCGCTTCCGGACCGCTCGCGGGATGGACCGGGAGGCGTCGCTCCAATTCCTGCGACGGTGAACCCCCCCACACCTCCGCGACGACGCGGCTCCCGTACGGCGCGTCGTGGTAGATCCGGGCCGCGGCGACCTTGAGAGGGGGGACCTCGACCACGGTGACCGGGATCGAGACTTCCTGCCCGGCCGTGGTGGAGCGCTTTCGATAATCGACGATGAACGCGTGGGTCATCCCGACCTTGAAACCGGCGAAACCTTCGAGGGACGGGTTCTTCGCCCCCGCGGCCCAGGAGCGGATACGCGGGACCGGCCGGGCGGACCGGGAACGAGGGGAGAAGCCGAGCGAACCTCGGCGAGGACGGTGACGGGCCATAGGTCGATGGGGGGGTGTTTCCTCCGGTGGGGGTGGGCGAGTTAGGTACCCTATATAAGGCCACGGACGAACGGCCGTCGTCGTCGCAAAAAACCGGTCAATTCACCTCGAGAAACGCAGCATCGCGGCTGCGGGCTCGAACGCGCGCGTAGAGCGCGGGTTCGCGGGGGCCGGGACCCAAGAAGGCGTGCAGCTCGGCCGAACACCCAACACCTAAACTCCTCGACGGGGGATGGCCGAGGGCGTGACGACGTCGAATTCGGCCGTGACGGTCTCGCTCGCCGACGTCGAGCGCGCGGCCGAGGTGATCCGGTCGACGATCGTCCGGACGCCGCTCATCGAGGCCCCGCCGTTCCTCGGGGCGGATTTCCCCCCCGTCTATCTCAAGCTCGAGAACCTCCAGCGGACGGGCGCGTTCAAGTTGCGCGGTGCGACGAACCGGATCGCGCAACTCAGCGACGACGACGCACGTCGCGGCGTTATCGCGGCCTCCGCCGGCAACCACGCCCAAGGCGTCGCGTACGCGGCGCGGGCGCGCGGCATCCCCGCCACGATCGTCATGGCCCGCGCCGCTTCCCCGCTCAAGGTCAGCGCGACGGAGGCGCTCGGGGCCACGGTCGTCCTGCACGGCGGCGACTACGAAGAAGCGCACGAGGAGGCGTCCCGGCGTGCGACGGCGGAGGGCCTCACCTTGATCCACCCGTTCGACGACCCGTTCATCATCGCCGGCCAAGGCACGGTCGGGCTCGAGATCGTCGAGGACCTACCGGACGTCCGCCGGATCATCGTCGGGGTCGGAGGGGGCGGGCTGGCGGCCGGGATCGCGGTCGGCGCCCGCGGTCGTCGGCCGGAGGTCGAGATCGTGGGCGTGCAACCGGCCGGCGCCGACACCCTGAAAGCGTCGCTCGCGCAGTCGCGGGTCGTGGTCGGGAAAGCGCCGACGACCTTTGCGGACGGACTCGCGACCCGTCACATCGGCGACCTGCCGTTCCGGATCCTTCACGAGCACCACGCGAAGGCCGTGGTCGTCGACGACCGTGCGATCGCACGGGCCGTGTTCCTCCTCCTGGAGAAGGCGAAGGTCCTCGCGGAGGGTGCCGGGGCGACGCCCCTCGCCGCCCTCCTCGCCCATCATGAGCTTGCCCGCGACGGTCCGACCGTGCTGGTGGTGAGCGGGGGCAACCTCGACCCGTTCCTCCTCGACCGGATCCTGTTCATCGGCCTCGCCGCCGAGGGCCGCCTCCTCCGGCTCCGGTCGGCGTTGCGCGACACGCCGGGTCGGCTCAAGGAGTTCCTCGAGGTCGCGGCCGCGGCGAGCGCCAACGTCCGCCACCTGAACCACGATCGTGATTCCCCCGACCGCGCCCCGGGCGATGTGAGCGTCGAGGTCGAACTCGAGGTGCGGGATTCCGAGCACGCCGACGACGTGGTCGTGATGTACCGCGAACGCGGCTGGTCGGTCGAGCGCGTGGCCCCACCTGCCCGCTGAAGGGGTCCCGCCGAAACCTGCATCCATAAGTAGCGCCGCCCCCATCCCATACGCATCCGTATGCCCGACGAACCGTCGCCCGAGGTCCCCGAGCGGTTCTGGACCGCCGAGGAGGCGAACGCCCGTTTGCCGGCGCTCAAGGAGCTCCTCCCTCAGATGGGCGGATGGGTCCACCGTCTCCGGGCGATCCACGAGGAGCTCAAGCGACTTGGCTCGTTCTGGGGCAAGGAGATCCACGCGACCGACCACCCCGACCGGGAGCTGACGCACCGCCTCGAGGGCGAGTTCAAGACGCTCACCCAGCGGCTCGAGAACGAAGTGGCCCGGCTGCATCACGACGGGATCGAGCTCAAGGACCTCGACGACGGCCTGGTCGACTTCTTTGCCCGCATCAACGGCGAGATCGTGTACCTCTGCTGGCGCCAGGATGAGAGCGAGGTCGGCTTCTACCACACCTTGAGCGGCGGTTTCCGGACCCGGCGTCCGCTCCACGAGGGGCGCGCGCGAGCGCTCCCCCGCCCACGGACCGGACCGGCTTCCCCGTAGGGGTGACGCGCCGTTACTCGTCCGGCGCGGAGGCCGTCAGGGCGATCGGCACCACCAGCAGCACGAACGCCGCGGCCGCGAAGGCGCTCGCGACCGACCCGACGAGAAGGACGTCGGGGAGGACCGTATCCAGCGTGAGGAGCGGAAGGCAGATCGGGGCCGCGAGGACGCCGGCCGCGCCGGCCACGGCGAGCCCCGGCCGTCGTTGGCGCAGGATCGCCCAGACGCCGACCGCGGCCATCACGATCCCCACGGCGAAAATGACGACGGCGGTCAGCAAGGTGGCGGCGAGCTCTTCCAGGCTCCCGAACGAGGCGTACAGGACCGTGACCGAGCTCGCCGAGCTCCCGGTCGGAAGCTCGAGGACCAGCCCGGTGGGATGCGCCGGTTCGGAATAGACCGGAGAGAAGAACATGTCGAAGGTCGTGTTCGGGTATCCGGTGGAGTTGACCAGGATGGCGACCGCTCCCCTCGGCACTCCGGAAAACGAGAACGACCCATCCGGCGCGGTGGTCCCGCTCGCGGTGTACCCGTTCTCCCCGGTGAGTCGAAGATGCGCGAACGGAAGCGGGCCGACGACACCCCCCGGACCCACCTCGACGGTTCCGGCCACCACGATCCGTCCCGGGGTGAGGGCACGGGCCGCGTCCTCCGCGACGATCCCGGCCACGACCGCCGCGATCACGGCCGCCACCACGAGGGCGCCGAGGACGAACGGGCGCACCGGCCGGCGCCCGCCGTCGGACAGGGTCGGGATGGGAGGGTAAAGTTGCGGAGATACCTCCCAGGCAAACAACGGCGGCGGGTCGCGCGGCGCGACGATGGGGACGGGCTCCCCGCAGTGCGGGCAACGAACGTACGAGGTCGCGTAGGCGGTCGCGGTCGCGGCCAGAAGACCTCCGCACGCCGGGCAACGGGCGGTGACGGTGGTGGCGGAGGCCATCGCGGCGCGCGACCGTCGCCGCGTCAGATAGCCTTGCGCCCCGCCCTGAATAAGCCGCACCTTCGGCTCGCGGCGGTCGACGACGGACCGTTCACGCGCCGCCAGAAGTACGCCCCGCTCGTCGCCGTCGTCGTCTCGCTCCCCGCGACGCTGGAGGCCATCGCGGTCGATCGCGTCCGCATCGACGGGACCGACGCGAACGATCGCATCCTCGCGCTCCTTCGGGGTCTCCCTCAGCTACCGGGGATCCGAACGCTGCTCGTCGACGGGATCGCGGTCGGGGGGTTCAACGTGCTCGACCTGGGAAGGCTCCATCGCGAACTCGGGGTCCCGGTCATCTCGGTGACCCGACGTACGCCGGATTTCCCGGCGATCCAGGCGGCGCTCCGGACGTACTTTCCCCGCGACGCCCGGCGGCGATTCAGCTTGATCCGCGCCCACCGGCTCCGGAGGATTGCGACCGGGGGGGTCTCGATCTGGGCCGCCACGGTCGGCCTGACCGCGGAGGAAGCGGCCGCGGTCGTCCGTCGCGCCGCGGTGCAGGGATATTGGCCGGAGCCGCTGCGCCTGGCGCACCTCGTCGCCCGCGCGGTCGGACGCGCCGCCCGAACGAAGGATTAAGGTCGTCGCGCCGGTACCCGGGGCGCGGGCCTGTAGCTTAGCCTGGACAAAGTACTGGCCTTCTAAGCCAGGTGTCTCGGGTTCAAAGGTCGCGAGCGCCCCCGCGCGGGCGGGCGGCGGAGAATCCCGACAGGCCCACGCCGGATGGGGGTCAGGTGCTGGTGTCCGGCGTCGCGTCGACCTCGCGCGAGCATTTCTCGCAGAGGATGCCGCGGTGGGACGGGGGCAGCGGGTCGCCGCAGAGCGGGCAGGTCGCGCGCGAGTCGGCCGCCGCGAGCAGCTCCATGACGCTGGAACGCAGCGCCGGGTTCGGGAGCGGGGCGAGCGGTTCCACACTCCGGCGCGCGCGCTCGTCCGGGGTGAGGAATGCATCGAGCCGACACCGGTAGATGCCGGTGCGCTTGTCGAAGGCGACGAGGCCCCGGGCGCGGAGACCTTCGAGCGTCGAGGTGACGAGCTCGCGGACCCCCCCGAGCACGTGCGTGAGGTCGATCGCCGGAAGGCCCCCGGTCTCGAACAGGACCTCGAGCACGCGTGACGCGAGGACCCCGGGCTCTTCGCGCGCCAGGTAGGTGTCGAGGCCGTGGGCCACCCGGGAGGATTGCCGCGTGCGCCGTGAGAGCGGGAGGCGGCCCGCTCGGACATCGGGCAACAGTTGACTGTCGACGAGGTCGAGTTCGAGTCGGCTACGTCCGTCCTCGCCGTAGGCGAGCAGCGCGGTCGCGAACGGGACCGTACCCGTCGTCCGGACGAAGTCGGCGAACTGCGGCCAGGTCATGAGGCCGGGGCGGACGGCCGGCGACAGATCGCCCGCGGTCGTGTCGTCGTTCGCGGAGCGCGGGTGATAATGGTCGCGGACCAAGAGGCGGACGATCCACCGCTCGGAATCCGACGCGGCGCCGCCGGGGCGGGTCAGCGTGGCCGAGCTGTCCGGGCCGATGACGACGGTGCGGAGCGGAAGGACGAACTCCCAGACGGCGCCCGCCGCGGGGGGGTGGTCGATCGTCAGGCGGAGGTCCTCGAACAGGACCGAGTCGTCGAGCATCGCGTGGAGCACCGTCGGGAACGGTTTCCCGTCGATCTCGACCATGAACGGCGCGATCCGCGCCCGACGTCCGGCGAGGTACTCCTCCAGGGCCCGGCCGAGCGCCGCTTCCGAGTAGATGTCGTGGGCGCCCCGGGGCTCGTGGCGCGCGACCGAATTGAGCTCAGCCAACGTGGCGAGGGGCACGACCGGGTCTCTCCGTCAGTAGAAGCTCGTAGAGGGAGATAAACCGTCGGGCGGTCGCCTCGATGGAGGCGTGCGCGCGGACGAAGTCGACTCCGTTCCGACCGAGTTGCCGGCGCCGGGTCGCATCGTCGAGGAGTTCGATCATGGCCCCGACGAGCGCGGGCCGGTCGCGCGGGTCGACCTTCACGCCGGTGCGACCCTGCTCGACGATCTCCGCCGGGCCCCCCAGCGACGACGCCAGGACCGGGGTGCCGCAGGCCATCGCCTCGAGGAGGGCGATCGACGAGGTGTCGGAGGTCGATGGAAGGACGAAGAGGTCGCTCTGCCCGAGCAGCGCGGCCTTCTCGGCCTCGGCGACCGGTCCCACGTACCGCACCCGTTGCGCGAGCCGGGGTTCGGTGCGCAGCCGGCGTCGTACCTCGGCCTCCTCCGGCCCGCTTCCGCCCACGATCCCGACGACCGGCCGCTGGGCCGCGGCGTCGCCGACCGCGTCGAGGAATCGGTGGATCCCCTTGTCCTCGGTCAGCCGGCCGAGGTACGTGACCATCGGACCGTCGCCGAGGCCGCAGCGCTCGCGCCAATCCGGCACGGTGAGTCCGGGCCGGAACTCTTCCAAGTCGATCCCGTTCGGGACCACCTCGATCGGTCGATGGAACGGCTTCGACGCGTGCTCGAGGAGCGCGTCGCGGGCGGCGATCGTCGGCGCCGTCGTGAGGTCGCACCGCCAGTAGGTGCCGAGCGTCCACCGCCACGCGGACTGGAAGAACAGCCACGCGAGCGGGCCGCCCCCGAAGCTCCGGCGCATCTCCCAGACGTTCGTGTGGAAGGTACCGATGACTGGCTTCCGGTAGTAGCGCGACGCGAGGAAGCCGGTGCTCCCGACGACCCCCGGCGTGTGCAGATGGATCACGTCGATGTCCCGCAGGTGCTGGCCGTGGAGTTGCGCGACCGGAAAGAGGCCCCACCGATACTCGTGGTAGACCGGTACCGGCAACGACCGGACGTGAACGACCGGCACGCCGTCCACGCTCGTGGTCTCCGACGACGCCCCGACCACGGGGTGCGGCGCGAAGACGCGGACCTGGTGACCCAGGCGCTGCAGACACCGGGCGAGCCCGCTCACGACGGCGGAGACGCCGTCGCGCGTCGGAAGGTAGCTCTCCGTGAAGAAGGCGATCTCCATCGACGCTCCGCGCGCTCCTACACCACCGAGGTGAACGCCCGCTGGAGCCGGTGGAGGTCCCCGTCGCTGAGCGTGCGCGGGTCGACACTGGCGACCACGACGGAGCCGGAGCGGCTCGCCTGGGTCGTGAGCCAGTTGACGAATTTCAACGTCGTCTCGAGGCCGAACTCCGTGACGAGGAACTCGATGCCGTCAAAGTAGACGAGCGCCCCCCCCTCGGCTTCGGTCGCTTCGCGGACCCGGCCGCCGATCTCGCCGGGCGCAGGACCGTGATCGTCGGGTCGCCCGCCCGGTCCGGAGGGTCCCAGTCGGACGACCTCGAGGCGTCCCGGCGGCAGGTCGCCGAACTCCGGGGGATGGATCGAGATCGCGACGAGCCGGGGACGCTTGCTCGCGTTCTGCCGGACCATCTCGATCGCCCGGGCCGGCCGCTCCTCCCGCACGAGGTACGATTGGCCGAACACCACCGGAGCGGGGGGGGCCACGGCGGGGGCCGAGGGGGCGCGCGCCAGCGTCCCCCACGACGTTTTCGGGGGCGGAGCGAGGACGTTGCGGCGCTTGAACTCCACCTCTTCGGGAACGCGGGCCAGCCGGCTCTCGATGAACAGGCGCAGCTCCTGGGCCGTGTGCCCCCGCGAGACGTGCTGCAGCAGCTCCTTGAGCCCGTCCCTCAGCCCGTCGCCGAAGCCGTGGGCGTAGGCGTCCGCGAACGCCTCGTCCGGCGCCGACGGACGCCGAGGGAATCCGTCGCGGGACGGGGGGTCGCCGTTCACGCGCGCGCGGATTCCGGTGGTACGGGGGACGGTTCAGGGTCCCGCGTGCGCCGCGGCCCCGAGTGCCACTCGTCCATCGGGGCGAACTTGTAGCCGTAGTGGATCACGCCAGCGCGTCCCTCTTCCCGGAGCTTGCGGAACGTCGCGCGGACCTTGAGCCCGATCGCGACGTCGCCCGGCGCGACGTCGACGACCTGCCCCGTGAGCATCGGACCCTCGGTCGTCTTCACGATGGCGAGGACGTACGGGACCTGCATCTCGAACCCCTCCGCCGCGTCGTGGATGACCGAGAACGTCACGACCTCCCCGTCGCCGGAGAGCGTGAACGGCTCCATCTTGCCGATCGACCGCCGGTGGTTGGCGCAGGAGGGGCAGACCGAACGCGGGGGGAAGTAGACGGTCGAGCAGACGGCGCACTGGCTGCCCCCGAGGTTGTACCGCCGGGGCGACTCCCGCCAGAATCGTGCGATCGACATCTTCCCTCTAGTTCACCCGTTCGAAGATATGGACGACGCTCGTGGCGCCGGTGCCGCCCACGTCGTGCGCGAGCGCCACCCTCGCCCCGGCCTGCTGCCGTTCCTTCGCTTCGCCGCGGAGCTGCCGCACGAGCTCGACCGCCTGCGCGACCCCGACGGCGCCGAACGGACGCCCCTGGGCCTTCATCCCACCCGACGTGTTCACCGCGAGCTTGCCCGCGCCCGGTGCGAGGTGGCCCTCCGCGAACTCCGGGCCGGCTTCGCCCTTGGCGACGAACCCCAGGTCTTCCATCGCGACGAGCGCGCTGATCGAGTAGGCGTCAAAGATCTCCGCGACGTTCACATCGCGCGGGAGCCGGTGCGCCTGGGCGAACGCCCGCTTCGCGGCGACGACGGTGGAATCGAGGGTCGTGATCTCCCGACGGTGATGGACCGCCATAACGTCGCACGCGAGCTGGCTCGCCGAGATCTGGACCGGCGTGTCGGTGAACTTCCGCGCGCGGTCGAGCGGGCCGAGGACGACCGCCGCAGCGCCGTCGGAGTACGGTGCGCAGTCGAGCATCCCGAGGGGCTCGGCGACCGGCGTCGCCTTCATGACGCCCTCGACGGTCAGCAAGTTGCGATAGTGCGCATTCGGGTTCTTCGAGCCCATCGCGTGGTCGTGCACCGGCACGCTCGCGAGTTGCTCGCGCGTCGTGCCAAAGTCGTGCATGTGCCGCCGGGCGATCATCGCCCACAGGCCGGGCAGCGTCGCGCCGAAGACGGCCTCCCACTCGTGGTCGGCGGTGCCGCCGACGACGCGGTCCGCCTCCGCTTCGGGAACGTCCGTGAGCTTCTCCGCCCCGCCGACGACGACGAAATCGTGCGCCCCGCTCGCCACGGCGAGGTACCCCTGGTGCAGCGCGACCGCCCCCGACGCGCTCCCGGCCTCCACCCGCACGGCGGCGAGGTGGCGCCCGGAAAGCCCCGCGTAGTCGAGGATCAACGGCGCGATGTGCTCCTGGCTGATCAGGCTCCCGCTCGCCATGTTGCCGAGATACAGCGCGCCGAGGTCCGCGCTCGATAGCTTCGCGTCGACGAGCGCCTGGAGCCCGGCCTCGATCCCGATCTCCCGGAACGACCGGTCCCACAGTTCGCCGAACCGGGTCATCCCGACGCCAAGGATCGCGACCTCGCGCACGGCTCACTCCTCCGCCATGTTGATCTTGCCCCGGAACTTCGCGTAGACGGCGTACGGCAGCTCGACCCCGTTGTCGAGGAACTCCTGCACGGGTAGCCCGTACGAGTGGTCGAACCGGGCGAGCTCGTCGGTGGTCTCGAGGTCGAACGCGTCCGACCCCGCGCCGCTTCCGTAGCCGACCACCAGGACGCGTTGGCCGGGCTGCGCGACGTCGAGGACGTTCGCGAGGCCGATCAAGGCCGCCCCGGAGTACGTGTTCCCGATGTACGGCGTGACGAGCCCGTAGCGCATCTGCGCGTCGGTGAACCCTAGCTGCTTCCCGACGCGCTGCGGGAACTTCCCGTTCGGCTGGTGGAAGACGACGTGGGCGTAATCCTTCGGCTCGGTCCCGGCCCGGTCGAACATCGCCCGAGCGCACTCCGTCACGTGGCGGAAGTACGCGGGCTCCCCGGTGAATCGGCCGCCGTGGCTCGGATACCGTTGACCCTCCCGGCGCCAGAAGTCGGGGGTGTCCGTCGTGTACGAGAGCGTGTGGCGGATGTACGCGATCACGCGGTCTCGGCCGATCACGAACGCCGCGCCGCCGGCGCTCGCGGAGTACTCGAGCGCGTCGCCGGGCGCTCCTTGCGACGTGTCCGAGCCGATCGCGACGCCGTACTTGATCATCCCCGAAGCGACGAGGCCGAGGCAACTCTGGATCGCCGCCGTCCCGGCCTTGCACGCGAACTCGAAATCGGCGGCCGTCAGGTTCGGCGTCGCTCCGATCGCTTGGGCGACCACGGTCGCCGTCGGCTTCACGGCGTAGGGATGCGACTCGCTCCCGACGTAGAGGGCGCCGATTTCCTGCGGGTTGATGCCGCCACGAACGAGGGCGATGCGAAGGGCCTCGGTGCTGATCGTGATCGTATCCTCGTCCGGGGCCGGAACGCTCTTGCGGTGGACGTTGAGTCCCTGGCCCATCGCGACGCCGTCGACGCCCCAGACGCGGCCGATCTCCTCGGGAGTTATCCGGTACCGTGGGACGTATGCGCCGTAACTGACGATCCCCGCCTCCATCGCGCCCATACCTCCTACATCTCCTCCAACCGTTCGAGGACCGTCGGAGCCCTCAACGACGTGGTGAGGAGCGGAAGGTTCTCGATCTCGCTCAGCCGGATCGCGAGCGGGTCGATCCGCCCCGGGGCCGAGAAGATGACCGCGGCGGGCTTGAGCGGATGCGCCCGGATCGCGACCATGGGGGAGCGACCGTACTTCACGTTCGCGAAGATGAGGACGCGCTGCGTCGACCAGCCGTACACCTCGACGAACCTCGAGGCGTCGATGGAGAGGATCGCCCGTGGCGCGTCCAGGATGGTGTAGCCGTGGATATCGCGGTGGAGGTCGACGCGGCTCACCGGCTTGGCGTCGAGCGCGTCCGCGAGCGACTTGAGCGGGATCGCGATCGAGAACTCCCGGAGTCCGAGGATGCCATCGGAGTGCGTCTTCACTCCGAGCCGCTGGCCGACCCGTCCCCCGTGGGCGGCGTCGACCTCGACGAGCGCGTCCACGTACCGCCGGATGAACGCCGCCCCCGGGCTCATCCGCCGTTCCGACTCGTAGTCGGAGACGACGCTCGGGACGGTCGTAAGATGCTTCGCGAGATCGCGCTGCGAGATCCCGAAATCCTCGCGCCACTTCCGCAGCGTCCGGCCCGGGTGGGAGGAGAGGACCACCTCCCCGGCGATCTTTTCCTTAAGGTCGGCCTCCACCGGAAGCTCCGAGAATTCCGCGCTATAAAGCGTTGAGTCTGCATGTCGTCCGGGGGGTTCGACAGTCATCGACATCGCCCGGCGCAGTGATGGGCGGTGGAGTGGACCGGGCGAGAGCTTCCGGCGTCCGGGAGACGGATCCCAGTCACCCTTTGAACTCGCGGCCTCTACCTTGCCAAGGTAGCGATCTTCCGCTGATCTACCGGCCCACGCCGGTGCGTCGAGCGGCGCCGGACAAATAACGGCTTCGTTCGGCGCGAGAATTTTCGAGGGCCGGACGTGCCGCACGACACAAACTCTTATGGCCCGCGCCCCGTTCGGCGACCCCGATGGGGGAGGACGGCGGGCGCGGCGAACCGATCGATATCCTCCTCAAGAGCACGCGCGATCTCCTTCGCCCCGAAGAGCTCGTCCGCGAAGCGACCCGGGACATCGTCAAGGAAGAGATCCGGCACCACCTCGAGAAGACGCTCGGCGCGGACCCGAAGCTCGCCCAGGATCTCAAGGACGCCGTCCGCGCGCTCCTCGAGGCGCGGGCGATGGAGTACGCCGCGCTCGTCCGCGTCGGCACATGCACCGCGCGGCTCGGCATGGCCGCGGTTCCGCCGGCGATCCGCGCCGCCCTCACCAAGGACGTCGTCGAGCTGATCTCGCGCGAACTCGGGCAGATCGTCGAGCGGTCGCTGTAAGCCGATGTCGCTCGGAGCGGACCAGGTCCGCATCTACGAGATCAAGCGCGTGGACGTCGAGGGCGCGATCGTGATCGACGGCTTTCCGTCGGTCGGGCTCGTGAGCTCGATCGTCGCGAACTACCTCATCGACACCCTCGAGATGGAGCAGATCGGCATCGTCGAGTCCCCTGCCTTCCCGACGGTGTCGCTGATCCGGAACGGCAACCCACAGCACCCCGTGCGGATCTACGCGGGTCACCCCCCGATGGACCGGACCGGTCGCGTCTCGGACAAGATCGTGGCGTTCGTCTCCGAGTTCCACCCGGCGCCGAACATCATCCACCCGCTCGCGAACGCGATCATCGACTGGGTTCAGGAGCAGCGCTGCGGTCTCCTGGTCTCGCCCGAAGGTCTCGTCGTCGAGCGGATGGCGGGCGCCACGGGGAAGGGGCGCTCGACCCCGCTCGCCGATGTGAAGGTCTACGGCGTCGCGAGCACGCGCAAGGCCCGCGACCTCTACATCGAGCCGAACATGAGTCCGTTCAACGAAGGCGTGATCACCGGGATTGCGGGCGTGCTGCTGAACGAGGGCCGACGCCGCGGGTTCGACGTGCTGACGTTCCTGGCCGAGGCGCAATCGGACTACCCCGACGCCCGGGCGGCCGCGAAGGTGATCGAGACGATCAACCGGATCCTGCTCCGAAACCCGCTCGACCCCGTGCCGCTCTACCACGAGGCCGAGCGGATCGAGCAGCAACTCTTGTCGATCCAGCGGCACGCCGAGAAGGGCCAGGCCGACCGGCCCGCGGTGGCCTCCCAGCCGATGTACCGGTAGACCGAGCCTCCGTCGTCGCGGCGGCCGGGGCCGGGATCCGCTCGATGAGTTCCCGGATACCGCGGACGAGCGCATCGGCATCGCCGATCGAATTGTACAGGTAGAACGAAGCCCGGACGTTGCCGCTGAGGCCGCGCGCCGCGTACCAGGAGTGTACACAGTGCATGCCCGAGCGGACAAGGACACGGTGCCCGGCATCGAGGAACAGGGCGGCGTCGTTCGGGTCGACGCCGTCGATCGTGAAGCCGAAGATGCTCGGGCGCTCGGCGGCCGTCTCCGGCCCGAGTACGTGGAGTCGAGGCTCGTCGGCGAGCGCCTCGGTCACGCGCCGGTTCAAAGCCAGGTCGTGAGCCCGGACCTCGTCGCGACCGATCCGCTCGAGGTAGTCGATGCCGGCCCGGGCGCCAAGTACGCCCGCATAGTTCTGAAGCCCCGCCTCGAAGCGATGCGGCGGCGGACGGAGACGGTGCTCGGTCAACGTCGTCCACTCGACCGTCTCGCCGCCGACGATCAGCGGTCGGAGGTCGGCGAGGGCGGCGGTCGGGGCGATGAGGAGCCCCGTGCCGGTCGGCCCCAGCATCTTGTGGAGCGAGAGCGCGTAGAAGTCGATGCCCAGGTTCGCCAGATCGACACTCTGATGCGGAGCCGCCTGACAGCCGTCGACCAGGAGTTGGCCGCCGGCGTCATGCACGCGTTCGGCGATCTCCCGGATCGGAAGCGAGCGTCCGTCCAGGTTGGAGGTGTGAAAAACGCTGACGAGCCGGGGTCGGGGACGCAGGATCGCTTCGAGCAGATCGCCGTCCCACCGACCGGCGTCCGGGAGTTCGAGCGCCGCGACGCGGACGCCCCGCTCGCGGGCGAGCCGCTGCCAGAGGACCAGGTTCGAGTTGTGCTCCTGGTCGGTGACGACGATCCGATCGCCCCGCTTCCAATCGAGCCCGGCGCCGACGAGGTTGATCGCTTCGGTCGCGTTTCGGACGAAGACCACCCCGTCGCGGTCGGGGGCGCCGAGGAAGCGGGCGAACGCGTCGCGGGCCCCTTCGAACCGATGACCCACCTCCTCGGCGAACCGATGGAGGCTTCGCCCGGCGCATCCGGGGAACTCCCGGTAGTACTCCGCCATGGCGGCGAGCACGGAATCGGGGACGAGCGACATGCATGCGGAATCGAGGTACGCGGGCGGGGGATCGGTCGACGTCCCGCGGAGAGCGGGAAAATCTTCGCGCGCTCGGTCGATCTCGGGCACGTTATCCCCGCTGCAGTCCCTCGACGGCGGCGCACAGGACGGCGGCCCCGTGCACGAGGGCGGACTCGTCCGGTGCAAACCGGGCCGAGTGCAACGAAGACGTGTGTCCCGGAGGGTCGACGCCCAGGAAGAGGAAGGTTCCCGGCCGCTTCTCGAGATACAGGGAGAAATCCTCCGCGCCCATGACCGGTGCCTCAAGCTCGACCATCCGATCGCCGCCCAGTTCCTCCGTGAGGGCCCGGACCACGATATCCGTCGCGGTCGGGTCGTTCACGAGGACCGGGTAGCCCCGAAGAAACTTCACGGTCGCCCGCGCGCCCAGACTGGCGGCGATGTGCCGGACGCGTCGTCGCAGAGCCTTCTCCGTCGTGGCGCGGGTCGCGGGCCGGACGGTCCGCACCGTCCCTTCGAGGTCGACCGTGTCCGGGAGGACGTTGTGGCGCGTCCCGCCGTGGACCATCCCCACCGAGATGACGACGGGGTCCGTGGGGTCGGTGAGCCGGCTCACGAGGGCCTGCAGGCCCGTGATCACTTCGGCCGCGACGACAACCGCGTCGACGGTACGGTGCGGGTACCCCGCGTGGCCGCCGCGTCCGCGCACCCGGATGATGAAATGATCGGCCGCGCCCATCATCGGGCCCTTGGCCCAACCGACCACGCCGAGGGGGATCCCGCCGGCCAGGTGCTGGCCCACGACAAAATCGACGTGCGGGCGCTCCAGCGCGCCGCGCGCGATGAACGGGGCGGCGCCGCCGTCGATCCCGTCCTCTTCGGCCGGCTGGAACAGGAGCTTGACCGGACCTCGCAGGCGCGACTCGTTCCGCTTGAGCACGGCGGCCGCGCCCAAGAGCGCCGCCATGTGCACATCGTGGCCGCAGGCGTGCATCCTCCCGGGAAATCGGGACGCGAAGGGAAGTCCCGTCTCCTCGGTCACCGGCAGGGCGTCCAGATCGGCCCGGAGCGCGACGGTCGGCCCGGACCTATCGAGGGCGAGGGCGGCGCTGACCCCGTTGAAACCCGGGTAGGTCGTCGGTCGCAAGCCCAGCCCGGTCAGCGCGTCGACGATCTTCGCCCGGGTCCGGACCTCCTCGTTCGAGAGTTCGGGTTCTTGATGGATGGCGGCGCGCCACGCGCGCATGGCCGGAAGGAATCGTCGGGCTTCGCGGGTCCAGCGTCCCCGGCGCGTGGTCACGCGCGGAGAGTCCCCTCCCGGTATAAGAGTCGGGACCTTGGACGATTCACGGCCGGGGCGAAACCGCGTCGGGGTCGGTCGGGTCGAGACGGTGGATCTGCAACGTGCCGCGGCCGCCCGTCCGGCTCCGGGAACGAACGGCGAGTTCGTTCGTCCGTGCGTGATGCAGCGCGACGTCGATCGCCTCGGTCGAGATCCCGTACCATCGGAATCTCAGGCGGAGGATGCCGGGCACCGAGGGTGGTTGGGTCGGTCGGCGTAGGCGTCGATCGATCAGGACGATGCGCAGCGCAGGGTCGGACCAGGCCACGAAGAACTCCTTGTTCCTTCGGAACCGTACGATGAGTCCGTCGGACGAGAGCACGAGCTCCTCGGCGCGCATTGTCCAGAGGCGGGCCGCCAGGAGAAGCATCGCAGGCCCGAGGACGAGCAGGCTGACCGCCTCCCCGATCAGAACGGCGTGGGTGAGCGGCGCCGCGAAGGAGTAGCTTCCCAGGGCGATGGCCCAGAATCCGACCCACACGAGGCTCGCTCCCCCCGCCACGAGTCCGAGCGCCGTGGGGCGAATCTCCTGCCGCCAGAACGCGTCCAACTCGCGACGCGAGATCACGACGCGGGCGGGCGACGCGCGGTCGCGCTGCGGCGCTTCGTCCGAGTCCGGCACGTCGGCTCGTGCGGAGACACTCCTTCACTTTACCTCCCGTTCGACGCGGCGGTCGAGCCCCCCGGGATCGCCGCTCGAACGGGGGTAGACCTGGGCCGGCCGGAGCCGATAGGCGGCCGCTACGGACCGTTGAAATTGAACGGGGAATGGAAGCTGTTCCCGCCCGGGCGATCCCACTTCCACCCGTAGTCGGAGAGTGAGAGCTTGTCGGATTTCGCGACTGTAACTTCGGGCGTCATGAGCAGCGGAGCTCCCGCGATCTTGACCGAGGCCCCACCCGCGCCAGTGATCGCCTCGGAGCTCATCTCGGCCACGCCCTTGATCCGAAGGGACCGCCGCTTCCCCTCGAGGTGGTACTCGATGGGCGTGTAGCGTAGACCGTGGACCTTCCCGATCAGAGGGGCCAACGCCCCGAACGGGCCCCCCGCTTGACCGGCGAGGATGGGCTCGAGCGCCTTGCGCTGACCGGGCGTTGCGCGTTCGTCAACGTACACCGCGACCTCCCATTTGGTCGTGATCATATTGCCCGGCGTGGCGGCCGCGAGCGCAAAGTTGAGCCCGTCGAGCGATTCCTTCCCGGCCTTGCCACGATCGATGTGCCAGCCGACCAGCACGGTGCAATTGCCGTGGGTCGGGTCGCTCAGGAAGACGCACGGGCAGGCGATGTCGCAGTTGCACACCTCGAAGTAGTCGCCCTTCAGGCTCCAGGCATCGGGCATGGTCCGAGATGGCGACCCGACCATAAAACTCTCGAACCTATCGGGCGGCGGCCGGGGCCGGGGATTGCTGCACATTTCGCCGGTCAACGAGCGAGGGAGGCCGGCGGGGCGGGCGAAGTGACTCCGGTGACCTCCTCCCGCCGATGGGTCCCGAAAGCCTCACACCGGGATCCCACGCCTTCTGGGCGAGGATCCCGCCAGAGACCCCAGTCTCGGAAAGCATAAGTCACCTTCTTATAGTAGACCTTACATTCCACTACTGAAAATCGGGCCGTTAAATCCCCCCGGGGATTGAAGGTCCACCAGGTGAAAATCGTATGGCGAAAATCATCGGAATCGACCTCGGAACGAGCAATTCGGCGGCCGCGGTCCTGGAAGGCGGGCGACCCGCGATCATCCCGAGCGCCGAAGGCACCACCGTCGGCGGCGGGAAGGCGTTCCCCTCGTATGTCGCGTTCACGCGCGATGGGCAACTTCTGGTCGGCGAGCCCGCGCGCCGCCAGGCGGTCTCGAACCCCGAAGGCACCGTCACCGCGTTCAAGCGGAAGATGGGGACCGACTACAAGTACCGGATCCACGGCAAGGAGTACACTCCCCAGCAGCTCTCGGCGTTCCTCCTCCAGAAGATCAAGCGCGACGCCGAGGCGTTCCTGGGGGAGAAGGTCGAGAAGGCCGTCATCACCGTCCCGGCGTACTTCAACGATAACCAGCGCCAGGCGACCAAGGACGCCGGGTCGATCGCCGGGCTCGAGGTCGTCCGGATCATCAACGAGCCGACGGCGGCCTCCCTCGCCTACGGCCTCGACAAGGCCGGCAAGCAGCAGAAGATCCTCGTCTTCGACCTGGGCGGGGGGACGCTCGACGTCACGATCATGGAGTTCGGGGAGGGGGTCTTCGAGGTCCTCTCCACGAGCGGCGACACCCAGCTCGGCGGCACCGACATGGACGCGATCCTGACCGACTGGATCGCGGGTGAGTTCCAGAAGGAGAGCGGCATCGACCTCCGCAAAGACAAGATGGCCGTTCAGCGGGTCCGCGACGCGGCCGAGAAGGCGAAGATCGAGCTCTCCTCGACCCTGGACACCCAGATCAACCTCCCGTTCCTGACCGCGACGCAGGATGGGCCGAAGCACCTCGCGCTGAGCCTCTCGCGGGCGAAGCTGGAAGAGCTGCTCCGCCCGATCGTCGACCGTTGCAAGGGGCCGGTCGAGCAGTCGATCAAGGACGCGAAGCTCGCGAAGGAGCAGATCGACCGGATCGTCCTCGTGGGCGGGCCGACCCGGATGCCGATGGTCCAGAAGCTCCTCGAGACGCTCATCGGCCGCCCGATCGAGCACGGCGTCGACCCCATGGAGTGCGTCGCGCTGGGCGCGGCGATCCAGGGCGGCGTCCTCGCCGGCGAGGTCAAGGACGTCCTCCTGCTCGACGTCACCCCGCTCTCGCTCGGGGTCGAGACCTTGGGGGGCGTCTTCACGCGCCTCATCGAGCGCAACACGACGATCCCCACGCGCAAGAGCCAGATCTTCACGACCGCCGCCGACAACCAAGGCGCGGTCGAGATCAAGGTCGCGCAGGGCGAGCGCCCGATCGCGAACGACAACGTCGCGCTCGGGAACTTCATGCTCACCGGCATTCCGCCGGCGCCCCGCGGTACCCCCCAGGTCGAAGTGTCGTTCGACATCGACGCGAACGGGATCCTGAGCGTCTCCGCGAAGGACCTCGCGACCGGGAAGAAGCAGGGGATCACGATCACGGCCTCCAACAAGCTCTCGAAGGACGAGGTCCAGAAGATGCTCAAGCAGGCGGAGGAGTACGCCGACCAGGACCGCACGCGCGCGGAAGCGGTCGAGGCGCGCAACCACGCCGAATCGCTGACCTACGAGGCCGAGCGGGTCCTGACCGAGAGCAAGGAGAAGATCGCGGAGAGCGACGCCGCCGATGTGCGCGCGAAGATCGCCGAGGTCCGCTCGGTGCTGGACGGGAAGGACACGGCGGCGATGAAGGCGAAGACCGAGGAGCTCACCCAGGCCCTCCACAAGGTCGCCCAGAAGCTGTACGAGAACGCGCGGAGCTCGAACGACGCGGGTCCCGCGCCGCCCCCCGACGCGGGTTCCGCTCCGACCGACGCGGGAGCTTCGGCGACCGAGGCTCCCTCCGGCGGTCCCGGAACGCCGATGGACGCCGACTTCAAGGTCGTCGACGACGGTACCGACGAGAAAGGGAAGTCGGCGTAGGAAGGCCGATCGGGCGTCGGCGCGCGTTTACGGCGGGCCGGCGCCGTACCGAGGCCACGTGAGGCCGGTCGGACCGGTGTACCGGACATCCGGCCGTATCAAACGGTTCCCGGTCGCCTGCTCCAGGGCGTGGGCGACCCAACCGACCGTGCGGGCCAGGGCGAACGTCGGCGTGAACATTTCGCGGGGAAGACCGACGGACTCGAGAACCACGGCGCTGTAGTACTCCACGTTGGTGTAGAGCCGTGCCGAGGGCCGGGCGCGCCGAAGTGCGGCCAGCGCCTCCCGTTCGACCGCTTCCGCAAGGGCGAGTCGGTTCGGGTCGGCCACACCTCGCGCGATGGTGTGGAGCAGGATCGCCCGCGGGTCCTCGACCTTGTAGGCGCGGTGGCCGAACCCGTAGAGGAGCTCCTTGCGGCCCAACCGGTCGCTGATCCACGCGGCGGCGCGGTCGGCCGAGCCGATCTCATCGAGCATCTCCGAGACACGGGCGGGCGCTCCCCCGTGGATCGGCCCCTTCAGAGCGGCGAGGGCCGCGGTGGCGCCCGCGAACAGGTCGGAGTTCGTCGAGAGGACCACCCGCAGCGCGAACGTCGACGCGTTCATGCCGTGGTCGGCGAGGAGAATGAAGTACCCTTCGAGGGCGCGCACCTGCGCCGGCGTGGGGGTGACGCCGCTCAGCATCCAGAGGTAGTTCGCGACGTGACCGAGCGCGGGATCCGGTGGCACCAGCGGCTGCCGACGCGACCGCCGCACGAAAAAGGCGAGGAGCGACGGGGCGCGTCCGATCAGCTCGTACCCCTGCTCGACCGTCGGGGGGTACGGGTGCTGACCGTTGCCGAGGGCGGAGACGAGGGTGCGCAACGCATCCATCGGGGGGGTGAGCGGGTCGAGCGCGTCGATGACCCGTTGAGCTTCCGGCGGGAGGGTGCGCCGGGCGGCGAGGGTGCGGACGAGGTCCCGCGGGGGATGTTCGGAAGGTGGGGACCCGGTCAGCAGAAGGTGGACCACCGATTCGTACGGAGTTCCGAGCGCCAGCTCGCGGATGTCGTAGCCCCGGTACGTGAGTCCACCGGTCTCGCCCGCGACGAGGCTGATGGCCGAGTCGCCGATCACCACGTCTTCGAGACCGCGCATCGCGGTGTGGACCGGCGTCGCCACGGCGCGCGGACCGAGGCCCGCGCCATAACGTTCGCCCACGATGGAGGAGCCGCAAGTAACGCTTATCGCGGCGACCTTCGTCGGTCCGCCGATGGGAACTCCACCGACCGTGGTCCTCGAGCGGCTCCTCGCCCAGCGGGTCACGCTCCGCTTGAAGGATAGCCGCGTCCTCGAAGGCCGCCTCGTCGGGATTGACGAGCACCTCAACGTCGTCCTCGAGGACGTCGCCGAGAGCTCGCCCACAGCGAACCGACATTTCCCGTGCCTCATCCTGCGGGGCTCGAACGTCACCGCGCTCCATGCCCCGAGCGGACTCCCCGGTCGCCCGGCGTAGTCGGGGACCGCCGCCGATGGCGCCCAAGCCGCGGCCGCCGCGGGTCAAGGCCGAAGAGGTCCGGGTGCTCGCGCGGCTCGCCGCCGCGGGGGCTCACCACGCCCCGGTCGCCCTTGCCTCGCGCGAGCTCGGCGAAAAGCTGGGAGTGAGCCAACAGGCCGCGGACCGGTACCTGGTCGCCCTCGCCGAGCGAGGTTTCATCACGCGCAACCTGGCGCAGCGACGTCAGCGCATCGCCCTCACCCCCGCGGCGATCGAGCTCCTGCGGGAGGAGTACACCTCGCTCCAGCGCATCTTCCAGGGGCCGGGCGCGGTCCGCTTCACGGGGACCGTCGTCTCGGGACTCGGCGAAGGTCGCTACTATCTGAGCCAGCCCGGCTACCTCCTCCAGTTCGCCGAGCGGCTCGGCTACGAGCCGTTTCCCGGGACGCTCAACGTGCGCGTCGGGGCCGGCGAGCTCCCGCGTCTGGAGACGGTCCGACGTTGGAAGGGGATCCGCATCGACGGGTTCAAGGCGAGCGGCCGCACCTTCGGCGGCGCCAGCTGCTATCCGGCGCGCTTGGGCGGTCGGAACTGTCATGCCATCGTCCCCGACCGAACGAGCCACCAGGATGTGATCGAGTTCATCGCCCCCGAGTCCCTCCGGAACGCGCTCGGGCTCCAGGACGAAAAGCCGGTCGACGTCGAGATCGTGGAGGCGTGAGCGTGGAGGCCTCCGTCGCTCGGACCGTTGCGCGGGACCGTCGACCGCCCCCCGCCGACGCGCTCGGGGCCAGCCGGTACGTCAACCTCTGGTCGGAGCCCGAAGCGATCGGGACGCGCCGCGTCCGCGCCTTCGTGCTGATCCTCCGGACCCGTGGCTGCTACTGGGCCGATGTGAAGGGCTGCTCGATGTGCGGCTACGCGAAGGACACCCTGGGTCGCTCGGCGACGCCGGCGGAACTGGCCCACCAGCTGAACGCGGCGCTCGCCCGGTACCGCGACGAACCGTACGTGAAGCTGTACACGTCGGGGAGCTTCCTGGACGACCGGGAGGTCGACGCGGAGTCGCGCCGGGCGATCGTCGCCGCCTTCGCGGGTCGCGCCGAGCGCCTCCTCTTCGAGACCCTTCCCGAATTCGCGACGCCCGCGACGCTCGCTCCGCTGATCAGCGCCTTCCCCGGCACCCTCGAGGTGGCGGAAGGGCTGGAGTCGACCCAGGAGTACGTACTCCGTCGGCTGATCAACAAGGGGGCGAATCCGGTCGATTACTTCGAAGCCGCTGATCGGATCCGAGAGGCGGGAGCGAGCCCGAAGGGCTACCTCCTCCTCAAACCCCCATATCTCACCGAACGCGAGGCCGTCGCCGACGTCGTGCGGTCGGTCGAAGTCGCGGCGCCGCGCTTCGACACGTTGTCGGTGAACCCCGTCCATATCCAGAACGGGACGACGGTGGAATGGCTGTACCGACGCGGCCGGTATCGACCCCCGTGGCTGTGGAGCCTGAACGACGCGATGATCCAGGGCGCCGCGCGACGCGGCCGCGCCCGCCTCGTCACCTTCCCCACCGCCGGAGGACTCCCGCGCGGTCCCCACAACTGCGGCGAGTGTGACGCCCGCGTCCTGGCGGCGTTGGAGAGCGCGTCATTGGACCAGACGTTCGACGAGCTCGCGAACCTGGCGTGCCCGTGCCGGACGACGTGGGCGACCACGAGCGCGCTCGAGCCGGCGGGCGTGGTGGCGTGATCGCCCCGCCGAAGCTGCCCGCGCACGCCCGACGCACCATCGAACGGTTCCTGCGCGCCCACGTCGAGCAGGCCGGTGCCTCCGGCGCTGTGGTGGGATTGAGCGGCGGAATCGATTCGGCGCTTACGTTCCGCCTCTGCTGCGATGCGCTCGGAGCACCCCAGGTCCTGGGGGTCCTGATGCCCAACGCGGCCTACGATCCACAGCTCGTCGCGGAGACCCGGGACTACGCGGAGGCGCTGGGGGCGGCGACGGTGACCCACGAGATCGGGGAGGTGGAGGCGGCCTACCGCCGGATGTTCCCGATCGTACACGACCGGATCACGGTGGGGAATCTGACGGCGAGGATCCGCATGGCGATCCTCTTCACGGAGGCCCGCGAGCGCCGATTCCTCGTCGTGGGGACCAGCAACAAGTCCGAGATCCTGGCCGGGTACTTCACGAAGTACGGGGACGGCGCGGCCGACCTGGCCCCGCTCGGGGATCTGTACAAGACGCAGCTGCGCGCTCTCGCGAGCGAGCTCGGTCTACCGGCCGCGATCTTGGCCCGCCCCCCGACCGCGGGATTCTGGGACGGCCAGACCGACGAGGAGGAGCTCGGGATCCGCTACGACGACCTCGATCGGATCCTCGTCGGCCTCGAGCAGCTCCGATCCATCGAAGAGATCGCGACCTCCGGAGGCTGGCCCGTCAAACTCGTAACCGCGGTCGCGAACCGCGTTACGGCCGGCCGCCACAAGCGCCGCCTCCCGCCCATCCCCAAACTCTCGCTTCGCACCGTCGGCATCGACTGGCGGGATTGAGCGATGCGCGGGCCTAAACCTTAAGCGAACGCCCCCGTCCTCCTCGCCGGAACGGCCCCGCCCCCGGACGTCGGCCCCGCATGGATCGCGAAACCTACCGTCGGCTGTTCGATTCGCTCGCCACCTACGAGGATGTCCACCGCGTCGCCCAGGCGGAGGGGTTCGACGAGGAGCTCCTGTTCGTGATCTACACGCACCGCGTCAGCCGGGACGCGACGCGGCGCTTCTACGTCGTCAAACGCCAGATGCCCCGCATGGTCGGGCAGTGGCGTCGGGGACGCTCGATCCTCGACCTCGCCCGGGAGTGGAAGTTCCCCCCGGTCCTGATGGGCCAGATGGTGTTGACCGAGCTCAAGGTGCCCCGGAAGAAGGTCTGGGGGATCTTCCTCGACCCGGCGACCGCCCCGGACCAGCGGATCCGCCGCGAGGTCGAAGAGCTCCTCGCGAACGACTGGATCTACTCCCCCCGGGGGATGGAACTGCAACGCGAGCGCGGCCGGCGCGGGGAAGAGCGCATGTACCGGTGGCTCCAGCTCCACGGGATCACCTACCGCACGGAGAAGGACCTCCGCGGCAAGTTCACGAAGACCCCGGACGCGCTGCTCGACCATCCGATCATCTTCTACGGCCAGAAGCTCAAGTGGCTCGAATCGAAGGCGAACTTCGGCGACGACGTCGAGCTCCGCAAGAACCTGAAGCGCCAGCTCGGCCCCTACACCGAGATGTTCGGCGAGGGGGCCGTCGTCTACTGGTACGGTTTCGTCGAGGGGGCGGAGTCGCCCCCCGGGATCCTGCTGTGGGACGGGCCCACGATCGAGGGGATCACCCCGGTCGTACAACCTCCCCCGGAGCCAGCTCACGCTGAGCCCCCGTCGCCAGGTCCCGTTCGACGATGATCCCCTTCGCCTTCTCCTGAGGACCGATCAGGAGCGCTCGCCGCGCCCGCTTTCGGGCCGCCTCCCTCAGCTGGCGCGAGAGGTTCCGACCGAGAAGGTCGCACTCGGCGGACACCCCGGATCGTCGCAGCCGCTCCACCCACTCGAACGCCTCGTCGACCTCCGCGGCCGTGATCGCGATGACGTACGTGTCGAGCGGCGGTTCCCCTTCCGGCCACCGGTCGCCGGCCCGCAGCAGGAGCTCCAGCGTCTGGTCGCCGATCGCGAGACCGCAGGCCGGGGTCGGCGGGCCTCCGAACAGCTCGATCAGATGGTCGTACCGACCGCCGCCGAACAGCGATCGCCGGTCGGCGTTGCGCTCGAACGCCTCGAACACAGTGGTCGTGTAGTAGGCGAGGCCGCGCACGAGGGTCGGGTCGAGCCCCACGCGGTCCGAGAGACCGATCCGGTCGAGCAGCGCGAACAATCGGCGGAGCCGGACGACCGCACCGTCGGCCGTGGAGGAGGCACCGGGCGTGGTCACGCTCGCGAAGAACGATTCGACCGCGGGCCCGCTCACGCCGGCCTTCCAGCTCTCGAGGCGGTCGGCCCACTCCGCGGCTCGGGCGGCCTCGATGCCGGACGCGACGAGTTCTCTCACGAACTCGCCCCGGGGAAGCTTGCGGAACCGGTCGACAGCGTGGAAGTAGCGCGGCAGGTCGGCGACTCCGAGCTGCCGACCGATGGCCTCCGCGAGTTCGCGATCGTTGATGCGGAACGCGTAGAGCCCGTGGGCGCCGGCCTCGTCCATCGCGAGCGCCGCGGTCGCGAGGAGTTCGGCCTCCGCTTCGACGCCCGGCGCTCCCAGGATGTCGAGATTGAACTGGGCGAACTCCCGGGTGCGCCCCTCCTGGGGCTCTTCGTACCGCCACGACCGTTGGTACGTGAACCACTTGACCGGCAACGGCTCGGATTTGGCCCGGGCGGCGTAGATGCGGGCGAGCGAGGGGGTCGCCTCCGGGACGAGCGTGACCTCGCGGCCGCCCTTGTCCTGGAACGCCCAGAGCTGACGATTGATCTCGTCGCCGCTCTTGACCTTGAACAGTTCCAGCGATTCGACGCTGGGGGCCTCGAGCTCCCAGAAGCCGGCGCGCCGCGCGACGGACCGGAAACGTCGGAGGAGCTCGGAGCGGGCCCCGGCGTCCGGAGGAGCGTAATCCCGGAAGCCGCGGAGGCCCTCGAACGTCACGACCGTCGGATGGGGACCCGCGTATTAGCTGTTGGTCGCGGTCGCGCGCGGCGGGTCGACGCGCAGCCGCAATCGGCGGTACGACTGCACGGCGGCCCCGTAGTTGCGCCGACGGACAGCCCCGGCGAACTCGCGGATCTCCTCGACGGCGGGCCCGGTCTCCACGGCGTTCGCGCGCTGGCGGCCGACCTCCGTGGCGAGCCGCCGAAGGTCGGTCACCACGAGCGGGCTCGCCACCGACCAGAGGGCGAAGGCCGCGCGCGCGAGGATCGGTTCGGCCTCCTGGCGCCGACCGCCCCGCGCGAGCTTGCGGCCGACCTCGAGGGGGCCGAGCGCCGGGGCGGGGTCTCCGCCCAACTCCTGGATCACGCTCGCGACGAGCTCGCACTCGGCGACGAGGATCTGCACCGTCGCCCAGTCGTCCTCGAGGGCCGTGAGCTCCTCTTCGACGTGCCGAAGTCGTCGTTGGGCCCCTGCGAGGTCCCCGCCCCCGAGCGCGGAGCGGCAGCCTTCGAGCTCCGAATCCGGCGTGGCGGTTTGGACCAGGCCGATGAGCTCGTTCCGCCGCGCCTCGACGGACTGAAGCTCGTCCATGAGCGACGCAGCGAGGTGGACGAAGAGGTCGCGGCCGAGCTGCTCGAGCTCCCGTCGGTCGTCGGCGACCAGGCTCTCCCGGGACCGCCGATGGAATTCGGCGAGGTCGAGCCCTTGGCGACGGCCGAGCTGAAGGTACTCATCGATCTGCCGTTTCAGCACCGGGATATCGCCCGCCGGCGGCAGCGCGGGGAGCGGCTTGCGGAGCTGCGCTTCGGCCGGGGCCCGCGGGCGGTCCGGCCAGGGCGCCGGGGCCGGGAAGGTCCCGGCCATCCCGAGCTGTGCCGCGGTCACCGGCGCCTCCACCGGAGACGCGACCGGTTCGTCGACCCCGGCCGCGATCAGGAGCTCGCGGATCGTCTCGGCCGATTGGCGTTCCGTGCCGGATCCACCGCTCGCCTCGCGGACGACGTCGAACAGCTCGACGGCGAGATGGCAGCGCGGGCAGGCCGGCGCGCCGGTGTCGTTCGATTCTCCGCACGCGGGGCACGTCGGCACGCGCTCGGTCTCCGAACGGGCTACGGCCGGATTCCCGAGGAGCGGGAGGAGGCGGCGAACCGGGGGGCCGTGACGCTCGGCGCGTACCGGTAGGAGAGGTGCATCGAGCGGAGCCGCTGGACCCGCTCCTCGATCGGGGGATGGGTCGAGAAGAGGCTCGCGAACCAGCTCCCGCGGTACGGGTTGACGATGTAGAGGCTGCTGGAGGCGGGCGAGCCGGAGCTCAGCGGAACGCGGGCGTTCCCGACCTCGAGCTTCTCGAGGGCCCGGGCGAGGGCTTCCGGGTCGCCCAGGGTCGTCGCCCCGACCTCGTCCGCCCGGAGCTCGCGGGAGCGGGAGATCGCGAGCTGCAAGAGCATCGCCGCGAGGGGCGCGGTGATCGCCGCCACGAGGAGGACGATCGGGTTCACGTTGCTGCGGTTGTTGTTCCCGGCGAACATCGCCGAGAAGATCACGAACTGGGCGAGGTAGGAGATCGCGCCGGCGATGGTCGCGGCGAACGTCATCAGGAGAACGTCCCGGTCTTTCACGTGGGCGAGCTCGTGGGCGAAGACCCCGGCGAGTTCCCGGTCGTTGAGCAGTTGAAGGATCCCCTCCGTCGCGGCGACGACGGCGTGCCGTTC
>JAKIWS010000012.1 GCA_022749895.1 Thermoplasmata archaeon
CCGATGGCAAGGGCGAGCTCCAGGAACGGCTTCGGAAGCCGGCCGCCCAACCGACGGCGCCCCTGTTCGAGCAGCGCGGGGACCGCTTCCAAGGTCCGCGCCATCGCCGCGACCCGCTGGTCGAGCGGAGCGTACTCCCGGACCATGTACGGCGTCAGCGAGATGGTGCCGAGGAACGACATCGGGTTCCGTTCGAGCTCGCGCGCCTCGACGAGGTCGAACCGCGGGCTCTCGAGGAGCAGCTCGAGGAGTTGCCCATCCAGCGCGCGTCCGTCTCCGTCGCGTTCCGACCGGGGCGCTCGGAGGCGGGCGAGGAGGCGGTCGCTCTCCGCGAGCCACTTCTCGGTGAACGCCTCGCTCAGGTCCGGGAGACGACCGTCGTACTGGTGGAGCCCAAGGAACACCGCGTACCCGGGTTGCAGGCGGAAGACGTGGTCGACGACCGACCGCTCGAGCTCGGTGGGTTCGGTCGGCGACGGGGGAACTGGGTGGGGGGTCGCTTCCATCCGCGATCGCGCCTCGGTCGGCGCTTCGACCCGGGGGCGGGCTATAACCTCGAGCGTTCGGCGGAAACGGCGCGGGCGAGGCGTTCCTTGACTGGGCGGAAGCCCGATGCGCGATCAGTCGCGCCAGATCATCCGGCACCTCGGGCAGAACGACCCTTCCATCGGCGTGCCGCAGAGGAAGCAGTCGACGAGCGGCGATCGGGCGGCCGCCGGCGGCGGGGCCGCGGCGGTATCGGCCTCGGGCAGCGGGGGCGGAGGCCGGGAGGCCGTGGACGGAGGCGGGGCGATGGAGTCGCCCGTTGCCGCCGCCGGGACCGGCGGCGCGGGTGCGGACGCCGTGGGAAGGTCGGGTAGCGGTGATGCAGGATTCGGATCGGCGTCCGCGACGGGGCGCGTCGGGTTCTCGTCCGCCGCCTCGACGGGCGCGGCATCCCCGGTTCCGACCTCCGCCACCTCCTCCGGCGGCGCCTCGGTGGCGTCGTCCGGAAGCGGTTCCACGAGCTCGGGCACCTCGTCCGGATTCTCGTCCAGCGGTTCTTCCGGGACCTCGTCGGCCTTCTCCCGGCGGAACCGGCGGAAGAAACCGGACATGGCTCGGACTAGCGGGTCGGTAGCCTATAAACTGACGGCCGGATGCCGACCGCATGCCCACTCCCCCCTCGGTCCGGCTGCGCGAACTGGGGCTCGAGCTTCCCGAGCCCGCCGCGCCGGCCGGTTCGTACGCGCCGGCCGTCGTCGACGGCGATCACGTCTGGGTCTCCGGCCAGATCGTCTCGCACGAGGGAAAGGCCCGGCCGAGCGGCAAGGTCGACCGCGACGTCGACCTCGCCGGGGCGAAGGCCGTCGCCGGCCAGGCGACCTTGCAGGGGTTGGCCGCGATCGCCCGCGTCGTCGGGGGGATCGACCGCATCCGCCGGATCGTCCGCGTGGGCGTCTACGTCGCCTCGTCGGAGGGGTTCACGCGGCAGCACGAGGTCGGGAACGGGGCGACCGAGCTGCTCATCGAGCTGTTCGGCGAAGACGGTCGCCCGTCCCGCGCGTCGATGGGGGTCTACGCGCTCCCCCTCAACGCGCCCGTCGAGATCGACCTGCTGGCGCGGATCGGCTGAGCCGCGCCCGTGGAACCGACCGCGTGGCCGGGCGTCTTCCGGTTGGGCCGCGACCTGTTCACCGTGAACGGCGCGCCCGGCCACCGCGTCTACGGCGAAGAGCTCCGCACCGAGCGGTCGACGGAGTACCGGAAATGGGACCCGTTCCGGTCGAAGCTCGCCGCCCTCCTCGTCAAGTCCCCGCGCCAGCTCGACCTCGCACCGACCGCCCGGCTCCTCTACCTCGGAGGCGCGCACGGGACGACCGCGAGCCATCTCGCGGACCTCAACCCGGACGGCCGGCTGTTCGTCGTGGAGAAGAGCCCGACCGCGTTCCCGACCCTGCTCGAGGTCGCGCGCACGCGCGACAACCTCCTTCCGATCCTGGCCGACGCGCAGCTCCCCGAACGGTACGCGGCGGACGTCGGTCCGGTCGGGTTCGTGTACCAGGACATCGCGCAGCGGGCGCAGGCGCGGATCTTCCTCGAGAACTCCTCCGCGCTCCTCACGCCCGGCGGTCGGGGGATCCTGATGCTCAAGGTCCGCTCCGTCTCCCAGTCGACGCCCGCGCGTCGCGTGCTCAACGACGCCTGTCGGGAACTCGAGGCCGGGGGACTGCGGGTCCTCGAAACCGTCGATCTCGCCCCGTTCGCGCGCGAACACCACGCCGTGATCCTGCGCGGCTGAAGCGCCAGATTCCACCGTTCACGACTCCGGCCGTCGGCAAATACCGGGGGCCCCCGTCGGCGCCCCGGTGGTGGCCGTGCGGACCTGCTCGACCCGAAGCGCCCGACCGTCGCGAACGACCCCGTGGCTGATCGTCCTCGTGGTCGCCGCCGTCGGGGGGGCCGGTCTCGTCCTCCTCTCCTCGTCGCCCACGCGGCCCCCGGCATCGCTCGCGCGGGCCGCCTCGGTGTCGGGAACGACGCTCGATCCCACGCTACCGATCTCCCCGGGCACCTGGACGATGGCCGCCGGCACGCACGCCGTCTTCTCGGCGACCTTGGGCAACCTGCCGTCCGGCTGTGCGATCGTCGCACTCGAGGTCACCTGGAGCTTGCCGGGTATCGCGAGCCAAGACGGGTTCCTCAACTCCAGTAGCGGCCTCCAGGTCGAGCTCCTCACCTTCGCGGGGGCCGGAGGTCCGGCCTCCGTGGCCGCGACCGGCACCGGCGAGGTCGCCTGCAACGGCCAGCTCTACGGGGTCGGCCCCAGCGGAACGGCGGAGGTCACGATCGTCCCGAGCCTCGCCCTCGGGTCGCCGGTGGTCGCGCCGGACCCCGCGACCGTCGGCTCGCTCGTCACGCTCGAAGAGACGGTGGCGGGAGGAGTGGCCCCCTACGCGATCACCCTGGATTTCGGCGACGGGACGTCGGGTTCAACGTCGCTGGCGGCGCCGGGTCCCCTCGTCGTCGTCCACCGGTACCTCGAGGGACGGTTCTCCCCCCTCTGGTCGATCGTCGATGGGATCGGCGACGTCGGTCGGGCCGAGCCGATGCAGCCCCTCGTCGTGACCAACATCCTCGCGGTCGTGATCACCCCCTCGGCCCGTACGGTCGACGTCGGAGTGTCGACGACCTTCATCGCAAACATCACGGGGGGCAGCCCCCCGTTCGCCGTCAGCTGGACCTTCTCGACCGGCGGATTCGGGCTCGGTCCGAGCTGGACCGTCATCCCGTCGGCGCCCGGGACGATCGACGTCCGCGCGGTCGTCGTCGACGCGGGCGGGGCGAGCGCGGCGAGCGATGCGACGCTCCGCGTAGCCCCTCCCCTGAGACTCGAGGAATCGACCGTGACGCCGACCGGGGACGTGGGGCGGTCGATCCCTTTCTTCGTCAACGTGACCGGGGGCGTCGCCCCGTTCACCGTCACCTGGGGGCCTGTGGGCGGCGTCGCCAACCGGAGCGCGGCGCTGACCGCGGACGGATGGTACGTGGAACCGGCGGTCGCACCGACCGTAGGTACCCTCTGGATGACCGCCTTGGCGGTCGACGCCGACGGGGCGCGCGTCACCACGACCTCCGCGATCGCCGAGATCTACCCGCCCCCGGGACTCACCCTCGCAACCGGCTCGCTCGTGGTGGAAGCGGGTCATCCTCTGCTGGTGGGCGGCCTGCTCACGGGCGGGGCGCCCCCGCTCGCCTGGAGCCTCAGCCCGTCGCTCCCGGTCAACACCACGAGCCCCGCCACCGGCACGATGAACGGCACGGGGGCGTTCTCGTTCCGGGCGACCCCCGTCACCGGGGGGAACCTCACCATCCTCGGCACGGCGCGCGACGCGGCCGGGGCGATCGCGAGCGCGAATGTGACGGTCCGCGTCCTCCCCCCGGTCCTGGTCGCGCTGTTGCCCGTCCCGACGTTGTCGGTCGGGAGCGCGGCGACGTTGTCCGCCGACATCGGCGGGGGTCAGCCACCGTACGCGTACGCCGTCACCGTGAGCGACGGGGAGCGACTTCTCGGCAACCTCTCCGGAGGCGGGCCGGTCGACTTCACCATCGCACCCCGCGTGACCGGCTACATCGAACTGCACGTCGTCGTGACCGACGTTCTCGGCGGCCGCACCGACGTCGCGCTCACTGGGGTCGTGGCAGCGGGAGGCCCCGCGTCGACGCCGCCCGGCACGACGCCCCCGACCGGGTCGGCCGCGGCTCCCTCCGTGGGCGCCCCGACGTGGGTCGCCGCGATCCTCGGGGCGGGGGGCGTCGTGGCCGCGATCCTCCTCCCCCGCCGACGGCGGCGCAAGCGGGGCGGCGAATCGAGCGGGCGCGCCGAGGCGATGCAGTCGGTCCGTCGGTACCTCCAGGAATCCGAAGGGCTCGACCGGACCACGCTCTACTTCCTCGCCGAGGACGACGGCATCTCCGAAACGGCGACGGACGACGCGCTCCGCCGGTGGATGCGCTCGGGCCGCATCCGGACCGGGCCCGGACCGGACGAAGAGGAGCTGTTCACCTGGGGCGGAGCTGCGAGCGGGGTCCCCGACCGACGCCCCGCGGCCGACCGGGAGGAGTCCGACCCATGAAGCTCGGCGGCGGTCGCGGTTCCGGCGCCTGGATCGCGGTGCCGTTCGTAGTGGCGCTCCTCACCACTCCGTCGCCCGGGGTCCCGCGGCCGGGGGCCGATGCGGGATCCACTCCGTTCGCCGTCGGGGAGAACGGCACCGCGGTCGGCAACTTCTCCGCCGCGATCGGCCGGCTCGTCACGTTGGTCGGAGCAGCGGGCGGCGGCCTCCTCGCGCTCGTGTGGACGCGCGTCGCCCTGAGTTGGTTCTCCAACGACCTCTCGAAGAAGGTGCAGGCCAAGGACCGGGCGCGGGACGCGCTCATCGGAACGTTGCTGTTCGTCGCCGCCCTGAGCGGTCTCCTCTGGGCGCTGGCGCGGTGGGTCGTCGGCGGCGGCTGAACCGCGCGGAGCGCTCCGTGACCGACCTCAACCAGGTGATCCAGACGCTCCTCTTCGCCATCTTCGCCGGCCTCACCGCCGTGCTCGCGGCGATCATCGGACCGACGTACGACAACCTCCTCGTCCCCGAGCTCGCCCCCTCGGCACTGTACCCGTCGTTTCCCGCGTCGGGGGGCGGCGCCGGCTCGTTCCTCGCCCGCGCGGGAGATTTCAGCGGCTTCCTGGTCGTCCACCTCGTCGATCCCGCGCTCGGCCTCGTCGCCGTCGGGGTCGGGGTGCTGTACCTCGCCCGCGCGACCTCCGCGCGGCTCACCGACCGCACCCAGGCGATGTTGCCCCGGCTCGTCGTCGCGGCGCTCCTCGCGAACTTCACGCTCCCGGTGGCGGGCGCGATCTTCGCGATCGCGGGGGCGACGTACCCGGTCATCGAAGGCTACGACCACGGATCGTGGCAGCATTGGGTCAACCTCGCCGGGTTCGGTGCGTTCTCCTTCTCCTGGGACAACGGCGTCCTCGCCTTCGTCGTCTCGTTCCTCCTATTCTCCCTCGTTCTGCTTCTCACCGCCGCGGTCGCGCTGCGCGACGCCATGCTCGCCGTGCTCGTCGTCCTCCTCCCCGTGGCGACGCTCCTCTGGCCGCTCCCGACGTTCGCGCCGCTCGCGCGCCGTGCGTGGCTGCTGTTCGTCGAGCTCGCGTTCCTCCCGTGCGTCGTCGTCGTCCCGCTCGAACTCGCCGTTGGCGCTCCGAACATCCTCCTGCTCCTCGGCTACCTCACGGTCGCCGTCTCCGCGCCCTCCCTGATCAGCCTCGCCGGGGCGCCGCTCCGCGAGGCCGGATTTCCGAGCGGGGGCGCCGGGCTCGTCGGGGGCCTCCAGCGGGGCCTCCTCCTCGGCTCCTCCGGGAGCGGAGGGTACCTGCGGCCGCTCGCGGCCGGCGGTCGCGCGGGGCGGGCCGGTCCCATCGCGGGGTCGCTTGCCCGAACGGCGACGGCGATCACGCTACCGGCCTCGATCCCGGCGCTCAGTGCCGAAGCGATCGGATGGGGGGCCCACCAACTGATCCACCACCTCCCGAAGGCGATCCGAGCGGCGCGAGGCCGTGACCGGTTCCCACCGGTGAGGGCCGCGAACGGCCTCGCGGTGAGCGGGGCGGGCGAACCGTGAGCGGGCCGGACGGTCCCCCCTTGCTCCGTCTGAGCGCGGCGATTCCCCGATCGCCCTCGCTCGGGCCGTTCGCGTCGGCCCGGGACGCGCTCAAGTTCCTCGCCTACGCCGTCGTCGGCGCGGTCGTGGCCGGGTTCGTGAGCCCGTGGGCGTGGCTCCCGTTCCTGGCCGTCGGGTTCGCGGTCGGGGCCCGACGGTCCGACGGGGCCGGATTCGACCGTCGCGTCGCCGACTTCCTGGGCTGGGCGATCCGGTGTCGGGGTCGGGCGGGCGGATCGACGGCGCGTTCCCGGCGCCCGGTGCGCGAAGGGCGGGCCGTCGCGGAGGTCGGCGCGGGGACGGCGGTCGCGATCCTCCGCAGCGAAGGGATCCCGGTCGCGTTCCTACCCCCGACGAACGCGCGCGACCTGTTCGCGGAGTACTGTCGCCTCCTCGGGAGTCTCGACGGGGGCGTGGCGCTCCTCGTCCGGGGTCGACCCCTCGCCACGCGCACGCTCCTCCCGCGGACCGGGCCCGGAGCGCCGGAGGAGGTCGCGGCGCGCCGCGGCTACGCGGAGATGCTCGGGCTGCTCGGTCGCCACCGGCGGCGGCGGGAGGTGTTGATCGCTCTCGGAGGACCGACCGGCTCGGCCGCCGCGTTGAGCCAGATCGAACGGCGGACCGGCGACCTGCAAGATCGCCTCGGGACCCTGGGCATCGTCAGCGAGCGGCTCCGAGGGCCGTCCCTCGCCGAGGGGCTGGTCGCGTTCGGATGGCCCGCGGGGGGGTCGACGTGAGAGGGCGTTCCACGCCGCAGGTCCCCTCCAGCCTCCTCGGGACGATCGCGCTGTACGCCGTCTTGGCCGGAGGTCTCTCGATAGTAGAACCGTACTTCATCGGGCTCACCGGGACCCTGGCGGCGATCGGCGCGGTCGTATGGGCGGTGCGCCGGCCGGGACGCTCCGTCGCGGGATCGGCGCCGCCCCAGTGGGGTCGGCGACCGTGGCTGCTCGCGCTCCCGGCGACGGCGGGGGGATGGGTCGTCGCCCTCGGCGCCCAAGGACCCTGGGCGCTCGGCCGGGGACCGGCGCTCGCCCTGGCGTGCATCGCTCTGTGGCTGTCGCGTCGATCGGGGACGATGCGCTCCGCGGGTGGGCCATGAGCCCCTCGACCGGTGTCCCTCCCGCGTCGGAGGGGTCGTCGTGGATCCGGCGTCGGGGCCGCGTCGACGCGCCGTTGCTGGTCACCGCTCTTCCCTCCGAGGCCGCGTTCGGGTTCGTCGGCCGCCTGCTCCCCACCTCGAGCGGCGGGGAGCTCCGCCTCCAACTCCACCGGCTCCCGCCCCCCGACGCGATGGAACTGCTCCACGCGGCCGATCTCGGGGCGTCGACCGAGCTCGAGAGCGGCACGACGGTCCGGGGCGCGCGTCCGGCCCGTCTACGGGTCGAGGCCGCCGCGGCGGCGGAGCTCGCGGAATCGGTCGCGGCGCGCGTTCAGGACCTCTGGAGGGTCGGGCTCTCGCTGCACGCGGTCGACCGGCGACCGGTCGTCGCCGAGCGACTGCGCCGCGACCTGGCCCGCCGCGCCGCCGCGCTCGGTCTGCGCACCCGCCCGCCCGAGTTCGACACGGCACGCGTGGTCCGGCCGCCGGAGTTCCCGCCGGCCGACGGTCGCCCGATGGGGTACTGGCACCTGCTCGCCACGGAGGGCGCGGCCGCGTTCTTCCCGTTCGTCGACGAATCGATCGCCGAGGAAGGGGGGGTGCTGGTCGGCCTCCTCCTCGACGATGCGGCCCCGGTCGTCGTGAACCGGTGGAGCCACGGCAGCTACTCCTGGGGCGTCTTCGGGACCACCGGCGCGGGGAAGACGTTCGCCGCGGCGCTGTGGGCGCTTCGGACCCGGTGGATGACCCCGGGGCTCTCGCTCACGTTCATCGATCCGCTCGGGGAGTTCACGCGTCTCGGTCCGCTCCTTGGCGGGGACGTCGTCACCGTCGGCCCCGAGGAGCGGGGCCGGGTGAACCCGCTCGACCCCGCGACCACGGGGGAGGACCGTCGCGCGAAGACGGTCCACTTGGTCGCCATGATGCGCGCGCTGTTCCCGAGCTTGACGGACGAGGAGTCGGCGGTGCTCGAGAGCAGCCTGGATGGGCTCTACCAGCGTGGCCGCGATCGAACTCCGACGTTCCGTGATCTCGCGGAGGCGGTCGCACGAGCTCCCGGCCTGTCGCCGAACCGACTCGCCACGTTCCTCGAGCTGTTCCGGAGCGGCCCGCTCCGTCACCTCGACGGTCCGACGACGGTCGACCTCACCGCGAACCCGCTCGTGGTGAACCTGGTCGACGCCGAGCCGAGCCACCTCCCGTTCCACCTGGCGTACTTGCTCGACGCGGTGTACGGACGGCTGCGGTCGACCCCGGGTCCCAAGCTGGTCGTGGTCGACGAAGCCCACCTCCTGACCCGCCACCCCGCCACGACGGAGTTCCTGGACCGGATCGTGCGGCACGTGCGCCACTTCGAGGCCGGGCTGCTCTTGCTGAGCCAGAACCCGGACGACTTCCTCACGAGCAGTACCGGCCGTTCCCTCCTGCGCAATCTCTCGGCAACGGTCCTCCTGCGGCTCCCGGAAGTGTCGTCGGAGACCCGGTCGTTCTTTCAACTCACGGAGGTCGAGGCGGAGTGGCTCCCCCGGGCGCGGTTGCCGGCGGAGGCCGGCTACGCCGAGGGGTTGCTCCGCTTCGGGCCGTCGCACCTCCCGATCGCGGTCGTCGCCTCCACGCCGGAGTTCGACCTGCTCGCCGGGGCCCTGCGGACCCGTCCGCCGGTCCGGGCGAAAGATCCGGCCGCGTCGGCGGTCCCGGACACCCGGTGACGCCGAACGGCGGAAGGGCCCCCCGTCCCTCCGGACTCCGTCGGGGGCGTTCCTTTGAGGTCGGTCGACCGGGAACTACCGCTCCAACGGTACGTTTATCTGAGCTGGAACCGGCTTCGCTGGGTGTGAGCGCGGAGCCCGCGGCGTCGGCCGACGGTCCCGCGCGCCGGCGCGACTCCTGGAGCCTCAAGACCATCGTCGAGGAGGTCGCGGGCCGCCCGATCAGCGAGCTGCAGGACCCCGCGCGCCCGATGCATCCGTACCTGAAAGTGAAGCTCGGCTCGTCCTCGCCCTCGGCGGCGTACGGTGCCGCGACCCCGGCCCACCTCCCGTCCCCGTCGTTCGACCCGAACGAGCCACCCGATCCGGTGAACCGGGTCTACCCCCCGCTTGTCGGCGCCACCGGTCGCGCGCTCCACGGGGAGGAGAACGCCCACCATGCGGCGACCCTCGCGAGCGTACATCCGCCGCACGAGGCCTCCGTCCCGGGAGTGCACCACCATCCGCCGGGGCCCTCCGGACGGCCCGAGCGGATCTACCTGCACTACCTCTTGCTCCACCTGGACCGGCTCACGGATTCCGCGCTGCAGTACCTCGGTCACGCGGTGAGCGAGGAACTCGAGCACCGGGAGGCGTCGACGACCGCCGCCGCGTCCCCGTCCACGACCGCGCCCGGGCCCTGAGCCGCTCGACGAGCACCGGATCCCGTTCCACCCCCACCGCGCGGCGGCCCAGCTCGGACGCGACCCAGAGCGTCGTGCCGGTGCCGGCGAACGGGTCGAGCACGGTGTCGCCCACAACGGAGAACATCCGGATCAGCCGCTCGGGGATCGCCGGCGGGAAGGCGGCGGTACGTCGCCCGTCCTTCTCCTGCCGCCGGCCGCGGACGTCCGACCAGATCTGCGAGAACCAACGGTCCCGTTCGGGCCGCGTGTAGCGGCTCACGGCGCGCCGCGGGTCCCCTGCGGGGAAGGCCCGTCGGTCCCCCTTGCGGAACAGGAGGACGAACTCGCAGTCGAGGGTGACGTAGGCGTTCGGCGGGGAGAACCCGGAACCGAGGAACGCGTTCGGCTTGTTGGTCGGTTTCTTCCAGAGCACGTACGGCAGCGAGCGGAAACCGACCCCCTCGCAGGCGTGCGTCACGCGGGCGTGGTTCGACCAGAGTCGGAACTCGCCGTCCAGCGTGCGAACGGCGTCGCCGATGTTGATCGCGAGCAGTCCCCCCGGAACGAGCACGCGATGACAGGCCCGCCACGCCTCCGCGAGCACGGCGTGCATCCCGTCGAAGTCGCGGGCGCCGAGCTCCCGGAACAACCCGTCCCATTGCTCGATCATCGGGTAGGGCGGGCTGGTCACGACGAGGGCAATGCTGGCGTCGGCGACGTCGGGAAGTTCACGGGCATCCCCCAGGATGATGCGGATGTCGCCCGGTTCCAACGTCGCGGCTCCGCTTTCGCCGGCCGCTACCCCGCCGGCGGTTAATAGGCGGGGCGGCGTGGGCGGCCGATGCGCCTCGAGCGGCCGGTCCTGCAGGTCGCCCTGGACTTCGAGAACCTCTCCCGCGCGCTCCCGGCCGCGCGGGAAGCGGTCGAGGGCGGCGCCGATTGGGTCGAGGCGGGTACCCCGCTCATCAAGAGCGAGGGGCTCGACGCCGTGCGGGAGCTCAAGCGGGCGTTCCCGTCCAAGCGGATCGTCGCCGACATGAAGATCATGGACACGGGCGCTTTCGAGGTCGAGATCGCCGCCAAGGCCGGCGCGGACCTGGTGACGGTGCTCGGGGCGAGCGACGACGACACGATCGCCGACGCGGTGCGGGGTGGCGAAAAGTACGGCGCGGAAGTGGTCGTCGACCTCCTGAACGTCCCGGACCCTCTCGCGCGGGCCCGACGCGCGCACGAGCTCGGCGCCGCCGCGGTCTGCCTGCACATCGGAATCGACATGCAGATGCAGGGTCGCACCCCGTTCGCGATGCTCGAGAGCTTTGCGCGCGACGCTCCGCTCCCGGTCGCGGTCGCGGGCGGGCTCAACAGCGAGACGGTCGCGAGCGCCGCGCGCGCCGGGGCGCAGATCCTCATCGTCGGTGGGGCCATCACGAAATCCCCGGACATCAAGGGGGCGACCGAGCGGATCGTGACCGCGATCCGCGAGCTCAAGGAGGTACCGACCGAGCTGTTCCGGCGGTACGGCACCCCCGAGATCCGGGATGCCTTCGCGAAGGTCTCGACGCCGAACCTGAGCGACGCGATGCAGCGCCAGGGAGCGATGCACGGCCTCCATCCCCACCTGAAGGACGCCACGGTGAAGGTCGCGGGCCCGGCGGTCACGGTCGTCACCCTCGACGGTGACTGGGCGAAACCGGTCGAGGCGATCGACCGGGCGGGGGAGGGGGACGTGATCGTCGTCGACGCGGGGGGCGGCGAGACGGCGGTCTGGGGGGAGCTCGCGTCGTGGAGCGCCCACGGACGGAAGGTTCAGGCGGTCGTCATCGACGGGGCGGCGCGGGACATCGATGCGATCCTCGAGCTCGGATTCCCGGTCTTCAGCCGACATCTTGCTCCGAACGCGGGCGAACCGAAGGGGCACGGCGAGATCGGCGTCGAGGTCGTCGTGGGGGGCCAGAAGGTCCGGCCGGGCGATTGGATCGTCGGCGACGCGAGCGGGGTCGTCGTCGTTCCGCGCGAGCGGGCCGCGGAGATCGCGAACCGGGCCCTCGATGTGCTCGAGCACGAGAATCGGGTGCGCGAGGAGATCCAACGGGGATCGACGTTGAGCTCCGTCCAGAAGCTCGAGCGCTGGGAACGCGTGGGCTGACCCGCGACCGGCCGGGGAAATCGTTTAGTGGCGGCGCGCGGCGTGCCGGGGGCGCTCCCGTAGTCTAGTCCGGTCAAGGATTCGGGGCCTTCGACCCCGTAACGCGGGTTCGAATCCCGCCGGGAGCACTCTCTGGGAAGCGGAGGTCGTTCCGTGCTGTGCTCGGTGGGCCCGGGACCTGCCGGGGCACCGGGGGTTCCCCCCCACCGGGGAGCGGCGGGGTCCAGGTTCTGGCACCGGAGGCCGATGTTGCGTCCTACCCGTTTATGGTCCGGACGGCGGTTCGGGTCCGTGCCGCCGCGGGAGGCGGAAGGTTGTGGGAACGTGCGGGGAGTTGTGGGATCGATCGCGATAGTCGTCGTTCTTCTCGCCGTGGGCGCTTTCGTGCACCCGGGCTCCGGCGGTCGTGGGCCGGGGTCGCTCGGCCACTCCGGCCCCGCCCCCCGCCTAGGGACATCGGAGCTGCAGAATGCGGCGAAGTCTCTGTCCAGCGGCGGGGGACCGGCCCGCGGCCTCGCGTGGAGCTGCCAGAGCGGCAGCGGACCCGGGTCCGTCTCGTGCGGTCCGGCGACGACGCCGGCCCCCCTAGTCGCGACGTCTCCGAACTGGAACCCTCTCCCGACCGCGCCCCCGCACCGGTACTCGACGGAGGGCGCGTACGATCCCCTCGACCGGGAGGTCGTGATGTTCGGCGGGTGGAACGGCGGGGGGTTCATGGGCGACACCTGGGTGTTCCTGAACGGGGCGTGGAGCCAGCTCCACCCGTCCACCGCGCCGTCGGCCCGTTCGAGCGCGATGATGACGTGGGACGTCAAGGACCATTACGCCCTCCTGTACGGCGGTGAAGGAACGGGGGGCCTCCTCAGCGATACCTGGACCTTCGTCCACGGACATTGGACCCACCTTACCCCGGCGACGTCCCCGGGGACGCTCGCGAACGCCGGGATGGCCTACGATTCCAACGACTCGTATGTCGTCCTATTCGCCGGGCAGCCGACGGGCTCGACGGTGACGGCCGCGACGTGGACGTACTCCGGAGGCGTCTGGACCCACCCGACCCCGGCCGCGTCGCCGGCGGCGCGGTCGTACCTCGGGATGGCGTACGACAACCGCGACGGGTGGATCGTCGTCTTCGGAGGCCAAACCGCCACCGGGAGTCCTCTCGGGGACACGTGGAACTTCTCGAAGGGGCATTGGACCCAGCAGGCGGTTGGGGGCCCCGCTCCCGCGAACCGTAGCGGCCCGGCCCTGGCGAACGACACCTCGGACTCGTCCCTCATCCTCTTCGGCGGAGTGTCAACGGGTTCAGGCCGGTTCGCGGATACCTGGTCGTTCGTGCAAGGCGCGTGGACGCAGCTCGGTCCCGCGAGCGCCCCGTCCGCCCGCGGCGATGCGCTCGCCGTCTTCGACAGCGCGATCGGAAAGGTGTTCCTCTACGGCGGGAATCCGCATGCCGGTCCGATCCTGCAGAACACGTGGACCTACCGGGGGGGCGTCTGGAAGAGCGTCCCGCCGATCCACCCCGACGCTCGGCTCGACGTCGCGATGGTCTACGACGAGGCCGACGGCTACGTGGTCCTGTTCGGAGGCCAAGACTTGGGGGGCGCCCGGGCCGACACGTGGACGTACCTCCACGGACTCTGGAAACCGCTGACGCTGTCGCCCGCGCCGCCGGCGCGTTCCGGCGCGGCCATGACCTTCGACTCGACCGACGGGTACGTGGTCCTGTTCGGCGGGGGCTGTCCTCCCGGGGTGATCTGCACCATCCTCGGGGACACGTGGGAGTTCCTTGGGGGACACTGGAGTCAGCTGTTTCCCGCGTACAGCCCGTCGCCCCGAGAATGGGCGTCGATGGCGGACGATCCGAACGACGGGTACGTCGTGCTGTTCGGCGGGTACTCAGCCTCCGGCGACACGAACGACACGTGGACGTTCGTCGGCGGGGCGTGGACCAACGTATGGGCGAACGGCTGCACGTACTGCGGCCAGCCCGCGGCGCGGTTCTCCGCGGGGATGGTCTACGATGCCTACGACGGCTACGTCCTCCTGTTCGGGGGCACGAACGCGACGGGGTCCGTCAGCTTTCGAAGCTTGTCCGACACCTGGACCTTCCTCGCCGGCAACTGGACGAACGTGACCTTTAGCGCGGGGACGCCCCCACCTCAGACGTCCAATCTCGGCCTCGCCTACGACGGGTTCGACGGCTACGTACTTCTCAACGGAGGATGGACCTGGAACGGCGGCACGACGTACGCGACGTCGTGGAAGTTCGTGGGCGGCGCCTGGAGCCAGCTCGCGCCGTCGACCTCGCCCCCGGCGCTCGCCGACTTCAACTTGGCCTACGATGCCGCGGACAACTCCGTGGTCCTGTTCGGGGGCGTCACCTGTGGGTCTTGCCTCTGGAGCCTTTCCTACACGCCGCTGTCGGGCGCGACGTGGCTCTACTGAACCACGCTCGGAACGTCGGGCGGAGGCCCGACGAGGAGCCGATCGTCTCCGGATCACGTTGGCGCGCAATATACTATAAATACTTAAGAGCCGATTACTTGGTGATGAAGGTCGAGGCACGTCTGCTTCGCGAACCGGGGGAGCACCCGCTGCCCCGAGGGATGCTGGCCCGCACCCCGAAGGCGCGGGGGCGGCCCCGGGTCGAATATCGACCCACGGTGCGAACCCCTCGCGACGTCGCGCGACTGCGGCGCCACCGGGTCCCGTCGCTTCTCCTCACGCCCGAATGGGTGACGGATTCCGGGTACCCGGTCAACTTCCGGCCGTGGCTGGTGGTCCCCGAGACGCTCCTCGCCCAGATTTCCTCCGACTACCGCATCCTTCCGATCAAGGACGAGGACGCGCTGCGCAATCCGGGTCCGGTCGAGTTGGTGACGTTCCTGCTCCGATTCGATCCCTTGGCCGCGCGGGTGGTGGCCACCCGGAACCGGGCGAAGTTGGACCCGAACGAACTCTACCGCCGGGTCCGGAACGAAGGGCTCGAGCGCCCGGCGACCAAAGTGCGGCTCCAGGATTTCGCCCCGGCGATCCCGATCGTCGGCTCGGCGCTTCCCTCCGAGGAGCTCGCGTACATCGAACGGAACAACCCGGAAGTGGGAGCGCCGCCGTGACCGACGCGGCGGTTGCGGCGGCGAGCGCGATCCTTCGGAAGCACGGGATCCGGTTCGCGATCGTGGGCGGCCAGGCGGTCGCGCTGAATGCGGCCACCGCGACGCGGGACGTCGACGTGATGGTGACCACCGACGATTACCGGGAGGCCATCGCTCGACTGGGCCGGGACACCGAGCTGACCCTCGCGATCGAAGGTGGTCCGGTCACCCGTTTCGGTATCACCGCCCTTCGGGGACTTCCGCTCGACCTGGTCGACGCCGGCTTCTTCGCCGGAAGCAAGACGGGCGCCGAATTCTTCGACTTCCTCCTGAAGGAGGGGTCGACCGACCCCGACGGTCTCGTCTACGCCTCCCCAGAGGTGGTGTGGTACACCCGCCTCATGACGACGCGCTGGCGGGCGTACGCCGAGAAGATCGTCACGAATGTCATCGACGGTCTCTCGGTCGGATACCTCGACCGCGTCGAGGAGATCGCCCGGAAGTTCGGGACCGAGGCGACGATCCACGAACGGATCGCGTACGTCCGAGAAGAGCTCAAGCGTCCCGACCTGGACGGGCTCATCCGCCGGGAGTGACGTCGACTCTCGGGGAGATCGCCTCGACCCCGGGCGTCGCGCAGCGAGCGTTCGTTCGGAGCGGCCGCAAGATCAGCACCGGTAGGCGAGGGACGGACCTCGCATGGCCGCCGAACCCCGGAATCGGGCCACGCGGGGGGGGAACTCGACCACGGCGGTCGAGGGTGAAATGGCGAGGGGCCGTCAGTTGCCCGTGACCGAAATCCCGGCGCTGCCCTGGCTCTTGAAGAAGACTCCGTGAACAGGGTAGTGGGCGTACATGTACGCCGAGCCGACCGTATTGTCCGCCGGGGTGAAGACGACGGAGCAGCTCCCCTGAACGAGCGGGCAGATCCCGTGGTGGCTGAACGTGCCGTAGAAGCTCGTGTAGGTCGAGAACGTCACGTTCCCCGCGACCACCTTGGCGCCGTTCGCGAGGTCGGTCACCTTCGCCGTGCACGTCGTGGAATTGCCGGCCGGGAAGGTCGAGGGGGTGCAGCTGACCGCGGTCGAGGTACCGTCGTACGCCGAGGGGTGGAACACGATCGTCCCGTTCACGAGCGCGTAGGTGTACCCGCAGCCGTTGTGGCTGCAGTGTTGTGTGACGTTGATGTACGTGTCCGTCGCCCCGAAGAGGACCTTGCCGGTGTTGACGTCGGTGGCCACGAACTTTCCTTTGACGTGATCGATGTGCCCGGACACGTTCACGACGGTCGCCGAGTACGGCACTCCGCTCGTGGTGTTCGGTTCGCCGGGCAACCGGAACGCGATCGAGCTCGGTGTGGTGTACGCCCAACCGGTCAAGCTCCCGCTCCCGAGGGTGTAGGTGCAGTACGCGAGTCCAGCGGAGCAGGATTTCGCGGTCCCGCTCGTCCCGGCGGCGGTGGACCCAGCCGGCACGACAAGGAGGATCAGGAGAGCGACCGCGGGAACGGCCAGGAAGCCCGTTCGCCGCATGCTCGCGCCACCCGCGCCGTCTATTAAGCTCCGGTTGCGCGACGGATAAATCCCATCGATCCGGTCCACCTATCCGATCCCGATCCGCGGTTCCCGGAGCTCGGGTGCCCCGCCGGGGCGGGAGGGAGGCTTCCCCCGTCAGCCCACGTCGTTTTTGGCCTCAGGGTAGGCCGGGTGGTGCGTGGGGCGCGCCTCGATCGGGGGGATCCACGGGACGGGGTCGCGGGACTGGTAACTGTCCTCGACCGTGAACACGCGGTACAACGCCCCGGTGCCGTGGAGCGCCGCATGGATCGCCCGGATCCTCGCGTCGAACTCGGCCGCGGATTTCCACCGGAACATCACGTCGTGCTCCCCCATGACCGACGAGACACCCTCCAGGTGCTGGAGCTTCGCGACCACGATCCCGGCGTGCATTCCATTCGGCGAGAACGTGAGATCGACGAAGGTGATCATGCCCGCCGAATCCTCCGCCTCGCGTGAGAAATACGTTTCGATTCGGCGGCACTGACCCCGGCGATTGGTTACAAGTTCGGCCGCCCATCCCCCCGCGATGGTGGCGTCCTCGTGGACAACCTACGACAGCGTGATTGTGCTCGTCACGATTCTGGTTCCCGCGGCCATGGTCGGATTGCTCGTCGCCATGACGCGGAGCCTCAAGCGACGGCAGATGCTCCAGCGGGGCCTCGCCCACATCGTCTTCCTCCCCGAAAAACGGCGACGTTTTCTCATCGCCCTGACGATGCTGAGCACGTTCTTCCTCGCAAGCGGCGCGGTGGACGCGTTGACCGGCGTCGGGCTGATCAGCGGCGGCCTGGCGACGGTGCTGTCGGGTACCACCTTCATCGGCGGCGCCGTCTCGCTGTTCCTGCTGATCATTACGAGCCTCCGCCCGGGCACGCTCACCGAGGACCAGAAGGCGACCCTCGCGTGGTTGCCCCAGCAGTACTACCCGTTGGCGCTCGGCCCCATCGAGCTCGCCGACAACGGCTAAGATTCGACCGAGGTCGCCCTCGGCGATCGTCCCAGGAGACCCAGGTTGGACGCCCTTCGATCGGATGGACCGGTTAGATCGCGTACCGGACTGCCAGGTTTTCGACGTACTCCAGCACCTTGTCCGTCCCGTGCTGCAACGTAAGTTCGAGAGCGGTGCGCAGGAGCTGGTCCCGGCGGGTGGGGTCCACCGGGGGAATTGGCCAGCGAGAGACCTGGACGGGCCGCGCCCGTCGTTCGAAGCAGACGAGCTCTCCGGCGCATTCCGGAAAGGCGAGCTGAAACAGTTCGAGTTGCAGCAGGACGTCGGGGCGCGGGGGGATCGCCCGGTAGCTCTTCATCTCGAAGAACCGGCGACCGCCGTCCCAGTAGTCCGGTTGAGCGTAGACACCCGCACGCTCCGCGATCAAGATGAGCCGACTGCGCGGGCGAGGGAGACCCAGGAGGTCGCTATGCCGGAACGCGTGGAGCACCCCGAGGATCTGCGCGTCGAGGTCGGCGCGCGTGGGGGCATCGACGGTCAGATCGGCGTCCTGGAGTTCGTCGTTCAGGATCTCTTGGGCATACTGGTTCATCGAGGTGACGGACGGCTTTCGACGCAGCCGCGCCTCGTGACTCATGCGGGAGAGCGAGGAATCGATCGCCTTCCCCACCGCCATGCCGATCTCGTCCTGCTCGGTCGCAGCCCGGGGGTGAACGAGCTGCACGATGTCGTGGGTGGCGAGCGTCTTGATCGTGCTCATGCAGGAGGTTCAGCCCAGCCACGGGAGGCGGAGCACCCGTTGAACCTTCGCCGACCCTCCGGCCCGAATCGCCGAGAGCCCGGTCCGGTCGCCCGGTGAGGAGGACCCGACGCGGCATCGCAACCTCCCGCGGCTCAGGTTTATCACTCCGCCGAGCTACCCTCGCCGTCGTAGCTGCCATGCCCGGGTCCGGCGATTCCACCGTGCTCCGGATGCTCGGTTCGGTCCCGCTCTTCTCGAGCCTCTCGGAGCGCCAGCGGAAGACGCTCGCCGAAACCGGGAAGGAACGGTCGTACGCCGCCGGCGCGTCGATCGTCAAGCGGGGCGACAAAGGCGTCGGATTCTACCTGGTGCTCGACGGCAAGGCGGACGTCCGCAAGGACAACAAATCGGTCGCCGCGCTCGGGCCGGGCCAATTCTTCGGCGAGATGGCGCTCTTCGACGAGCAACCTCGGACCGCCGACGTGGTGGCGGAGATCCCCACCCGATGCCTCGTCCTGTCCTCGTGGGAGTTCTGGGGTGCCCTCTCGAAGGAACCGGAGGTTCTCCGGAGCCTGATGCAGGAGATGGTCCGCCGCCTGCGCGCCCCGGTACCGACGCTCAGCGAGTGACCGCTGGACCGGCGGCCAAGGACAGCAAGAGCTCGAACGCCTCCTGACCATCGGGGTACTCCTTCGTCCGGACCGTCGTGCGTTCGACCCGGATGCCTTCGGAGCGGAGCTCCTCGCGATCGCGGTGGAGGCGCTCGCCGAGCGAGATGTTCACGAGCGTTTGATTCGCCGCCGCGCCGGCGACCATCCGCGTCGCGCCGACGATCGGGCTTCCGATGAGGGTGAGCGTACCCCCCACAACGGCGAGCTCGCACGGGCCGGAATCGATGCCGAGCGAGAGCCCGACCCCGACCGGAAAATTCCGGGAGTTGCGCCGCAGTTTGGTGATCAGGAGTTCGGCCGCCGGCAGAACATTCTGGCAGAACACGGCGACCTTACGCGAGTCGGGAGCTCCTCCCTCCGGAAAGACCCAGAAGACGATGAACCCGTCCCCGGTGAACTTGTCGAACCACCCCTCGTTCGCGCCGGCGAGGGTTCGAACGGCCTCGGTGAACCCGATGATGAAGTGGGCGAACAGGGAGGGTTGTACCGCCTCCTTGAGCACCAACGATGACATCCGGAGATCCCCGGCCACCACGGCCGCCTCGACCGTGGTCGAGCCGCGTTCAGCGAGCTCGTCGAGGCTTCGCCGCGAAAGCTGGTGCTGGGCGGTCGGGGGACCGTGCCGGGCGATCAGCTCCGCATATCGTCCCGGGTCCTCGGGCGCAGTAAGATTCGACTGCATGCGCTTCTCGCCCGACCGTGCCCGCGGGGTCGGCCTACAGCGGGACGCCGTGCTCGGCACTTAGGCGCGACGCACCGGCGTCTCGGCGGTTATCGTTCATCCCTCGGGAACCGCGAGTGGTCGCTATCGCCCCGGCTGCGAGTTCCCATTTCATCGGGAACCGGCGGACGAGGCGCTCTCACCGTCCTAAATCGTTGGCGAACTGAACCGACCATAGTCTATTTAGAACAGGCTCAATGTATCAAAGATTTACCGACTCTCAGGGACGACCGCCCACGAACAGCTGGCCGACGGCCATGCAGAAGAGCCCCGTAATCTCCGGTGGCCCATAGAGACTCTATACTGTCGCCCCGCCCAGGGGTGCGGGGCCACTCGCAGGGCAAGCGCGATGCGCGGAGCGTGAGAGGGATCACTGCTCGATCTGTCATTGTCGGCCGGCGTCCGCTCCTGGGAGTTCGCGGGGAACGCGTACGTATTGATGCGCATTCGTTGTCTGTCGATTCTTGGCTTCGTCATTCAACGTGTGCCCGGTCCCACACTTCAAGTAGGAGTTCCCGAGCATACGCGCCCTTCCGAGGAGCGCGACGACTGAGATGGCTCGCAACGGAGCGCGAGGATGTCGAGGGATCCGCGGTGTTAGCCCGATCGTGGCGACGATCCTGCTCGTGGCCATGACGATCGTTCTCGCGGCGGTTCTCTACGTCCTGGTGAGCGGCCTCTCCCACGGCACCGCCCCGAAGACCCCGATCGCGACCGCGTTCGCGCTCGGAACCCCGGTCGCGGCCAACCATTCCGGGGGGAACTGGTACAACTTCTCCGTACAGGCCGCCGGGCACGGCCTGCGGTGGGGCGATGTCCAGTTCCAGATAATCGGGAGCAACGGCGCGGCGGTCGTTCTGCCGGGCGCCGCCACGATTACCGTTCTCAACCTCACGGGCGGGACCGTCGGTTCGTACTCGTACGGCTCGGCGTCGTGGGCGATGGGGACGACCCTGACCATCACCTCCCAGCACACGCTCTCGATCTATTCGGCGGCGATCGGGCTCCATGGCGACCGTCTCGTGGTCTACGGCGTCGGCACGTTCCAGGGCTCGGTCGCCCTGACGATCCCCTAACCGCTCGCGGGCCCCGCGGGCGTTCCACGCGCGAGGAGCTCCTCGCCGATTAGGCCCAGCAGTTCGACCCGGCTCCGAGACGCGTAGAGCTCGCCGCTCCAATGGGTGATCTGCTCTCGGGTCGGGCGTTTCTCGGCAACGGTCCAGGGTCGGTCGTACTCGACCGCCCACAGGATAAGAGGTTCGGGCTCGGCGAGAGGGATTCCCAGGGGGGCGGTGCCCGCGACGGCGGCTTGCAGCCGGTCGAGGGCGAGGTTCCCCCGCGTTACGGCCCGCCCCGCCGCGACGATCTTCCGCACCATGCCCCACACGAACGACGGGGCCCTCAGGTCCAGCAGCAAGTGGCCGGGTCGCTCCGTGACCTCAAAGCTATCGATGTCGCGCCAGATTGGCTCGCGCCACGACTGCCGACGTCCGAAGGACCGAACGTCGATGCGCCCGCGGAAGCATCGGGCGACGTCCCTCCAAGCGCCAACGACGGATGGTTTCGTTTCCGCCGCGGCTTCGACGTAGCGGTACCACCGACGGACGGCACGTCGGGGTGAGTAGGTGGTTTCGACCTCCATCGCCGCGGTGAAGTAGAGGTCGGGAGCGATGCCGTTCAAGGCGCGGAGGAGGGCTACGCCCGGGAGCTCGCTGGTCAGGGCGATGGCGTTGCCCCGGGCCCCGACGCCCCGGTCGGTCCGGCTCGCCACCCGGAGACGGGCGGTCGCGACCGTCTTCGCGACGCCACGGCGAACGATCCCGTGTGCGATCTCGCCCTCGATCGAGCGGACGCCCGGCTGCCGAGCCCAGCCGTGAAAGCCCCGGCCGTCGTACCCTACCCGAACGATCCAACGCGCCGTGGGCGCCCGACCCCACCCTCGCCCAAGAGAGTTCCCGGTGCCTTCCGTCGAGTACGGCGCGCGCTCAGGGGTTCGCGCGGCCGGGCACCACCGGCGCGGCGGCTTTCGCGGTGGCCCGATCGAGGAGTTTCGCGAACGTCTCGAAATGGCGCAGGAACGGGTCGGCCCGCCGTCGTTCCTCGAGCTCGCCGAGGGCGATCGCGTACTGCGCTTTCGCCTTGGCGTCGCCGTCCTTCGCGCGGACCGCGTAGACGCAGAGCAGTTGATAGTGCGGCAGCACGAACGCTTCGGGGCGGGGGGTGCTCATGTCACCTTTCCGCGGCCGGTACACCTTCTCGAGCGGAAGCGCTTCGGCGATCGCGCGCCGGTGCGAAAAGCCGAGATACCGCCCGGGTCCGACGACCCGGGTCACGTCGCGAACGCTGCCGTTGAACGCGTTCGTGAGGCGGTCGATCTCGAGCCAGCACCAGAGCCCGAACCCGTAATCCCCCTCGAGGTACGCTTCCCACGCCCGGCCGTACAGCTGTTGCTCCCGCGCTTCCTGGGCGATCTCCGGCGGGATCTCCGCCCGCCAATCGGCCAACAAGGCAGCGACGCGCATGGACGGCGAGAACATCTTCTGGGCGGGCACGGCCGGGGGGTCCATCGCTCGAGCCGGTCAAACTCCCCCTGCCTTAGCACCTTCCCGCGGCGGCCGGGCGGCGACCCGGACCCCGTCCCGCCACGTCTCCAAGGCCACATGCTCGCGCGGGCGGACCGCGATGTCCAGGTCCGGGGCTCCGACCCGGACGAAGTCGGCGGGTGCGCCCTCGGAGATCCCCCAAGGCCCGGTCTCGTCGAGCGCACGAGCCGCGCCGACGGTGTAGGCAGCGACCGCCTCTTCCGGGGTGAGGCGCTCTGGAGCGAACCCCGGCGCGGTTCGTCGCCACGGCGCGCCGTCCACGGCCGCCCGCAGGCCGACCCACGGGTCGAACACATCGAACGGCGCGTCACTCGAACCGGCCAGGTTCACCCCCGCGTCGATCAGCGTGCGCCACGCGTAGGCTCCTCGGGCCCGCTCACTCCCCAATCGATCCGGGACCCACCCGTCGGTGATCGCGAAATTCGGCTGCACCACGGCCCATCCGGAAAAGGCGCCGAGCTTTTCGAGCAGCGACGGCGGAACTAGCGAGGCGTGCTCAAGGCGCGGGGACGGAATCGCGGGGTTCGCTTCGAAGAGGTCGAGCGCCCGCCTCAATGCCCGGTCGCCGATGGCATGGAGCGCCAGCGGAATCTGCTGCGCAGCGGCGTCCGCCCCGAGCTGGCGGAGGTCAGTGTCGGACCAGACCGGCACGCCGCACTCTCCCGGCGCGTCCACGTACGGCGAATCCAGCCACGCCGTACGCGCTCCGAATGAGCCGTCGGTGATGGCTTTGAGACCGCGGACCAGCGACCGTTCCTCCTCCCGCACACGAAGCTCGGGAAGCGGCGTGCCTGCGCGCCAGAGGTCCGCCTGGGGATAGACGCGGATGCGGGTGGACAGGGGCCGCGTGGTTACGAGTTCGGCGAGCACTGCGACCTCTTCCGGAGAGGAGTTAACGGTCGCCACGGTCGTGAGCCCCGTCGTCGCGGCCTCCTCGAGAACGACCCGCAACTCGGCGGGGGTTACTCTCGGCATCTGGTCGACGATCGGTTGCAGCCGGTCGAGCGCGCGCTCGTAGAGGAGTCCGTTCGGTCGTCCGTCGGACCCAGCGCCAAACCGCCCTCCGGCAAGGTCGGATGGCGTTTCGTGGACGTTGATCGCCTCGAGCGCGGCAGAGTTTACCGCGGCCGCGTGGCCGCAGGCTCGGTAGAGGATGACCGGCCGATCCCGCTCGACTCGGTCAATCTCGCGGCGCGTCGGGGCCTCCCGACCGGGAAACTCGCTCTCGTCCCAACCTCGGCCAACGATCGGTCCCACTGGATGCCGCTCTCCCCAGGATGCAACGCGGGCCGAGAGTTCGTCGAGGTCCCGCGCCCCTCGAAGCGGTACTCCTCGCCCACCGCGGACGATGGCCGTCAGATGCAAGTGCGGGTCGACGAGCCCGGGGATGACGAGGTGGCCGCCCAAAGCATGGACGGGGCACCCGACCGGTCGTCGTCGTCGGACCTCTTCGTTCGTGCCGACGGCCACGAACCGGCCCGACTCGACCAGGAACGCCTCCGCGTATCCCGAGCCGGTGAAGACGCGGCCGTCGACGAACGCGCCGTCCCCGCTCATCGTACCCTCGCGACGGGGGCCCGGGGACGGAGTCCCCGGGCCCGGGGGTTCGGCGACCCTAGACGTCGAGGTACCGGTAGAACTCGTACGGGTGCGGACGCAGGTTGAGCTGGAGCTGCTCTTCGCGCTTGAGCTCCTGCCACGTGTCGAGCACCGACGACGGGAACACCCCGTGGAGGAATGCGTTGTCGCTCGCGAGGCATTCGAGCGCCTCCCCCAGCGACCCGGGTAGCTCGCGGATGGCGAGCTCCTTGCGTTTCGCCGGGGAGAGCTTGTAGATGTCCGTGTCGACCGGGGCCGGTGGTTCCATCTTCTTTCGGATCCCGTCGAGCCCCGCGAGCGAGAGGGCCGCCTCGGTGAGGTAGATGTTCGCGGCGGAGTCCGGCGTCCGGTACTCGACCCGCTTCGCGGCCGGACGTCCCCGGTGGTAGAACGGGATCCGCACGTTCGCGGAACGGTTCGCCCGGCTCCAGGCGATGAACACCGGGGCTTCGTAGCCGGGGACGAGACGGCGGTAGGAGTTCGTCGTGGGATTGGTGATCGCGCAGAGCGCCCGAGCGTGGTTCAGAAGGCCCCCCACATAGTACCGGCACGTCTGACTGACCTCGGCGTACGGGTCGTCCGCGTCGTAGAAGGCGTTCGTCCCCCCGCTCCAGATCGACTGGTTCATGTGCATGCCGATCCCGTTGTCGCCGAACACGGGTTTCGGCATGAACGACGCGATCTTGCCGGCGCGGTGGGCGACATTCTTCACGACGTAGTGGACATCCTGGACGTGGTCCGCGGCGGGGACGAGGTCGTCGAACCGGATGTTGATCTCTCCCTGACCCGCGGTCGCGACCTCGTGGTGGTGGGCGTCCATCGTGATGTGGAAGCTGTCGGCGAGAATGTTGCACATCTCGCTCCGGAGCCCTTCGAGCGCATCGCCGGGCGCGGTGCGGTGGTACCCTTCTTTGAAGCGGATCGCCCCGTGGCCGTCCGGGGCCTGCCACGGCGCTTCCGAGCTCTCGATGAGGTACCCGGCCCCGCCCCACGCGTCGCGGACCGCGTGCGTCGAGGGGATCAGCTTGACCGAATCGAAGACGAAGAATTCGACCTCGGGGCCCCAGTACGACCGGTCGTAGCCCGCGTCGGCGAGGACCTGGACGGTTCGCCGCGCCATGCCGCGAGGATCGTGGCCATACGGCTCCTTCGAGGCGCCCACGAGGATGTCGCAGATGAACCGTGCCGTCCCGCCGTGCTCCGCGCCCCACGGGATCGTGCCGAAGGTCGCCGGGTCGGGTTTCAGGATCATGTCGGATTCGTGGATTTCGCGGAAACCTCGGACCGACGAGCCGTCGAGCTTCGGAACCCCGCTCGCGAACGATTCCGCGTCGATCGTGTGCGATGGGACGTGGACGTGGTTGTACCCGCCGAACAGGTCGGTGTAGAACAGCTCGACCCAACGGATCCGCTGCGCCCGGATCTCGTCCAGGACCTGCTCCACCGCTCCGCCCTTGGTACCCGGGCCCTCGCTCCCCACTCCCTCCGCTGCCAACGCCACGCGATATCCCTCGCCCTCCCGACCCGTTCCGGTTACTTCAACCCTCGGGCGCGTCGATTGGACGAATGACCACCTTTCTCACAAATGGCTTTAAATTTGCTCATATCATAGACATGTAGAGCCCTAGATGTCCAGTCTCGATGAGACCGACCGGTCGATCCTGCAGGAGCTGAACATCGACGCGCGCCGCAGCCATCGGGAGATCGCGCACCGTCTTCGCATCTCCCCGACGACAGTGAGCCACCGGCTCGCACGTCTCGAGCGGGAAGGAGTCGTGCGCGGTTACATCCCGGTCCTCGACGACGAGCTCGTCGGCTTCGAACTGACGGCGACGATCGGGATCCGCATCTCCAAAGGGAAGCTCCGGGAGGTCGAAGAGCGACTCGCACGCGACCCACGCGCCTACGCGATCTACGATGTCACCGGCGATTTCGACGCGCTGTTGATCGGCCGATTCCGGGACCGTCGGGACCTGGACCGGTTCATCAAACACGCGCTCCAGGACCCCTACGTGGAGCGAACGTACACCCAGGTCGTGCTCAATCGGGTCAAGGAGGACCGGAGGGTCCCGGTCTCTGCGCGGACCCCCGACCGCGCGTCCGGCAACGCATAAGAGGCCTCGGCCGGCTCCGGGGCGAAGGTGCGCCACGATGGATTGGGGATTGCGCAACCGACTGGCTCGAATGTTCCCGGAGCGCTCCGGAAACTCGGTCATGCTCGCCGTGGACCACGGCTACTTCATGGGCCCGACCCGACGACTCGAGAATCCCCGGGCGACGATCACCCCGCTCCTCCCATACGCCGATGCCCTTGCGTTGACCCGCGGGGTGCTCCGCACGAGCGTCGTGCCGGGAGCCACGACCCCGATCGTTCTGCGGGTCTCCGGCGGGGCGACGATCCTCAAGGACGACCTCTCCCACGAGACGATCACCACGTCGATGGACGATGCGCTCCGCCTGAATGCGAGCGCGGTGGCAATGTCGATCTTCGTCGGGGCCGCCCACGAGCACGAGAGCCTTGCGAACCTGGCGCAACTCGTCGACGACGGAGAATCCGTCGGGATGCCCGTCCTAGCAATCACGGCCGTGGGGAAGGAGCTCGAAAAACGCGATGCACGCTATCTCGCCCTCGCCTGCCGGGTCGCTGCGGAGCTCGGTGCCCACCTCGTCAAGACGTACTACTGCGACGACTTCACAAAGGTCGTCGAGGGATGCCCGGTTCCCCTCGTGGTGGCCGGGGGACCCAAGCTCGACAGCGACCGAGCCGCGCTGGAGCTCGCCCACGGGGCGATCGCCGACGGGGCGCGTGGGGTCGACATGGGCCGGAACATCTGGCAATCCGACCACCCGGTGGCGATGTTGAAGGCGCTCCGGGGAATCGTCCACGACCACGCTACGGTGGACGAAGCGTACCAGATCCTCGAGCACGAGAAGGCCCGGACCACCGCCCCGGCGAACCGACCGGTCGCCGCGTGACCCGACGTCAGCGGATTGTTATACGGGAATTTGGGTAGCGCCCCGCGCGCGGGGATTGCCAAGCCTGGCCAAAGGCGCCAGATTCAGGGTCTGGTCTCGTAGGAGTTCGTGGGTTCAAATCCCTCTCCCCGCAGCCCAACTCCACGGGGACGGTCTCTGACGGGATCACTGACCGAGGGCCGGAGCGTAAGCCGTCCCGTTCGTCGGGCACTATTCGAGGTCTCCCCACCGGGCCTCCTCTTCTGTCATAGTATGCATAAGATATATTATAGAGAAATGATATTAAACACTCATGCGAACCAAAAACCTCTTCGGGAGCAGAGTGCGGGCCGGTACTCTCGAAACCTTGGCTTCCACATCCAAACCGCTGACGGCCTACCGACTGGCAAAGGTGATCGGGGCACAGCCGATTCAGGTCTTGACTATCCTCAAATCGTTACAATCGGACGTGGTGCAGCGTACGGACCAAGGGTGGGTCCTGAGGAGCGATCCACTCCGTCGCTTTCTGCGGGACGAGCTGGGCCGGCGGGAGATCGAGCGACGCGTGGAGAAAGACGAGTTACTGACTCGGCTAAGGTTGAAGCCGAGGCTCGGGCGTGGACGCAGCTGAGTTCGCTCGGATCATCAGAAAGGCGGGAACGCCCGAGGACCGGATAGCCTGGTTCGGCGCTCTACTCGCAAGGGAGGCCCGAAAGCCCGTTGAAGTAGTCGGGGGCTCGGCCATCGAGATCTACCTCTCCTCGGCGTCCTACGTCTCGCAAGCCGTCGATCTTGTTGGGGACCCCGCAGCGATCGAATCGGTTCTGCGCCGTTGGGGTTTCCGCCAACTGGAAGGGAGGAGCGGTCGAACCTACTGGACGGACCAGATTGTAGGGCTGGTGGACCTCGTCGGACTCGCAGATCGCTCCGGCCTGTCTCCCCACAAGGTCTCGACTCCTTTTGGGCCGGTGACTCTGAGCGCACCGGAACCTCTGATCATCCGTCGTTTGATGCGCGCGGATCGGGAGAATTCCGTAGACCGCTTCCGCCAAGCGGTTGCACTTGCCCGGATAGGGAATCTGGATTGGGAGTATCTCCAAAGTGAAGCCCGGTATGAGAAGGTCGAGCCGGCGCTGAGGAGACTTCGGAAGCTCATCCAAACCTGAAAGGGAATATTCGAGACCATCCCCACACGAGCGGTCCTGCGCTTTTCGGGCTCACAATATCCCTTTAGGACCCTGAGGAGAAGTTTGGAACTTTTCGGCGTACCGGTACATTTCCTGGCGGATTGAGAAAGGGCACGTGACGGACGGCGCGTACCGCCGTTCGGGGGGAAGTTACGCATCGCGCCGATTCTCGATCATCGACCGGGCCCCGGACAAACGGCCAGGCGTTGGGGGCGGACCATCGGAGGTTACTTCGCGACGTTCGTCGGCGGGAGGATCTCCCGCTCGACGAACTGCCGGAACGCCGGGTCGACCCACTCGTGCATCTGCGCGTCTTTCCAATACTGGCCGAGCCTACCCTGCTGGAACGCGTTCTTCGTCCATTGGAGCCAGCCCGCCCAGTCGTTGTCGCTCAGGATGCCGCGTTGTCGCATGTGGAAACAGTGGGCGCAGAAGAACATCACATAGTACGCGAACGCCGCCTCGGGGGCGAACGTGGCGCCGGGCCCGGACGTGGGGGGGACATCGTTGAGGACCCGAACGTATTCGGGTTTCTCCATGAAGATCTCCCCGATCCGATGGAGTTTCTCGTCCAGGTCGTTCATGACCCGCGCCTCGAGATCGGCCGAGAGCGCCTGGATCTGCCGGCGCGAAAAGTACACGGCGATCACGATGGCAATGATGATGGCGACGGTCTGTACGAGGGTGAGGAGCTCCGGGAAGTCGAGGTTCGCCATGGCGCACCCGAGGCGGGTCGGCTTCATCAAGGCAGAGCCGCGGCAGTTGCAACACCTCCGCCCACCCGGTCTCCACCTTCCGGCGCGGCCGTCACTCCCGATAGCGTTGCAGCCGCCCCCGCGAGGGTGCGTTGCGTTCAGAAACCGACCCTAGCCAACGGGGAAATACCTCGCCCGGCTGACGATAGCGGCGTCCGGTGAAGGCCGGCGCCGAAAGAGATTCCGATGACCGTCGATTTTGAGTTGAAGAAGAGCCCGAAGACCCGCGTCGCCAGCATCGACTACCGCGGCCCCTGGAAGGAGAACCACCTCCGCAAGGAGTTCGGCGATCTCGTCAGGTGGGCCACGGCGAACAAGGTGAAGACCGGTGCGTGGATCTTCCGGGAGCGCGGGGAAAAGCGGCACCAGGCGTGCCTCGTGCTCAAGGGGCCGGCAACGTCGAAGGGCCGTGTCAAGATCCGCACGATCCCGGCCACGTGGGTGGCGAGGGTCACGTTCGACCCCGAGGTCGTCTCGCCCCGGGTGATCTACCACGGGCTCAACGATTGGACCAAGTGGCGGAAAAAGGACAAGACCATCAAGGGCGTCGGGACCAGCCGCGAGGTCTACGCGGGCGACCCGTGGTCCGACAAGAAGGCCTGGTCGATGGCGACCGTCGAATTCGTCGTCCGCAAGTAACCACCCGATAGTCGGCCCCGTCTGCGCACGCGTCGAGTAGGGGGTACGACGGTGCCGACGCGACGACGTCGCCCGCGCGCGCGACCCCCGCGTCGGACCCCCCCTCGGGTCGCGGAGGAACCGGTCCTCGAGATCCGGATGCGGGAAGCGGGTCCCCCCGCCACCGGTCCATCGGGAATGCCACGGTTCGATCCCCCCCATCTTCACGCGGTCTGCCGGAACTGCGGTCGCATCGTCGAGGTCGTCCCGATGCCCGACGACCTCCCCGCGCTCTTCGCCCTGACGAAGCGCCGCCCGGACGGATGGACGTTCGACGCGATGACGGTCGCGTTCACCGGCCTCTGCGCGCGGTGCCGCCAAGGGTCGCCACCTTGAGGGTCGCTCCCCGGCGCCGCCTTCGCCCGCCGGGGCGCCGTCCTTGATGGGTTTCGCCACCACCCCGCGGCTCAGCTGGGGACCCGGTGCCATCGAACTCCTGAATGGACTGGGGGTCCGGCGGGCGTTCGTCGTCGTCGACCCGAACCTCGCGCCGGCGAACCGTCAACGCCGGCTCGTGGAGGAACTCGAGGGAGGGGGCGCGAGTGTCACGTCGTTCGCCGACGTCGCGATCGAACCGACCGTCGCCTCGGTCGCACGCGCGGTCACGGCGGCCGAGGCGTTCGGGCCCGACTGGATCATCGCCCTCGGCGGTGGCAGCACCATCGATACGGCGAAAGCCGCCTGGCTCGGGTTCGAGAAACCCGGTTTCCCGTTCGACGACCCGCCGCCGCTCTTGGAGCTCGGACTTCGGGCCAAGGCGCGGTTCGTCGCAGTACCGACCACGAGCGGGTCGGGAAGCGAAGGGTCGTGGCTCACGCAGTACCGCCGGGCGAACGGCCAGTTCGTCGAGATCGCCTCGCGCGACCTGGTCCCCGATTGGGCGCTCCTCGACGCCGGCTTCCCGGCGTCGATGCCGCGGGAACTCACCGCGACGACCGGCGCGGACGCGCTCGCCCACGCGCTCGAGGCGTTCGTCTCGCCGTGGGCGAACCCGTTCTCCGACGCACTCGCGCGCGACGCCCTCGAGCGGCTCGCGCGGGACCTTCCGACGGTCTACCGCCACGGCGACGACCTCGACGCGCGTCTCTCCGTTCACTTCGCCTCCGCGCACGCCGGCCTGGCGGTTTCGAACGCTCAGGCCGGCCTCGCCCACGCGCTCGCCCACGCCGTAGGCGCGGTCGTGCCGCTACCGCACGGACGTCTCGTCGCTGCGCTCTTGCCCGACGTCGTGGAGTTCAACTTCCCGGCGACCCGTGATCGCCTAGGTCAGCTCGGAGGGACTCTCGGCATCGGCGCGGCCCACGGACGGACGACGCTCGCCGACAAACTCCGGGAACTCTGGACGACGATCGGGCTGCCGCGCACCCTCGCCGAGGCGGGAGTTCCCACGGAACTCCTCGCCGAGCATCGCGACCGGATCGTCGCGGAAGCCCTGGTCGCCCCCGGCGCCATCGCGAACCCGCGCGTCGCGTCGGTCGAGGAGATCCGGAACCTGCTGTCCGCCACCCATCCCGAGCGACCGAGGCTCGCGTAGCCCTGGATCAGGTCCGTCGTCGGGGTGGGTACCGGCGCGGGTCGTTGCTCCGCTGGGGGAGCGGTAGGTTCGGGTCGCGCTCGCCGGGAATCCCGGCGAGCGGGCCCGGCCGGCGGCGGAATCGGATCCGGTAGCCCGACGACGCCAGGATGAGGTACCCCAATCCGACCACGCCGGCGGCGACGCCAAGCCCGATCGCGAGCAGCGCGGTCGGGTCGGAGCCCCCCCCGCCGCCGCTGCCCGCGGGAGGCAACAGGACAAACTTCGATAGCGGGCTCCCGTTCATGACGATCGTCACCGAGCCGTTCAGGAATCCGGAGGCGGAGGCGTTCACCTGGTACGTCCCGTTCTCGAGGGTGAGGTGGAATTGGCCCGACGCCCCGGTCGTCGTGCTGAGCCCGCCGGGGTCCGCGTTCACCCGGGCGCCGATGATCGGCGTCGACGTCGCGAGGTCGAGGACCGAGCCGCTGAGGATCCAGACGTACGGGTTCAGCGCCACGTCCTCGATGCGGGGGGAGACCACGGGCAAGTTGACCGAACGGCCGTGGTACCCGGTGTGGGAGTAGGTGAAGGTCTCCGGACCGGATTGGACGACCAGGACGTACGACCCGTTCGCGGTGGTCATCGTCATCGGTCCCGAGCTCGCTCGCACGGTCGCGCCGACGATCGGCTCCCCGGTGAGCGAGTCCGTCACCGTCCCGTTCACGGGATAGGTCGGCGGCGGGGGGGCCGTCGGGGCCGCACCGAAGGCGCGCGGTCCGGCGATGGCTCCCGCCGTGCTCAGGGAGGTCGGACCGACCGGGAGGAGGAGTATGATCGCGAGCAGAGCGCCCGCGACCGCCGGGACGAACGGCCGCACGCGACTTTGAAGGTCGCTGGGGGCTCTTGGAGGTTTGCCCGTTCGGGTCCGGCGTTACCCGGCGTCGGGTCGGCGGCCGGGCCGCTCAGACCGAGGCGATCGCCGGTGCGCGGGATTCGCCTCGCCGGGGCGTCGGCGGGGACTCCTTCGTTTCCCCCAGCTCGACCGCGTGGTTGATCGCAATCTCGGCCAGGTCGGCGGCGTAGAGGGCGCTCCGTTCCAGGCTCTCGAGGACGTACGCGAGCCCCACGGCCACCCGACCGCGCTTCGTCCCGAGCTCCTGGAGGATCTTCTCGCGTTGGCGGGCGAACCGCTCGGCCGCGTCGACGACCTCGTTCGCGGACTCGATCTTCCGACCCTCGAGGGCCTCGAGGGCCGTCGTGAGTCCCTGAGAAGCGCCGGTGGCCAGCCCCTCGAGCTCGGCGACGACGGAGGGGGGCGGCCGCTCCTTACCGAACACCGCGACCGTGTTCGCGATCCGGACCGCGTGGTCGGCGATCCGTTCCATCACGCGGGAGGCGAGTAGGTAGGTGGCGCATTCCGGCAACGTTAGGCCAAGCGACGTGAGCGTCCGCGCATCGCGCAACGCGGTCGTCACCTGCTTCTGGACGAACCAATGGAGCCGGTCGACCTCCCAGTCCCGCTCCACCACGTCCTTCGCGATCCCGGCGTCCTGCGCCCGGAACGCCGCCATCGCGTCCGCTTGCATCGCGCGGACCATCTGGTGCATCCGCCGGATCACCTGGGGGATCGGGAGCGGGTTGGCGCCGACGACGTCCTGGAGCACCACGGCCTCGCTCGTCTCTTCGAGAATCTCCGGCCCGATCATCCGCTGGGCGAAGCCGCGGACGACGTTGCGCGTGCGCGCCTGCATCCGCCCATTGGTCCGGATCTCGAGGAGGGGGGCACCCGCGATGTACTCCGCCACCAGCCGTCGGAACAGGTGGTCCTCCGGCATGTCGTTCGTCACCATCACCACGCGCTTGACCGGTTCGCCGCCGGGACCCGGATCCGTGTAGAGCAGGAGCGACCCGTCCGGCCGCGGGACGAACATGAGGACGTCCCCGGCGCCGAGATTGCGGCTCGTGACCCACGTTTTGGGCAGCGACACGATGAACGTGGAACCCCCGGTTTTCTGGATACGACGGCCGTGGTACCCGCCTTGCGTCCTCATAGATGGAGGCCTCCACACTTCCACCAATACTATAGAGATTGGGGGGGAGGCTCGACCGTGCCCGAGCCGGAGGGGGCCCGGCCGGAATTTGGCACCGGATCGACCCGAACGGCCGAGTCCCTTGAGGGCTATGAATGGGGGTCGTCCCCCTCGGGCCCATCGCCGGGGCGGGCGCCCGCGTTCCGTCCGCCGACGAGACCGGTTCGTGCCTAGGAAGGGCGAACGTGGGGCACGGGGGACGGGCTCGTGGCCCCTTCCCCGAGTTCCTTCCTCATCCCGGCCACGATGTCGTTGTAGTTATCCTCGTGCTCTGCGGCAAACGTCCGCCACATCAGCCCGACGGCCAGCCGAGCGAGGAGGGAGACCGGGGTCACCTCGAGCCTCACCGTGATGCGGGAACCTCCCGGGCACGGGGTGAGCTGGTAATCGAGGGTGTACGTCGCCACGCGCCGGTTCCGGGAGGAGAAGATGCCTTCGCCGGTCCAACGATCCGGGGGTCGGAGGGTCATCATCGTATCTTCGAGGATATGCGGATGGAGCGGCCTCGGATTGGTGACGCGGACGCGATCCTTCCCCACCCATTCGACCCTGCGCGATCCGGAGGACTCTCCCACCAACGTCAGGTCGTCGGCACGAAAGTCTGTCAACCATGAGTACGCGGTTCCGACGTCGACGGGCAAATCTCGTGAGATCGTCTGGATGAACATCCGAGGGACTACTCCCCCCCCACTTTACAGGGTTTCCCCTCGCGAGAACACCGGGCCGGGGGTGGGGGGCGGCGGTTTCGACGGTGGCCCTTGCGAGGGATAGGCGGAGTCGCCCGCGGATTCGTATCGACCGCTTCCCGCGCCGAGACGGCGAGGCCCTCACCCCCGGGTGCGAGCTTCGAGCCCGGCGATCTCCGGAGCCGCCGACATCTCGGTGAACATGCGCAACGCGGTGCGGTTCGCGGCGCCGGCCTTCTCCCGCTCGCCGCGGCGACCGTAGAGGTCGCCGAGTTGTGCCAAGGTCGAAGCGAGTTCGTACCCCCAGTCGAGCTTCTCGAAGACCGATCGACTCTTCTCGAGGAGGCGGACCGACTCCGCGCGCTCCGTCCCCCCCGCGGTGAGGCACTGCGCCTCCGCGCGCCACGCAAAGGCCCAGCCGAGCTCGATCCCGAACCGTCGAACGAACGTCTGGAGCACGTCCAAGTGCCTCCCGGCCTCCGTGAAGTTCCCCCCGGCCAAGGAGCTTCGGACGAGCAGGGAAAGGGTCTCGATGTGCCACAGCGCGTGAAGTGCGGTCGGGCCGGATTGACGGGTCAGTTCGAGCGATCGAAGGAGCGATTTCTCGGCTTCGGGAAATCGTCCTTGCCGGAGGCGGAGGCGTGCCTCGACGACCCGGAGGCCGACATCCCAGTACCAGCTCGCGCGGTCGGCCAGCAGCCGCACACTCTCGTCCAGGTAGGATTCGGCCCGCTCGTCGTCGCCCTGGATGACTGCAATCCAGCCCAGGTAGGCCGTCGCTTCGATCCCGGGATTTCCTGTGTGCCGACTCCGGAACTCCCCTCCGGCCCGGGCCGCCTCCAAGGCGTCGTCGACGTGTCCCTGGCGGAGCAGCAGGTACGGGTGTCCGACCCCGCGTAACCACATCAGGCGCTCCACGCTCCCGGCCCGGGTGGCCGCCGCCAACGCCTCGTCGAGGTAACCGAGCACCTCGGGCAGCGGTTCGCCGCATTGAATGGTGTACAACGATCGCTGGGCGAGCACGTCGCACCGAAGTTCGTCGAGCCCGTGCGTCCGAGCGATCGCCAGGGCCTCCTCGAGGAGTCGCCGACAATCCTCGCGGGCCTCGGCGGGGATGCTGAACGCCAGCTGAAGCCGGCAGGTCGCCTGCTCGGAGGGGGTGCCGAGCTGTTCGGCGAGATCGAGGCCATGACGCGACTCTCGCTCCGCCTCGGGGATCCGGGCATCCCGATAGAGCATCCTCGCGTGGAGGCTGAACCAGTGCACCATCCGGGCGCTCGCCCCCTCGGTTTCGAGGAGGACCCGGGCCCGGGCGAGCAACGCGTACGTCGCCGCATTCGGCCCCGGTTCGCAGCTGGCGGCCTTTCGAAGGCAGTCGCCGGCGTCGGCCGTTCGACCCAACGTCACTAGGCCCTCCGCGGCCTCCACGTACAATCGCGCGGCGGCGGGCGCATCCCCCAGCGAGGCGGTCTGGTCGCCGAGTCGCTCCTGGACGCGGGCCTTCGTTTTGGGGTCGGGGCGGATCTCGAGGATCGAAAGTGCACGCCGGCAGTGCTCGGACGCTTCCGACCGAGCGAACATCTTCGCCGCCTCGTCGGCCGCGCGGACCGAGTAGTCGAGGGCCTTGCGCAGCTCGTTCCCGTGGAAGTAGTGGTAGGCGATGGCCGCCGCGGCGACGCCCTCGCCGGAGTCGCGGAGCCGTTCGAGCACCCGGCCGACCTTGAGGTGGATCCGCTGCGCGCGCGGGCGGCTGATGTCCCGGTACAGCACCTCCTGGATCAGGGGGTGTCCGAACGCCAGCGATACCGGGCCGAGGCCCGGCGCGACCTCCTGCACGAGGCCGCTCTTCTGGGCGGTCTCGAGCGCTCGCAGCAGGTCCTTCTCCCGAGCCCCGCAAACGCTCGAGAGGACCGGCACCGAGAAAACGACGCCGAGGACCGAGGCCGTCCGAAGTACGTTGAGGCCCGCCTCGTCGAAGTGGCCGAGCCGCTGACGGATCCCGCTCGCAATGCTTCCCGGAATGGCGAGCGCCTCGCCCGAACCCTGCGGAAGGTCCGCGGCCCCGGGCGGGAGGAGTCCCCCCTCCACCAGGGCGCGCAAGATCTCCTCGAGGAAGAACGGGTTGCCCCCCGATTTGCGGTACAGCAGTTCCTGGAGCCGGGGGGAGGGGGTGACGCCCCCGAGGCCTGTGGCGGCGAGCTCCCCCACTTGCTGCCCGTCGAGCCGACCGATCGTGACCGTGGTTGCGAGGTGGTCGAGCTCCAACCGCTGAAGGACCTGTTGGAGCGCGAGGTTCTCTTCCAGGTGAACGTCGCGGGAGGCGGCGATGAGCGCGATCGGATGCCCCGAACCGATGCGTACGATCGATTCCAGAAGGTCCGAGGATGCGGCATCGGCGAGCGCCACATCGTCGATGGTGATCAGCAGCGGGGCTTTGGCGGCCACCTCGCATAAGAAGCGCGCGATTTCGCTGAGCAATCGCGCCGGTTCGAGGGCCTCCGACCCTACGGGCTCCGGTGAAAACAACCAGAACTTCTCCGACAGTTCGGGGAGGATCGCGGTGAGCGCGGGAAGGCGCGGCGCGACCGCGTCGTGCACCGTCCTCGGCGGGGACGACGCGACGAACTGCTGGATCACGTCGATCCAGGGCGCGTACGGCTCCGAGCGCCGCACCTCCTGGCACGTGGCCGACAACATCGCCAGCCGACGTCGATGCGCGTAGTCGGCTACTTCGGCGAGCAGACGGGTTTTACCGATCCCCGGTTCTCCGGTCAGGAGGATGAATCCTCCGTCCCGGGCGTGCGTCCGGTCGACCAACGCCTCCAACGACGTGAGTTCGGACTCTCGACCGACGAGCGCGGACGATCGACGGAACCTTGCGGGGGAGCCGCGTGACCTTCGACTCCCCGCCGGGGGGAGCGCATCGGATGGCAACCTCGCCCTCGGAATCTAGGCGATCTCTCGCTCGCCGCCGGCCGCGGAGCGAAAGGCCGTCCAGCCATCGGACGAATCCGCGATGAGTTCCCCGTCCAATCGCGCCCGCCGCGTCCCTTGCGTGATCGCGAACTCCACCCCGAGCGCGAACCGCAGCTCAGCGTGCGCCGGAGCATCTAGCGACGCTGAACGAACCTCGTCGTTCTTGTACCATGCCACCTCGGCAAAGCTCCCGGGCGTAAGCGCGGGTTCGAAGCCTACGTCCTTCGTGCCGAGGCGAACCCGGATCTCCCGAAGCGTCTCGGTGGAACAGTTGTGGAGGAACACCCGATGGGAGGCTCGGAACCGAGTCGGGCGTGCGGTGAACGACGGCTGAAGCGCCTGACGTTGCCGCTCGCCGATCGGCCAGATGCGATGGTACAGGGGCTTCGCGCCTCGGGTCAACGTTCGGACGCCTCCCGCTCCCCTCCAACGTTGGATCTGACGGGACCTCGACGCGGGATTGGGGGTGTCGTCCTTCCAGTTACCGTAGAGGACGGGTACCAGGGTCTCGAGCTCCTTCTCGATGCGCGGCGAGTCCCAATCCGGATGGGCACGGTCGAGCGACTGGACGCGGCGGATCAGCTCGTCGCGAGGGCGGGTCGGCCGGTCCGACATGTCGGCGATGCTCCTCCGCGAGGTCGGGGGGATTTCCGACCGGACCGATAAGGCTGCGTGTGGCGGGCGACAAATGTCCGCGTTCTTCCCATCCGATGTGGAGGCGGCCCAATGAGGAGAGAACGACGAATCCGGCGACATGCGCCCGAAAGGTCCGCCGAACCAGGAGCAAGGTCGCTGTCATGCCGAACGCAACCGAATGGGTCCCACCGCCACAGGACGAGCTGCCGGTCGGCCGACCACCGGGGTCGACGCCGAGGCCGAACCATCCGCTCTCGCCCCGACGCCCCGCTCGGTGGGGGGCGGTCGGCATGATCGTCGTGAGCATTCTGGTGGTCGTGCTACTCACCCTCCCCGCCGGATCCTCGTCGCGGTCCGTCACGGCGAAGCCCGCCCTCTACGGAACGACCGTGACCAGTACCAACCTTCCCACGTGGTTCGAGGTGGCCCAAGTCTCGGTCCAGAAGCAAACCAACTTCACCTTTGAGTTCACGCTCGCCGGCGCGCTGCCGTCGAAACCGAGCCTCCTGGGGGGGCAGATGCTCGATTGGCAGATCGCCATCGACACGAACCGGACGACCGCGGCCGCCGGTTGGCCGTACGGCAACTCCACGCCCGCTCCTCCCGAGTACGCCGTCTACCTGTGGTGGGACGGACAGCACTTTGCCGCCGGCGTGGTCGATCGGACGCCGCTCCTTAACGGCGGAAACGTTGTCATCACCCCGGTCGCCTACGCGATTCACGGTAGCCGGATCGATTTCTCGGTCCGGGCGGCGACCCTGGGCAACCCGATCTCGATGGGATTCTTGGGGATCACGGACCAGTGGGCGCCGGCGAGCGTCAAGATCGTCTCGACCACGAAGATCCTTCCCCGCTCTGGAGGCCTGATGAACCAGGGATCCCCCGAGGCGCCGTTCCCCAGCGCGATGGCGAAGGGTTGCGCCTACACGGACATTCTCTTCTACGAGTTCGTCGGGGTCGATTGTTGGGCGAAATGGTCCTTCGCGGAGGACCTTCACTCCCCCGCGACCGCAGTCGGCCCGCCGGGTTGGTTGGACATGCGTTCGACCTCCGTCACGGGTGGACTGGGAGCGTTTACGGTCTCGATCCGATTACGGTCCGAACTCCCGGCCCACCCGAGCGTGCTCGGGGAGCAGGTGGTCGGGTGGGCCGTGGGGTTCAACCTGAACCGGACCCTCTGCGCGTGCGGGTGGCCATTCGGCAACAACGACTCCGCCGACTACATGTTCCTCCTCTGGTGGGACGGGCTCCATTTCGCGAGCATGATCGCGAACCGCACCCAGATCGGGACCGGGGGACCGCTCGTCCTCACGACCCAAAACGTTCAGTTCGATGAGACCGGATTCCGATTCACCGTTCCCAGCTCGAGGATCGGAGACCCGAGCGCCTTCGGCTTCGTCTCGGCGTCGGGCATCTTCGACGTCTCGCCCATTCACATCGTCTCTCCCACGAACTACACCGCCCTCAACTCGAGCTTCCCGAACTACATCTCGTCGTACGAGGCGAACGCCCCGCTGTGCTCGGCCCAGTGGTCGTTCGGGGAGTGCTACACGGCGTGGCCGTGAGGCCCCCCCGTCGGATGAAACGGGTCCCCGGGTCCGACCCGCCGACGGGGCCTTTCGGCCGGGATCCCGCGGCGGAAGGGGACCTCGCGTTCCGGGGCGGCTCGACCGATGGGTCACCGGAGCTCCCGACGACCCGGCCCGCCGGATTCGCTGGGAACCCACGGGACCTCGACGCCCTCGGGGGGATGGTCGGTCGACGGGGGCTCGGGAATCGGTCGGACGACATCGCGTCGAGGGCGGGTCCAAGGTCGAGCGCGACGGCTCGATGCTGTTCGAGAGTTCACCACCGCGCGGGCGTCTTCGAACGGGAAGATGCGGAGATGGGGCCCGCCATCGGTACGCTCGTGGGCCCGAAGCCACCCCGCCCGTTCAAATAGGCGTGCTTCCGCTCGTCGCGGCCGCCGATGGATACCGCCCCGCCCCGGGAGTACACCGTCAACGGGGCCGGGCTCCGGTCCGCGCCCGCGGTCCCCCTCGCCCGGGCCCTGTCGAGGCGGCACCCGCCCCTCCTCCAGCGGTCGATCCGGTACCACCGGCCCCGAGCGCCGTTCTGCGGCGTCGGGTTCTGCACGGGCTGTCTCGTCCGCGTCAACGGAATCCCGAACGTCCGCGCCTGCACCTACGAGCCGCGGTCCGGCGACCGCATTCGGACCGAGAACGCCTGGCCGTCGTCGCGGTTCGACCTCTTGGGGCTCCTCGACGTCATCTTCCCCCATGGGATCGATACCCTGCACGGCTTCCGTCGGCCGCGCATGGTGGTCCCGTGGTACCACCGCGTCGTCCGCCAGCTCGCGGGCTATGGGAAGCTCCCCACGCCGGGCCCCGCCGCAACCCCACCTCCGGGCGAACTCGTCGACCGCCCCGTCGTCATCGTGGGAGCCGGTCGGACCGGCCGATGGGTTGGCGAGCAACTGAACGCGCGGGGAGTGCGCGCGCTCCTCCTGGATCGCCGCGCGCCCACCCAACCCGAGCCGGCCCTCGAGATCCGGTCCCGGACGACCGTTGCGTTCCTTCCCCCTCCCGCCGGGACGACCGGCCGTCGGTTTCGCCTCGTCGCGACCCAGCCCGGTAGTTCGGCCTTGATGGTCCGCGCCGAGAGCGTCGTGGTCGCGAGCGGAGGCTATGATACGTCGCTCCTTTTCCCGGGGAACGACCGCCCGGGAGTGCTCACCGCGGACGGCACACTCGCTCTCTCCGGGGATCATGGCGCACCGCCGTTCACCCACGCCGTGGTCGTAGGTGGGGGCCAACGGGCGGCCGCGATGCTCGACCGGTTCGGGGAGGCCGTGGACGCGGTCGTGGCCCCGGGGGCCATCGAGCCTCAAGTCACCGCGCGGGCGACCAACCTCGGCGTCCCCCTGTACCCCCGTACGATCATCGCCCGGGCGAACGGACATCGACGTGTGCGCTCGGTCCTCCTCGCGTCGAGAGGACGCGGAGCGTCGTTCGAGGTGCCCGTCGACGCGGTCGTCCTCGCGCATCGGCGACTGCCCAACAACCAGCTGTTGTTCCAAGCCGGCGCCCGGATGTCGTGGCGCTCGATCCCGGGGGGCTACTACCCCGAGCTCGATCCCGCGGGGCGGACGAGCGTTCCCGGGCTGTTCGCCTACGGAACGGTCGCGGGGGGCGCGGGGGCGCCGGCGGACGCCTCGACCCTCGCGGAATGCGTCGTCACCAACGCCGGTCCCTGGCCGGACCCCTCCCCCTCGATTGTCGAGGAGATGCCGAACGAGCTCGACGGCTACTACCGCGAGTTCCTCGACCGTCCGCGCGGACGCGGCAAGACCATTGCCTGCGCGTGCGAGGACGTTCTGCTCGAGGAAGTCGAAGAAGCGTCGCGGGCCGGATTCCGCGGTATCGAGGTGGTGAAGCGGTACACGAGTCTTGGCACGGGGCTCTGCCAGGGTCGCTACTGCCTCCCGGATGCGCTGCTCCTCCTCGCGATCCTGGAGGGCCGAACTCCTCCGGAGGTCGGCTACATCCGTCAGCGGCCCCCGGTGGTTCCGGTCACGCTGGGCGCGCTCGCCGAACTTCCTGAACCCGCACCCGAGTCGGCGGCGTGAACGTCCCGTCCCGCCGCGAGTACCGGACGGTGATCGTCGGCGCCGGCATCGTGGGACTGTTCACCGCGTACCATCTCCTCCGTGCGGGCGCCGGACCGGTGCTCGTGCTCGACCGGGGGTTCCTCTCGAGCGGCGCCTCCGGCCGTAACGGTGGCGGCGTTCGTCAACAGTGGGAGACCCGCGCGACGGTGCGGCTCGCCCGGGAGGCGGTCGCCGCGTATCGCCGGTTCGGCGCCGACTTCGGCTACAACATCTGGTTCCGCCAGGGAGGGTACCTGTTCCTCGGCGGGACCGACGCCGACATGGCCCGGCTCCGGAAGGTGAACGAGGTCGTCCGGTCGGAGGGGTTGGACGCGCGGCTCCTTGACCCGGCGGGCGTAATCCGGATCGCCCCCGAGCTCAACCCGACGGGGATCGCCGGCGGCGCGTTCCTCCCGACCGATGGGACGTTGTACCCGTTCCCCGCCGTCTGGGGGGTCTACGAGGCGGTCCGTCGGTTGGGCGGCGAAGTCGTGCTCGGTCTCGAAGCGCGCGGTGTGCGGACCGACGCGGGGCGGGTCGTCGGCGTCACGACGGACGCCGGCGAGGTGACGACGGGCCACGTCGTCAACGCCGCGGGGGGCTGGTCGGCGGAGTTCGCCGCGCGCGCCGGGCTCTCCGTGCCGAACGTGGCGAGCCGGCATGAGATCCTTGCGACCGAGCCGCTGAAGCCGTTCTTAGACCCGATGATCGTCCGCCTCGGGGACGGCCTCTACTTCAGCCAGACGATGCGCGGGGAGATCGTCGGGGGCCTTTCGCTCCCGCATCCTCCGGGAACCGAAGGGGGGATGCCGACCTCCCCGGAATTCCTGCGCGCGTTCGCACGCGCCATGGTCGGCCTCGTGCCGGCGCTCCGACATCTCGGCGTTCTTCGCGCCTGGTCCGGCTTCTACGACGACACGCCCGACGGCCTCCCCGTGATCGGCGAGGACCCGCGGCTTCCGGGCTTCGTCCAGGCGAACGGATTCGGCGGCCACGGCTTCATGCTCGCCCCGGCGACGACGCTCCGCGTCGCGCGGTCGGTCCTCGGGGAGCCGACCGACCTCGACCCGGCGCTGTTCTCCCCCGGACGCTTCCGGACGCCCGGCGGACCCCGCCCGGCCGAGGGTCTCCAGCTCGGCTGACCGGGAATCGGGGCCAACCCTATCTTCCGTCGCGCCCCGGGCCGCCCGTGCCCGAGGCCGACGACCGCGTCGCCGCGATCGCGGGGTCGTTCGACGCCGCGTACCGGGCCGCGGTCACCGGCGCCGACGCCTACCGCGGGGTGCGCGCGGCGCTCCGCCGCGACGGCCCCACGCTTAGGCTCGGCAACCGATTCGTCCCCCTCGCCGGCTTCCGGGAGATCGCCTTCTTCGCCGTCGGGTCCGCCGCGAGCTCGCTGGCGCTCGCCACCGCGGCCGCGCTCGGCGAACGGTTGACCCAGGGGTTCGCCGTGGGACCGGAAGCGCTCCCGCCGCAGGTGCCGTTCCGCTCGACCGCGGTCCCGCTACGTCGCTCCCCCCGGGACGGTGGCGCGAGCGTCGCCGCCACGGCGCTCGAGCTGGCCGGGGAGCTCACGGAGTCGGACCTCCTGATCACGCTGCTTTCCGCCGGATCCCTCTTCGCGCTCGCCGAGGCGCCGGAGGGACTCGGAGCCGCCGCGTGGGGAGAGCTTCTGGGCGAGATCCGCAACCGGGGCGCGACCGCGGCCGAGCTCGCGCGCGTCGTCCGCGTGGTCGGCGCCGGGGTCGTCGGGGGCGCGCTGGCGGCCGCGACGCCCGCGACGATCCTCACCCTCGTCGTCGCGCGGGGCGACGGGGCGGCGCTCGTCGGCGGAGGGCCGACCTGGCCGGTCACGCGGACCGAACGGGAAGAGGTCCGCGCCCTCGTGACCCGTCTCGATCTTCGCGACGCCTGGCCCGCGTCGCTCGCGCGACGTCTCGACCCCGGCCTCGCGACGCGGCCGAACCCCCCGCGCCCGGTCATCGTCGCGGAGCCGCCGGATGCCCTGCGCGAAGCGAGCGCGGTCCTCGCCGGACGCCGG